>CAZWSY010000001.1:0-36711 GCA_964636775.1 uncultured Lishizhenia sp.
GCACTACAGGTATTGGCATCGGTTACGGTTACGGTGTAAGTTCCAGAAGCGATTCCCGAGTTGGCTACAGTAGTTCTTCCGTTTGACCATAGGTATGTATATGGAGAAGTTCCGCCAGTTGCGTTTATTGTTGCTGAACCAGAAGTTGGCGCTGCACAAGTAGCATCGGTTTTGTTAAATGTTCCGAAAATACTTGAAGGTTGTGTGATGGTAGCACTTTGTGTTCTCGTACAAGCGTTCGCATCAGTTACAGTTACCGTATAAGTTCCTGCGGCGATTCCAGCGTTGGAAGCCGTTGTGCGACCGTTCGACCATTGGTAAGTATATGGAGCTGTTCCACCAGATGGTGAAACGGTAGCCGCACCGTTCGTACCTCCGTTACAAGCCACATTGGTTTGGGATGAAATAGAAGCGATAAGGGCGGAAGGTTGGGTGATGGTAACGCTCTGCGTTTTCGTACAAGCGTTCGCGTCTGTTACAGTAACCGTATAAGTTCCAGCAGCGATTCCAGCGTTGGTGGCTGTCGTTCGTCCATTTGACCAAATGAACGAATAGCTCGGTGTTCCGCCTGTTGGAGAAACAGTTGCTGAACCGTTCGTACCACCATTACAGGAAACATTGTTTGATGCGGATATAGAGGCATTTGGTACACCGTTAACTGTACCTGTAACTGTAATATTTTGAGTTATTGCCCCAATTGACGAACAGGAAATATTTCCAGATGGAGTACCAGTTGCGTTCGATGCTATCCGAATAAAAATAGTGGTATTAACTACTGTACCTCCTGATTGTAAAAGTGTGATAGATGTATTGAAACCACTCCCTGACGTGAAAGATAATTCAAATCCACTAGGAGGAGTAATTACGATATCGTTTGTCAAATTAGAACCACTTACAGCAAAACTTTGTGGATCAGAGGTACTACCAGAACAAGAATTAAATGCACTTAAAGTTCCCGTTGTCAATACCGTTGGAGTTGCTGCCTCTCTTGTAACGGTAATGGTAAATGTTCTTGTTGTATTTGGAGTTACTAATCCGTTAGTCAACAATAATTCAATTGAGTTACTTCCAACATTTAACGGTAAAAATCCAGAAGCATTTCCATTTGAAACATTTGAATACGCCCCACCATTTACCCTAACTTGAATAGATGTTGTACCTAAAGAAATAGTTGGTGTTAAGCTAATACTTGAAGTCACATTCGACACACTCGTCGTATAATTTGTTGTAGTATTACTAAAAGTAGGGCTTAACGTTCCATTGCTTAATAGGAGGGAAGTTACCTCAAAAGGGTCAATAACTGTTACTGTGGCTGTTTTGCTATTAGTATTTCCATTTAAGTCTGTTGCTGTTAAAGTAACCGTATTTGTCCCAACATTACTTCTCGTAAAAGTTGTTTGAGATGAGCTTAAACTAGCAACGCCACAAGCATCGCTTGTTCCATTATTTAATTGCAATGCAGAAACGGTTGCACTACCTAATCCATTTAAGTAAACAGTCCGATTTTGGGTGTTCACAATAGGACGCACAGTATCCAAAACAGTAACTGAAGCCGTACCTGTACTACTGTTATTTAGATTATCTGTCACAGTCAAAGTTACTGTTACAGGAGTCCCAACATTAGCACACGTAAAATTTGATTGTGAAATTCCTAGACTCAAAATTCCAGACGGATCACTAGAACCGTTGTTAACTTGAGCCGCAGTTAAAACTCCAGTTCCAGAATTATTTAAATATAGATTGACGTTTTGAGTTACGACAGTTGGACCGGTTTTGTCGATATTGTAAGTTTCTCCTGCAAAAGGCAAGGAAGTTGTTATAGAAGGATTCAAACCAGTTGAGTTTGCGAGGTTCAAAGTAATATTCCCAGTACCAGTTCCCGTGTTAACCGTTAAAGTATAATTCGCACCTGATCCACTTAGTGTTCCTATTGAAGCCCCGCTCACTCCATTAGTAGTTAAACTAAAATTTGAAGTTGTTAATCCAGTTACACTAGCACCAAAATTAATGTTGTAAGTTACAGTGGAGGCATTCGTCGCAGCTGTTACAGGAGTACCTCTCACGATAGAATTTATGGTTGTTCCTGCGCTTACTGGTGTAAAGGTAAAATTATCTACAGCAATATAATTCCCGCTTCCTCCAATATCGATAGTTAATTCATCAATATTAGTATTGTTGTGTCCTGGAGTTGCAAAATTCACTAATGAAAAACCACGATTAGTGGCGTTACTCCAATTAGCCCCACTAAAATCAGCAGAAGGAGGAGTATAAGTAAACTGTGTAACCCCACCCAATTTTCCAGTGAAAGTTACAGATACACCAACGGTCTGATTGGTACTTCCTCCATCTGTTGATGGATACAAATACAAACTACCAACTTTAAATGTTGTTGTTGAGGTTATAGTAGCCGCACTTGAACTTATATATTCCAGAAACCTATTACTGCTGAGATATCCATAACCAGCAAATTGTTGTACTTTAAATCCACTTCCGCCCGAGGGTAATAGATTAGCGGTAAATGTACCATTGGTAAAGCTATTGGCATTTACAGTTGCACTCTCGAACGTTTCGGTAACTTGTGCCATTACACTAAAAAATGAAGACAGTGAAACGAAAAGAGTAGATAAAAGAATTTTTGTTAATTGTTTGTATGTACAAACGAGGTTGAAATTGCTCATAACTAGATTTAAGAAGTCGAACAAAATTATCTAACCTAAGAGTCTTATTCTTTTGACTTATTTAACGCAATCATTTCAATAAAAAAGGATGAAAACCCTGAGTTAACGCTAAGATTCGAATAAGGAAGAAACCTAAACTCAAGCATTATTCGTTTGGATAAATGTATTAACCCCTCCTTAAGCAGTTATATTTGTTTTTTCTGAAAAATCGAATGGAGAAAACCTTATTTGGCTTATTATTTTGTTTTACTATACAATTTGCAATTAGGGCACATGACGTTCAATACCTGAATTTTACAGTTGATGACGGTCTTAGCAACAACACAGTTTATTACGTCATGCAAGACTCAAAGGGATTTATTTGGTGTTGCACTGAAAGCGGTGTAAATCGTTTTGACGGTTCAAACTGGGATACTTTCACCTTAGAGGAAGGTTTGGCCGACAATGAAAATTTTAAGTGTTATGAAGACTCTGATAATCGTATTTGGTTCCTCAGTTCGAATGGAAAGTTTAGTTTTTATTCCAAAGGAAAAATACAAAAAGTTTCAATTGCAAATAGGGTTAAAAACGAGGAAGTTGGATTGTTGTTGAATTGTGTAGAAGACATAAAGAATGGGAGAATATACTTCATTACTAGCACCCGTAAACTATTTTTCTTTGACAAAAAAAAACAAAAAGTATTTTGGAAAAAATCAAAAGATAAGTACTTTATTTTGGCTCAGTACAAAAATGAGATTTTCGCCTTTTCGGACAACTTTTTTGACAATAACCTTATAGCCACCTGTCTTTCAAATTCCAATAAAAAAAATGAATACTTAAAATTTTCCACCAATAACAAAACTATATTACCTAACTATTTTATTCACAATGCCTGTCCTATCCTTTTGGAAAAAGATCGACTTGTTTATTTATCAACGGCTGGAGTTCATCAAATATATAAGGGGAAAATTACTACCAGATTTCGATTTAAAATCAACAATAAAATCATCTCATCGGTGATGCTAACGAAGATCAATAACAACTTATTCTTTGCGGGCGGGGATGGTGTTTTTCAGCTAAAAGAAGTTAATTCAAACAAAAACAATTTTGAATTGAAGAATTTTTTCGGAAATGTTATGGCTAATCATATAATTCAAGATGATGCTGGAAATTTTTGGATTGCATCTCATAATAAAGGATTGTATTGTTTGCCCAAAAACTACAAGAATTTTAGAAATGTATTGGTTTACAATTCGAAAAATCAAAACGAAACTTTTAGTCTAACGAACCCTCGTTCAGATGAACTTACCATTGGATTGTTGAACGGCAATATTGCGAAATACAACCTTCGTACCAACAAAATAACTTTCAGAAATTTATCGAAACCTAATATTGATAATGTAAATCGAATAAAGCACATTTTTGAATTAAATAACAGTAGCTTCTATATTGGTGACAACTTGTTTTTGGTGGAAAACACAAATTCAAAACGCCAAATTTTTCGTAGCAACAGTTTTTATAACACCTTAAAAAATTATTGTATAAACAAACAAAAATCGAAGCTTTGGCTGGTTTCTTCCCAACATTTGTATGAATATAATCTTCAGCAAAATGAAATTTCAGATTCTATCTTTTTTCCAAAACGATGTAACTCTATTGCGTTAAATGTAAAAAATGAGTTGTATGTTGGAACGGTTTATGGGTTGTATATGCGCACCCCAAAAAACGAGTTTGTTTCATTGAATCATTTAAGTAGTTTGCTCGAGGCTGGAGTTTCTGCTTTGCATACAGATGAAGAAGGGCTCTGGGTTGCAACCCAAGGCTGCGGAATCATTTTATTGAATAATAACAAACTACTTAAGGTTATAAATAAAAAAAGTGGTTTAACTAGCAATCATTGTAGCAGATTGGTTTCCAGTTATAATAAAGTATTTGCTTGTACAAGTAGCGGACTATCCATTATTGACAAAAAAACTTTCGAAGTAACAAACATTACAACATCTGATGGTTTGATTTCAAATGAAGTTCGAGATATCTATTTGGATGAAAAACAACACATATACTTTGCCACGGATAAGGGTGTTTGTTATTTGAATTGGAAAGATATAAATCCAACTATTAACCCACCACGGATTTATCTTAGGGCATTTCAGGTAAATGATTCAATATTTTCAACCCCGACAAACTACTTCAAATATCTTTATGAACCAGGTTTTCTTTCTTTTCAATTTGCTTCAATTTCATTTTGTAATCCACAATTATTGAGCTATAGTTATCGTTTAAAAGGTGAGGAAGAATGGCAAAGTAACACAAGTGGAAATATTTCTTTTTATAATCTTCCTCCTGGTCAGTATGAAATGGAAGTCCGTGTAAAACAATACAAGTCGGAATGGAGCAAACCTCTTGTTACTTACCTATCTGTAACTCCCCTTTGGTACCAAAAAACAAGTATTCAAATTCTCGGTTTAAGTTTAGCGATTTTGATTATTCTATTTATTGCATTTTGGCGTATTCAAGTTATTCGAGAAAGGGACATACAAAAACACTTGACTGAAATTAGAATCAATGAATTAGAAAGACGGGCGTTAGCTGCTCAAATGAATCCTCATTTTATTTTTAACTCTTTAAATGCATTGCATCAACTTGTTTTAGATAAGGAAACTGAAAATGCGCTGAATTACCTATCTGATTTCGCAAAACTTGTTCGTCAAATATTGAACAATTCAAGAAAACCCTTTATCACAATCCGCGAAGAAATTGAATTTTTGAACAATTATCTCTTGGTAGAAAAAGTGAGATATAATTATAGCTTCGACTACGAATTTGCTATTGACGAGGATTACGATGAACTATTGACAATACCGCCGATGTTAGTTCAACCCATAATAGAAAATGCGATAAAGTATGGAGTTTCTACTGCTAAAAAAAACTTTCCAAGAATTAAAGTATCTGTCAGACAAACAGAACATAATTTAGTTTTTTGTATTCAAGATAACGGAATAGGATTTGAAGGTGTTTCCGAACTTCAAAGCAAAGAAAAATTGTCTCAATCGAACGCTATTACAATTATTATTGAACGTTTGAATTTAATTGAAATAAAGGGCAGGAAAGGTTGGATTGAAATAGAGAGTGAATCAAATGCAACACCTACCGGCACTAGCGTTAGTATATACATTCCAATATAAATAAAATGATTAAAACTGTTATTGTTGACGATGAATCACGAGGGATTAAATCTGTAGAAGCACTTATTCGAACAAGTAATCTACCTCTTGAAGTAATTGGTACTGCACAATCAAAGAAAGAAGCAGTTGAACTTATCGAAAAGACGAAACCGCAACTTGTTTTTTTGGACATTGAAATGCCACCTGATACTGGCTTTTCAATATTAGATATGCTACCGAAGATTGACTTTAAGGTTATATTTATTACAGCTTTTCATGAATATGCAGTTAAAGCATTTAATTACGCCGCTCTTGATTATTTACTAAAACCAGTCAGTGTTTCTGATTTTAATAAATCTGTTCAACGTGTAATTTCTATTCAAAGTCAAAATCTTCAATTCGAGGTACTCAAGGACGAAGTACAAAATGGTAGGAGTGGAAAGATTGTACTTCCAACAAATGATGCTTATCATATTGTTTCTATAAATGAAATAGAATATTGTCGTGCGGACGATAACTACACCTATTTCTACTTCATTAATGGAACTAATTTGCTCGTTTCGAAATCATTAAAGGAGTTTGATGATTTACTTTCCGACCATCAATTTTTTAGAATACATAAAACATTTCTGATCAACTTAAAATATTTGAATAGAATCGTAAAAAAAGAAGGAGGCTACGCCGTTATGAAAAGCGAAATCGAATTGCCAATTTCATTAAGGAAACGTACAGAATTACTTTTGGTTTTAAAATCACTACTCTGAGTTCATTACAAACCTTAGATCGATTTATAAAATTGGATAGACTGCGTCGCTCCCACAAGCGAGGACAGGCGATTCGTGGTCAGAAAGTTCATAAACAATGAGTTTAAAAGTATTGATTTTGCTTTTCACTAAATTTATTTGTTGTGAGAAAAATTCTGAGTTTTATCCTTTACGATGGGTTTTGGATATTGATTAATTATCTCTGCCTCAGTGGAGGTTAATTTTAACTTTTCCAAGCAAAGTTTTTTTACATCCTTATTGGTATTAAACCAAAACTAGTGAAGTGTATTTTTAGACTTTGACCACACGAATTTTGAGAGAAAAAAAACGCCGAGTTTCCCCGACGTTTTTACGCTTACTTCTTCAAGACCAAATCAAATTGTTTCATTCTTTAATAAAACGTAGGGTATTGCTTTTTTGAGTGCCAAAAACTTGAAGTGTGTATATTCCCTTTGTTAACTGGTCAACTGAAATAGTTGTAACATTTGCCTGAATTGATTGCTCAAAGACTTTTTTTCCAGTAAGGTCGTAAATCACAATTTTAGAAATCGTTTCTCCAGCTTCAAGATTGAACTTTTCGGCAACAGGATTTGGATAAAGACTCAATTGCAAGCTGTTTTCTTCCAATCCAATAGTGTTGAAACTTACACATTCGCTCGTGTCAGAACAACCATTTTGAGTCACGATAACCGCATACGATCCATTTGTTGTTGCAGTAAAACTTTGGTTGGTTTCACCTGAAATCGCTTGGTTATTTGCGCAATTAATCCATTGGTAAGTTGCTCCTGTTGCATTAGCCGAAATAGTGAAATTGTTTGTACTTGTACTCACATCAACTAAACTCACTTCATTTCCTTTTAGCACAAATCCAACTGCAATCCCTAGAATTGATTCAGAATTAGACTGTGTCACATTAGTTGGTAGGGTTGGATAGGTGGCTGCGTGTCTTAAAGTAAGGCTATTCGTTTGACAAATCCCATCAAAATTTGGCTGAGTTGTTCCTCCTACGACTTTGTATTTAACGGCATCAGTTGATGTTAAAATGGACAAATGCAACAACTGACCAGGTTCAGAAAAGATAGTTCCTGATGTAATTGGTGTACTTACATAGTTCTCTCCTGCTGGTGCAGTCAATGGGTTGGATTCAAATAAATTTGTACCGTCTTCATCATAAATAGCCAAAATAATATTTCCTGCCGCTGAAGTACTTCCAGTCCAAATTCCTATTTCACTTAAATCGTATGATTTACAATTGGTCGGAAACGTAATTTTTATAGTTGCCAACTTGGTAGAATAATATTCAACTGACGCATTCGTAATTGAAAACAAATTTTCTTGCGCATTTCCTCGATTTAAAACCGCAAGTAAGGAAAACATTAAACCTGTTAGTAGTACTACTTTTTTCATAATTGTAATTTTTTATTTCGAAGCAAAACTCTACATATTGGCTTTAATTCACGTATATCTTCAATCACGATGTTCTGAAAATGTTCTGAAACTTCAAAAAATGGTGAAATCGTGTTTTTTATAGTTAGCCAAGCTTCTTTTTTCTCTTCCAACCTGAAAAAAAAGTAAGAAATCTATTTTCTACACGATTTTTACTTTGTCAATACTTAGCCATAACTATGTTTTTATGAACACTTATGGCTGAGTATATTTTAATATTTTGAGTGAAAAAAGAGAAAAATACTCAGCCATATCTATACTTTTTAATATACTTATGGCTGAGTATATTTTAGTATTTTGAGAGAGATAAGAGAAAAATACTCAGCCACATCTATCTATTTATATATATTTGTGGCTGATAATAATTTTATGGAATTAGTCGGTAGATTTAGAGAACGTCAACTATTTCAAGAGCTTATGGGGAATAGTGAAGCGAATTTTGTTGCCATGTACGGACGCCGTAGAATAGGAAAAACCTTCCTCATAAAGAATTACTTTCAAACCTTTGAATTTTATCACACTGGCGTAAACAATGTTACCAACAAACAACAGCTGGAACTCTTTCATAAATCACTTTGTGAGTACGGAAAAAAGGAATTTCCGATGCCTAAAAATTGGTTTGAAGCCTTCGATTGTTTGAAAATCATTATCCAAAAGTCGCGACGTAAGAAAAAAGTGGTTTTCCTAGATGAAACACCTTGGCTGCACACCCAAAAATCCTATTTTCTTTCCGCTTTAGAGTATTTTTGGAACCATTGGGCTTCCGAACGCAACGATTTGATTTTCATTGTTTGTGGCTCTTCCTCAACTTGGATTATCAACAAAATTATCAATAACAAAGGCGGACTACACAATCGGATTACGCATAAGATTCATCTCAAACCCTTTACACTAGCTGAAACCGAATTATTCTTAACCAAAAAAGGTATTCAATGGAACCGCTACCAAGTGGCGAAAGCTTACATGGTTTTCGGTGGAATTCCTTTTTACCTCACACAATTGCAAAAGGGAAAAAGCATTGATCAAAATATCAACGATTTACTATTTAATGAAGAAAGTGTTTTGTTCAACGAATTTCAGAATTTGTATGCTTCGCTTTTTTCCAACCACGAGGCATACCTTGAAATTGTAAAAGCGTTGGCAACAAAAAACAAAGGATTAACTCGGAGCGAGATAACTTCCTTAATTTCAGCGAATACGGGCGGAACCTTGAGTGCTATTTTAGAAGACTTGGAACTGTCAGGTTTCATCCGGAAATATTACGCCCTAGGGAAAAAACAACGTGATGCGCTCTATCAATTGATGGATGCTTACACTTTGTTTTATTTTAATTTCTTGCAGCATAAAAACACGCAAAGTGATTACTGGATTCAACTTTTGGGAAGTCCACAAATGAATGCTTGGAGTGGTTATGCTTATGAAATTTTGTGTTTGTGGCACATCGACGAAATCAAAAAAGCTTTGGGAATACAAGGCATTCAAAGTGATGTTTATTCATGGGCAAATGCAAAGGCGCAAATCGACTTGGTTTTCGACCGAAAAGACCAAACTATTTCTGTTTTTGAAATCAAGTTTTCGGAATCCTTATTCGCGATTACTTCAAAATACCTCCTCAATTTGATGACGAAAGTGGAAGAATTCAAACAACAAACGAAAACTAAAAAGGCAGTTCACTTGACATTTATTACAACATACGGACTCGCTGAAAACGAGAATAGTGGTATGGTACAACGCGAATTAACGATGAACGATTTGTTTTGATTATTATGTTGAAGAAATTATTTCTAGTTCAATTTAGATTTTTAAATCAATTAGCTTTCACCTATTTAAGATATATCCATAACGGTTTAGATATATGGTGTCCTTGTCAGTGATATTTGATTTTTTTAAATTCCTTTTAACGGTATGAAAATCAGTTGACCGAAAAAATATTTAACTTCGCTTTGTATATTCGACATTGTGGTTATTGTTGAATAATGCTCAAGAATCCTCACTTTGGTGGGGATTTTTTATCAGACACTAATGAAAAATAATTTTTATTCATGCTTTCTAAAAAGTCAAAATACGCAATAAAAGCGTTAGTCAACCTTGCGAAACACTACGAGTCAAAAGCTAAAGTAAAAATCTCCGCTGTTGCAGAAGAAGAAAACATTCCTAAAAAGTTTCTCGAGGCGATTTTAGTAGAATTGCGGAATGCAGGTTTTGTTCACAGTAGGCTAGGAGCAAGTGGGGGCTATTATTTGGCTAAACATCCTAATGAGATTTTTTTGAGCAATGTCATCCGTGTTTCAGGAGGCCCAATCGCTTTACTACCTTGCGTTAGTCTAAATTTCTATGAAAAATGTGAAGAGTGTGAAAATGAAGCTACTTGTGGCCTAAACGCTGTAATGCGCGAAGTTAGAGACGTTACAATTCAAATTCTTTCTAAGACCTCTATTCAGGATTTGTTGAGCAAAGAAAATGATTTAAAAGCTCATTTAGTCGGATAAAACCAACGATGATAAATGATGTTTCAGCTTGGGCGAATTTTACAGACGTCAATCTGCGTGAAATTGGGTATTACATGATATTTTGTAGATTGCCAAGTGCATTAAATTTGGTATAATCTACCTATTTGATAGAAGATTAATTTTGATGAATGTTTTGATAATTAAATAAATTGATTTTACTTTGTCGCCGTTTTAGATAATATCTATCGTTTTAGTAGGTGATTAAAATTGACTAACAATAAAAGAAATATAACCCCAAAGAGTAATCCTTCAATTGGATTAGACCTAAATGAAATCAGTTTTGGTGTTTTAGGTTCGGAGCAATTCATTTTGGAATTTATTTCGCGTTTATGTTCAAGTGAGCAATGTCCTAGACTTCATATTTTCTGTTTGTCACCATCCAAAACATTATTGGACAAAATAGATGAAGTAAGTGCTTCTTATCATGAGAAATTGACCGATGATCTTTTCCATGAATTACAAATTTTTCAGCTTGAAAAACATGACACTTCCCTCTATCAAGAACTAAAATCCCATAAAATATTTGTCAATTCTGACCAAGTTAGGGAATTTTCTCTGGGTCGTTTGGTGAGGAAAGGAAAGTTGTCGATTCAAGTTTCAACTAATGATTTATCGCCTTCCTATGAAAAACGTGTGGAAGAGTTTTTGCAAGATGTTCTTCCGAACGAGATTGGTGAAAGTGTTGAAAATTTGGCCATACTTCAAAAGAAATTAAAAGGTGATGTTGAGGTTCGCGTTGGAAAACTTAACAAAATGACCAAAGTTCTCATTGAAAAACACGATAGAAAGTGGCACGAAATCGATACCAAAAAAGTGATTTTTTCAATATTTGGTGTTTTAGCGATAATGGTTGCTGGTCACGTATTACTTTCACTAGTTCCACCACAAACGATTTTACATACTGCTGTTTCCATTTTTAATGAGCTTGATGTGAACTTTCTCTATTTCATGCTCGGTGGATTTATTGCACAAATGATTGACGGCGCTTTGGGAATGGCTTATGGTGTGAGTGCCACCACATTTTTGTTGTCTTTTGGGATTTCTCCTGCGGTTGCAAGTATGTCGGTTCATGCTTCGGAAATTTTTACAAGTGGTGTTTCCGGTTTAATGCACTTAAAATTTGGAAACGTCCACAACAAACTCTTTAAAGCGATAGTCATTCCAGGAGTGGTTGGAGCAATAATTGGGGCTTATTTGTTGACCGAATTTGAAAATTATAGTCACTACATTAAACCAATTGTTGGAACTTACACGCTTTTCCTCGGTATTTTGATTATTGTAAAAGTTTTAAGAAAAGAACAAAAAAGAAAGGCTGTAAAAAGAGCAGGAGTTCTTGCGACAATAGGAGGATTTTTGGATTCAATCGGTGGCGGTGGTTGGGGACCTGTGGTTTCTTCTACTTTAATTGCATCAGGAAAAAATCCGAGATTGGTGGTAGGATCAGTAAATTTAGCGGAGTTTTTTGTGTCGCTTGCAAGTTCTTTTACCTTTTTAACCATCATCGGAACAGGTCATTGGCAAACTATTTTAGGATTAATTTTGGGAGGAGTTTGTGCCGCACCAATTGCTGCAAATTTATCTAGGAAGCTGAATATTAAGGCGATGATGTTGTTGGTTGGCATTGTGGTTATTATTGTCAGCCTAAGAATTATTTTAATGACCTTAATTGGATAAAATGAGTAACATAAGTATAGACAACGATCTTCCTTTACCAGAGTTAATTCTTGCAATCGCGGAAGAATTCGGCGCTCAAGCTGCTTTTTCCACAAGTTTGAGTTATGAAGACCAATTAATAACGCACTACATCTTTTCTCAAGATCTTCCAATCCGTGTTTTTACTTTGGATACCGGACGTTTTTTTCCAGAAACGTACAGTGTTTTGCAAAGTACCCGTGAGCGTTACGGAAAAAATATTGAAGTCTTTTTCCCTGAAACTAACGCTGTACAAAATTTAATCTCTCAAAAAGGACCAAGTAGTTTTTATGAGTCTTTGGAAAATCGAAAAGAATGTTGTTTTATTAGAAAGGTCGAACCTTTGAACCGCGCGTTACAAGGAGTAAAATGTTGGATTACAGGTTTGCGGGCCGAACATTCTGAAAATAGAAGTACCTTAAGTGTATTTGAATGGGACGAACAACGTCAAATTCATAAAGCCAACCCCCTTGCGAATTGGACATTTGAGGAAGTAAAGAAAGAAATTTCAATCCATCGAATTCCATACAACAGTTTGCACGACAAAGGTTTTGTTAGCATTGGCTGTCAGCCGTGTACGAGAGCAATCCAAGAAGGAGAATCGTTTCGCGCTGGTCGATGGTGGTGGGAAGACAACAACAAAAAAGAATGTGGATTACATAAATAACACCCGCACGGAGGTACTGCAATACCTTCATCATTGGAATTTTCCAATAAACGTTTAAAGTTTAATTAAAGAAGATATGGATTATTTGGATCAATTAGAAGCAGAAGCGATTTATATTTTGAGAGAAGTCGCTGGTCAATTTGACCGTCCTGCATTGTTGTTTAGCGGTGGAAAAGACAGTATTTGCTTGGTACATTTGGCGTTAAAGGCCTTTCGTCCAGGTAAATTTCCTTTTCCATTGGTACATATTGATACAGGACATAATTTCCAAGAAGCATTAGATTTCAGAGATAATCTTGCGGAAACCTTGGGTGAAAAATTGATTGTCCGAAAAGTAGAGGATACGATTCGCGAACGTAAATTACAAGACGGACGCGGTAAATTTCCAAGTAGAAATGCGCTTCAAACTTACACTTTATTGGACACCATTGAAGAATTCGAGTTTGATGCTTGTATTGGTGGAGCAAGACGCGATGAGGAAAAAGCACGTGCTAAAGAACGCATATTTTCCGTTCGTGACGAGTTTGGGCAATGGGATCCGAAAAAGCAACGTCCTGAATTGTGGAACATCTATAACGGGAAAATTGACAAAGGCGAAAATGTACGTGTATTTCCCATTTCGAATTGGACAGAACTTGATGTGTGGAATTACATCAAACGGGAAAACATCGCGCTACCTTCAATTTATTTCACTCACGAAAGGGAATGTATTCTTACTGACGGAGGACAATTGATGAACACGAACGAGTTTGTGACAATAGAACCTTCTGATGTTGTCGTGAAGAGAATGGTGCGCTACCGTACAGTTGGTGATATGACTTGTACAGCTGCCGTTGAAAGCACTGCTTACACTGTTGATGATATTATCGAAGAAATTAAAGCCACCAAAATTTCCGAAAGAGGCGCAACAAGAATGGACGATACTATTTCCGAAGCCGCAATGGAAGACAGGAAGAAGGGGGGGTATTTTTAAAGTTAAGAGTTAGGAGTTAAGAATTAAGAATTGAAATCCGCAACAGCGGAGAATGTTGAGAGTTAAGCCCGCTAACGAATACAAATCACTATTCACTCATCACCATTCACTATTCATTAATCACTAATCACATATCGCTATTCACTATTCACTCATCACTAATCACTATTCACTATTCACTATTCACTATTCACCCATCACTAAAATAACATGGAACTATTAAGATTTTTTACTGCTGGAAACGTTGACGACGGTAAAAGCACTTTAATCGGAAGATTGTTGTTTGACAGCAACGCCATTTCGACAGATATAATTGACACTTTAACGCGCCAAAGTAAGGCCAAAGCAGCTGATGCTGAAATAGATCTTGCGCTTCTCACAGACGGGTTGCGTGCCGAACGTGAACAAGGAATCACTATTGATGTGGCTTACAAATATTTCGTTTCCGAAAAAAGAAAGTACATCATCGCCGACACTCCCGGACACGCTCAATACACGCGCAACATGTTCACTGGTGCGTCCAATACTGATTTGGCAATCATATTAATTGATGCTAGAAACGGAATCACAGACCAAACCAAGCGACACAGCATTATTTCAGCCATTTTAGGGATTCCTGAATTGTTGATTTGTGTAAATAAGATGGATTTGGTGGAATATAGCGAAGAACGTTTTCGTTCCATTGAGGCTGACTATCATGAATTCGCCAAAAAAATTGGGCTAAAAAATGTAACCTTCCTTCCTGTTAGCGCATTAACAGGTGAAAATGTGGTGAACAAATCAACAAACTTTGCATGGTTTGAGGGACCAACACTCTATGATTTCCTAGAGAATGTAGAAATTCCAAGTGAAAATATTGCTGCGGAAAGTCGTTTTCAGGTCCAGTATGTTATCCGACCTCAAACCACAGAACTTCACGATTATCGTGGCTATGCTGGCACTTTATTGAGCGGAAAGCTGGCTAAAGGTGATGAAGTTCGGGTATTGCCTCAAGAATTCACCACGACCATTGAGAAAATTGAAAAATTCCAAATAGAGGTCGACGAAGCAAGAGCAGGTGAGCCAATTGTAATTCACTTAAAAGACGACTTAGATGTAAGTAGGGGAAGTACAATCGTGCGCACTCAAGAATTACCAAATACTGAAAATGAAATTCAGGCTACCATTTGCTGGATGGACAATAAAGGATTTCAAAAAGGTCAAAAATTGCTTTTACAACAAAGTAGTTTTAGAACTAAAGCAAGCATAAAAACTATCGAAGCTAAAATTGATATTCATTCCTTTGATGAAATTGAAAGTGACGGTGAATTGTTTCTGAATGACTTTGGAAAAGTTCAAATTAAAACTGCCGAACCGATAAGTTTTGACGCGTACACCAATAATCGAAGAACAGGAGCTTTTATTTTAATTAATGAAAACACCAACAATACGGTTGCGGCAGGGGTGATTGAGTAGAATGAAGCCTGCGTTCTATTGAGCGGAATTGAGACCTGAGCGGAGTCGAAGGCCGAAGAGCAGAAAGAGGCCTGAGCGGAATAGAGGCCTGAGCGGAGTCGAAGGCCGAAGAGCGGAGTCGAAGGCCGAAGAGCGGAGTCGAAGCCCGAAATAATCCGATTCAAACCTTTACCTAATCAATATTTCCACTCTTCGATTTGCTTCTTTCTGAGCTTCATTTTCGGGTTTCTCGAAAACAGGTTTGGAATTCCCGAATCCTACGGCATTCAAACGTTCAGGACTAATTCCTGATTCAATGAGGAATTCTTTAATGCGTTCTGCCCGTTTTTTTGATAAACGCATGGAGAATAAACCGTGTTTTTTGTCTTCGTTCACGTGACCTTGAATTTCGATTGAGATTTGTGGGTTGAGCACAAGGAAATCTCGCAATCTCAATAAGCGCGGATAAGAGTCATCTAAGATTTGTGCAAGTCCAGGAGAAAAATATATTTCATCCAATTTGGAAATGGTTCCACGCACAAAAGGCGTTAATTTAACGGTGTCTTTTTTGTGTGAACGACTCGCCAATTTATATTCTTTCAAATCCTTTGAATTATAGCCTTCAGCATCAAATTTTATCGTTGCATTTTTGAGTGTTCGTGTTAGATTCAAAAACAAGTCACTCGCGAAATAAGTCCCATCAATTTCCGATTGACTGGAAATCGAAATTCTCGCGGTTACTGGTTTTCCGCTTACTTCGTCAATTACATGAAAAGAATAAATTGGTCTCGCTTTGTCGTAAATCAAATTCATGGTTAAGGTATCCACGTAATCTTTACCCTTTTCGTCCATAGGTTGAAAATTCAATTCGAAGTTTATGGACTTTTTGGATTTTGGCTCAGCAATAAAAACGACTACATATTCAAAACCTTGAACCAAATCCAAGTTTACGTTTTCCATTTGTCGGCAATCTGCTTTGGTCTTAATAAACAAAGGCTCTGCACGTTTTAATCCCAACTCCAAGCACCCTCCTCCAACTGCTGTTTTGAAAATTACTAAGTGAAAAGAACCAATATCGGATTTACATTTCAACTGCATTTTTCCGTTTTTACCTGGTTCAAAAGCAGTCCAGATGGTATTTTTGGAAACTTCAATATCGTTGAGGTATCCGTGTAATTTATTTTTATCTAATCCTTTTTTACCCATGAATGTCATGGTGTATGGATTATTCGCACTGATTTGAATCTTTCCTGCACATACACTGTAATCTTGCTTTTTTTGGGCAAAATATACTGTTGTAAACAAAAATAAAAGTATGGTGAAGCAGTATTTCACAATCCCTTGTAACGCTCTATTTCATTTTAAGTTTCAAATCTCCCGTGAAGCGCGTCCTTATCATCAAGGCATCTTGAGTCAAAAAAACTGCGGTTAAGCTCAAATCTTTAACTTTCCCTATCATATCTATTTCGGGAGAAAGTGGATTGTTTAATTGTTTACTTAGTTCATTTTTTGCATCCACAAATAGAGGTTTAAGATCAATTTTTGCATTTTTCTGTATCTCATTCAAGATTTTATCATTGAACAACCATTTCGCGGATTGAAGTAAAACGCTTTTAGTTTTTATATCAAAATCAACATCTTTCAACGATAGAACTTGCGAAAGGGAATCTAACACCGGAACACCTTCCAAATAAACGGTTCCTTTCTTAGAGCCCTCAAAATCAAGCTTAAGTAACATTTTTTGGTTGTTAGTTCCTTCCAAAGCAAGTTGTTTTACGATCACTTTTTTGCCTTTTAAATCCCAGACTTTTCCTTGTAATGCTCTGTTTACCAGTTTACTAATGCTATCATATCCAGCTCGAACATCCACCGAAATATCAAAACCATCCCGTTTTTTGTAAGTGTCTAAGTTCGGCAATTTTGTTTCTTTAACTTCTTGTTTAAAGGTGTTCACAACAGGCGAAACGGCCATATTAACCTCCAGTGCAACGCCATTATTTTTGAAAACAGGTTTACTCAAAGCAATAGATTTCGGTTGAAGAAAAAGAAACCCGTAACCTTCTAGTTGAATGGGTTGTTGAAGCTCTTTCCAAACGCCTGCAAGTGAAGATTTTATGTCGATACTTTGAACTTGTTTGTCAATATCCTTTTCTAATTTCTCCAGTTGCGATTTAACTTGTTTTTTCACTTCTGATGTCGCATCGTATTTAAAAACAGTGATTTTACATGGGTCAAGAATATCGAATTTTTTGAGGTCTGTATTGGATTTAAAGGTATAATTCGGCAAAATTTCAACGGAGGTTGAGTAGCCTACTTTCACTTTACGCATCGGTTCACCATTAGCACCACAACTGGCATAAAGCCTTGGAACGGTGCAACTTCCCTGATCCCACATCGAATGACATTTTGGACAGTATTCCAGTTTTAATTCAAATTTTCCGTCAACCTCATAGTAAAGTTCACTTCCTTTGTATTGAAAATCAATGGGTTCGCGCTCAAAGCGATAAGCAAAACTCACACCTTCACACTCCTTTTGCTCACCAGAAAATGCTTTTGGTAAATCTTTTTCAACTTGCTTTAATTGCTTCTTCAAGTCGATTTCAACGGGTATGTTGAGGTAGGAAACAATCGGATTTTCAATCGGTGCGGGTGCAACTTTTTGGTCAGGTGGAAGCGGTTGAATGGTTTTACACGAAACCAAAAAGAATAAGATGAAAGGAATAAAAAGTCGCATTATTTTATTTTTTTAAGGTGAACACGTTGTACAAATTGAGGAACAAATGATGTCACAGTGATGTCCAATTCCTCATTTCTGGAAACATTTTCCGTTCTGGACCCACCGTACAACTCAAAAGTCAATCCTTTTTTCTCTTTTGTAAGGCGTGAAGTAAAAAACATATTGTCCAATTCAAAGTAGTCGTAGAATCCATTTCCCAACCAAGCCATTTGAATTAGAATTCCGTCTTTTTCATCCATCACATATCCATTTTCAGTTTTACGAATAACGTAGTCTTTCACGCTCTTTTCTTGGTTTTCGGGAAGGTATGTCATTTTGTAAGTCCACGCTTCATTTTCCTTAATGGTTAAAATTTGAAGTTCAACGGTCACTTTTTGAGAGCCTTTTGGATTAATGACTTCCATTTCTCCCTTGTAATTTCCGATCCAATCTTTCGGAAATTCCTGACTGAAAAAATTGTTGAAAACCATCACGAAAATCGCAAAGATTAATGATTTCATAGAGTTGGTCATGTGTATGGATTTAAGTTTCTAAAATCTTCCTCGCGCCTTCAATTCAAGGTATTTATTGATGACTTGCGCCGAAAGTTCTTCTGGATTGGTTAAGATGGTTTGTATGCCCATTTGTTTCATTTCTTTAGCCATACGAGCTTTACTTGCGAACATTTTTTCCGCAATTACACTGTCGTACAATTCACGTAAACTATCTATGTTTTGGTTTGCAATATTTTGTAATTCAGTATTTTGGAAAAAGATTACCACCAAAAGATGTTGTTTGTTTATTTGCATCAAATAAGGTAGCGCTCTACGCATCGCAAACTCATTTTCAAAATTGGTGTAAAGTAAAATGAGTGAACGATTTTTGATTTTTTGTCTCACCAAACTTTGTAGCAATTCGAAATTGGCATCTAAAAATTGCGTTTTCTGTGCGTACAATGCATCCATTATCAACTTCAATTGACCTGATTTGCGCTCAGCCGGAATTTGTGTTCCCATTTTATTGGAATAGGTGACCAGCCCCACTTTATCCCCTTTCAATAAGCAAATATTGGAAAACACCAAAGTACTATTAATAGAATGATCCAGCAAGGTCATTTCTTGCGACGACATTTGCATTGTTCGGCTTTTGTCTATAACACAATACACGGCTTGCGATTTTTCGTCTTGGTACTGATTTACCATAAGTTCATTCTTACGACTTGTTGCCTTCCAATTTATGGTTTTAAGTTCGTCACCAGGAACATAATCACGGATTTGTTCGAATTCCGTTGCATTACCCAAACGTCTGACACGCTTGATTCCGGAGGCAGTTTTTTGTTGTTGGAAGACCAATAATTCATATTTCCGCATTTGAAGAATGGACGGATAAACATGAAATTCATCCTCCGATTCAAGAATGAAACGCCTTTCAACCAAACCAAAAACACTTCTCAAAAACAAGTAAGCAGAATTGAATTGAAATGTACCACGCTCTTTTGGTTGCAGTTGGTATTCTATTTCAATTTTTTGTCCGCTGGAAATTCTTTTTTTAAACTTCACTAAAGTTGTAGCAATTCCATTTGGAAATCCTTCATTGAGTTCAACCCACCAAGGGAAAAGTTTGGGTAACCAATTTTCGCCGACTTCAAATTTTACTTTGTTGGCATCACCCAAATTCATCCTTACCGAAAATTCCCTTTTCGTTTCAGGACGACGGACAATAAGCCATAAGAGTAGAAAATCAATGAATACAAAAAGACCAAAAATTAACGATGAAAACTGAGCAACACCTACCATAAACGACCATGCCGAGCCTAAAATATAGGCGACAACCAACAAGGCAAAACAGAAGAAAAACCTAGGGGTAAGAAGTAGATGTTTCAGTGTGTTCATTAACGCGGAACTTCAATTGATTTCACAATTTCGTCAATTATATCCTCGCTTTTAAAGCCTTCCATTTCAGCTTCTGGTGTAAGAATTAAGCGATGATTTAGGATGGGTTGAGTCACAAATCGGATGTCTTCTGGGGTAACAAAATCCCTCCCTCGAATAACGGCAATTGCTTTCGAAGCGCGAAGTAAAGCCATCGTTGCACGAGGAGATGCACCCAAGAAAAGTTTTCCGTGATTGCGGGTTTTGTGGGTAATCGCTGCCATGTATTTCAGCAAATTGTCTTCAACAATAATGTGTTCCATCACTTCCATCACCTTTTTTAATTCAGCAATTGTGAAAACAGCATCCACCACACCAGGACGACTTAAATCTGGTGTTGATTGTGTGTTTTTGTAACGTTGTAACATCAAAGTTTCCTCTTCCAAAGATGGATAATTCATTTTCACCTTGAACAAAAAACGGTCCAGTTGAGCTTCGGGAAGGTTGTATGTACCTTCTTGTTCTACAGGGTTTTGTGTTGCAATTACCAAAAAAGGAAAACTCATTTCATACCTGATTCCATCGTATGTTATCTGACGTTCTTCCATCACTTCAAACAAAGAAGATTGTGTTTTTGCAGGGGCACGATTTATTTCATCAATCAAAACGATATTCGAAAAAATCGGACCTTTTTTGAAATTGAAAACGGAATCTTTCATGTTGAAAACACTTGTTCCAATGACATCCGACGGCATTAAATCAGGTGTGAATTGAATTCTGGAAAAGTCAATATTCAAAGTTTTGGAAAGAACTTTCGCCGTTAATGTTTTTGCAACACCAGGAACACCTTCAAGTAACACGTGTCCGTTGGCAAATATTCCAGCAATCAGCAACTCTACAATATCGTGTTGACCAATGATGAATTTTGAAATTCCATCGCGAACTTGATTCACTTTTTGCGCCACCCAAACAAGGTCTGCATTGCGTCTTTCAAAAGAAAGTGCGTCGTCATTTTGTTGTTCTTCAGTCGTCATTTTTTAGTTTTTGGTAAAAGTTTAACATTCGATTTTTGTCTTTTGGATCCATATCAAGCACGAAAGGTTTCCAAGATTTTCCGTTTAATTCCCACAATTTACTTTCTGGGTTGTATTTGATTTTTTCAATTAAAAAATGTTCTTTCTTCAAAGGGTAATAAATGGTCAGCCTTTCATTGGAAAAAATAACCAAAGGACGCATAATTCTTCTGATACTATAAGCAATCACAAGCATTCCCAAAATCCAAATAATGACCCCAAAACCGTTGGCTTTAGTTAGTTCATATAATCCGCTTAAAATCAACCACAAACCAATTATTAAAATCCCAAAAGATGGCCAAATCCAAGGATAGATTTTAAGTTCTTTTTGCGCTGTTGTTTTAATTTCTTTTTTGATGCCACAATGTTTGTAAAAGTCATCAATCATGGCAGTTACTTTATAAATGTAGGTGTAATCCACTTCCACATTTTCTACACGAATATGTCCGACAAGTAATTCCAATTTTTCAAGTGGATAATTGCTTTTTTCCGACAAACGTTTCAGGTTTTCAAGAGAATTGTCTCGCGCTAAATCCAAGTAAAAGTGTCGCTGAATGGCATTAAAAAAATTGGATTTTTGAAGTGCTAATAAACTGGAAGGATGTTGTTTCCCCATGTAGATTGAGGAAATCGTTTCAATGTACGCACGGGTTGTATTCACTTTTGGAGCGGCTTCATGTATCAATGGACGACGACGTTTTGAACGGAAGAATGCGAACAAAAAGACACCTAAAATGCTGAACAAGAAAGCGTTTCTCCAGTTCGGGTTTTTCATAATTACATCTAGTAAGCCCGGACTTTCTTCCGGTTCGTATTCTTCAACTTCATTCAATGGACCCGTCACTCTCGCGATATCCAATAAGTAGATTTCCTTGTTTTTAGGCAATTGGTTTACAATATGTTCGGCGTATTTGTATCCGTTGTTTTTAAGGTTGTAATTACATAAAGTATGGGGAGCAGTGTGGATGTAAGTCATGCCATTTTCCCATTCACTCTTGGAGAAAACCGCCAAATTTTTGTATCGCACCAAAATAATTTCAGGATTGGGATTGGGGTTGGGAATAGCGAGTCCGTACCAACACGTAGCTACTGTATCTCCATTTTCTGAATAATAAAATTCCTGTGTATTTCCCAAGAAATTAAATTTTGCACCTCGAGCATAATGAAAGGTTTGAATGACAAAAGCATTTTCTTTTTCAATGTCCAATAATTTGGCGCGGTTCGCTGAAAATAAGAGAGTACTTCCACTTGAAATAAGTTTGTCTAATTTTTTACGCTCTCGTGGGGTCAAAACCAAAGTGTCGCCAACAGAAACGATATTGACAGATTTTTTGGTTTTGAACAACGAGTCCAATTGAGAGGGAGTAGTAACGGTGTAAATCTTACTTTTTGGGTGAACAGACTTCAATACCTTACTTAATAGGTACAACCCACGTGGGTCTTTAGAGCTCCAGTTGTATTTTTCTTTCCAATTATTAGAGGTGTAGGTTCCCGAAATTGGATTGTTGTTGGTCGGCAACAATAGAAAAAGTAGAACACCCAAAACGGGTATTGCGACACTAATTGCTATGAGCGTCTTTTTATTCAACCGATTGTGTTTTTAGAGATTCATAAAATTGCTCAAAAATCGGTTTCAATTCAGCGTATTCCTTTCGTGTGATTTCATATTCACCGTACCAAACCAAATCGAAGTAATGAACACATTTTTGCATTTTTCTTCTGTCCTCGTCCGCTTTTAATTCGTAAATGTAAGAAGCATTTGTTTTTTCTTTTTTCCATTGAATTCGCTCCAAACGCACCAATTCTTTAAGTACCAAAGTGAATTGTATCCTCACCGCATCGCGGAAAAGTTGTTGTTCTTCTGCATTTCGAAGTCGAATTAAGAAATCGTCTGTCGGGGTTAATTCCGGATGCCATTCCGTGTCAACTGGGGTGAAATATTGTTGGTTAATTCCAAATTTTCGAAAAACAAAGTAAAGCGCAAGAGCCAATAAAACAATAAATAAAATGAAAAGAATAGTTCGATAAGTGTTCGGCGAAATTTCTCCGGGGTCTGGGATTTTGTCGGGGTCAATATCAACCTCTGGCGCATCAATGTCTGGCGGGTCAAAAGTTGGAATATCAATGGGTTCTGGATCTTCCAAGCTGCTTTTTTGCGACCTTAATTTTTTATTTTGTTTGTCTCTGTAAGAACGAATTTGGTCATCCGAAACTGCTTCATAGGAACCATCTTTATCAACAGCATTTGTGTTTCCATCGTGGTATTCTATGTCCTCTGGTCCGGAATGGTAGTAATGTCTTTTTTCTTTTTTACTTTTCTTGGCGGGCGCATATTTTATCGTTTCACTTTCTTTTTGAAAACTTTTGTCCAGCTTTTGCCCGAAGGAAAAGAAACTAAACATGAGCAGGAAAAGGAAGAATAATTTAAAGTGCATGTTCCGTTTCTTGGTGACGATTTCGATTTCCGAATAAGTCAAATTGTTGCCTTAAAGTGCGCGATTCTCTTTCTTCAATAGCGTCTTGATAAACCAAATTCCACGCAATCGCCAAAAGAATAATTACACCACAAGTAAAAATCAAATAAATGAATTCACGGAAAATATTTGACCAAAACAAGCCGTCTAAACCAGCGTAATCAACACCCGTAATAATTAATTTACAAAGCCAATCCAAAACATCTGGCATTGCAGGTTCAGACATGAAATTATCAAAAATAATGGAAAAGAATCCTGCAATTGGCTGCATGAGAATTCCAATAACGACCATCAAAACCGCCAGTAAAATCAAGCTTTTCCAATAAACTACGCTGTTCAATTGAAAACTGCGCTTTATTGCTTTGAACAAACCAATTTTCTCATGGAAAACTACAATTGGGACCATCAAGAAAAAGGGTAAGAATGGGGTGAAAAACAAAAAAACATACCAAGGAAAGAGGTAGTAAATTCCTGAAAGAAGTATTATTGAGAGTAAAAAGTGTAGAACTAACAGTGAAGAGTGAAGGGAGAAGAGTGTAGTTCCGATAACCATCGGGAGAAGAGTGTAGTCCCGATAACTATTGGGAGAAGAATGTAGTCCCGACAACCATCGGGAGAAAAGTGAAGAGTTAAGAGTTGAAATGTGTTTGAGGGTGAAATAAACGCTGAATGCGATTCCTAAAACCCACGAGAGCCATAAAACAATATCGATTCCACCATTGAAACTTGAACCCGTCATGATTCCAATGTGGCTGTACCAATCGTAAAAATAGGTCACTTCTAAATCCTCGGAATGAAAGTAGGCGCGGGTCAAAACAATAAGGAAAATCGGAATAAAAACTCGAAGAAAAAGGGGTGGGAAAAGTGTAGGAAATTGTTGTCCAAAAAGATACAAGCTGTCTCGAATTAATTGACCAAGTGAACGTGCGATTTCCATTTCAATTGGTTTAGAACGGTTACTTGCCAAAGGTTCAGCTTCATGTACTTTTTCGGGATATTTCTGAGCAACTACAAAGGGCCAAACCACAAAGGTTAAAATCATCAATGCAAATGAAAAAAGAATAATTGCCCATTTTGTCCAGTCGGGTAAATCGTCGTAATGATGGGTAACATAACTTTCAAGAAATCCCGCCGCAACGATAAACGGAATCAAAACAATCATGATTTTTATGCCTCGTGATGCACCATTTTTAAGCGCTTGACCTCTACTTTGATTTCCTGGGAAAAGCCAACTGTTTCCTATGGTTAAGCCTGCACCACCTGCTAAAACGATTGCTGAAATCTCAAATGCCCCATGAATCCAAATTCCGAGAAAACTGGTCAATAACAAACCTTTAGTGTGGAAATAATATTGAAATGCACCGAGCATTACTCCGTTTTGGAACAATAAAAAATGAGTTCCAATTGACAATAAAAACCCTGCAACAAAAGTGAGTAAAGCCACTCCGATGTTATTGGTTGTGATACGCATGAACATGGAAAGCTGATCATCGTCTTCGTAAACTTTGAGCGGATTTCCTTCTGCAATGTTTTGAATAGTCATATCAACATAACCATCACCCATCACCCAACGCGGAAAATCAGGTTCGATAATAGTAGAAAACACACCAATGGCGGCATAAACCAAAAACGCAATTAAAGCAGTCAATAAAGCTCTTCGAGATTGATAAATAGCGATTGGAATACTGACGATTGTCTCCGCGAAAAGATTTTTAAAGGTGTCCTTCTTAAATTTATTAACTCCCCAAAAAACTTTTTGTGCCAATTGATTGAGATAAACGCGAACAGTTCGGTGTTGGTAATAGGTTTGCGCGTAACCTAAATCGTCAGTTATATCAACGTAAAGGTTGGTCAATTCTTCTGGATTGGATGAACTATTTGCGCTTAATTGCTCAAAACGTTTCCATTTCTCTTTGTTATTTTTAATGAATTGGGTTTCCTTCATGCGATTATCAAAAGTAATAGGAAATTTCAACGAGCAAAAAAAATCCCAACTCAAAAAATGAATTGGGATTTTATTTATTTTGTTCTATTAGAATTATAAACCAAACGCAGATTTAACCTTATCCACAAAGTCAAGTTTTTCCCATGTGAATAATTCAACTTCAACTACTTTCTCAGTTCCGTCTGGCGCTTTAAATGTTTTTTGTACAACTTCGTTTTTACGTCCCATGTGTCCATAAGCCGCTGTTTCCTGATAAATCGGATTTCTCAATTTCAAACGTTGCTCAATGAAGTAAGGTCGCATATCAAAAATTTCACCCAATTTCTCGGCGATTTGTCCGTCTGTTAAGTCAACTTTTGCAGTTCCGTAAGTGTTTACGTACAATCCACATGGTTTAGCCACGCCAATTGCGTAAGAAACTTGAACTAAGATTTCGTCACACAATCCAGCTGCAACTGCATTTTTTGCAATGTGTCTTGTTGCATAAGCCGCCGAACGGTCAACTTTTGAAGGATCTTTACCAGAGAATGCACCACCACCATGAGCACCTTTTCCTCCGTAAGTATCAACAATAATTTTTCTTCCTGTTAATCCTGTATCTCCATGTGGACCACCAATTACGAATTTTCCAGTTGGATTGATGTGATAAGTAATTTCATCCGTAAAAAGTGCTTGAATTTCAGGTTTTAATTTTGCTTTAACACGTGGTATTACTAATTCAATAATATCTTTTTTGATTTTTGCCAACATTGCCGTTTCCTCATCAAAATCATCATGCTGGGTTGAAACCACAATAGTATCAATTCTTTGCGGCACATTGTCGTCCGAATATTCGATAGTTACTTGAGATTTTGCATCAGGACGAAGATATCCAATTAATGAAGGCTCATTATTTCTGATGTATGAAAGTTCTTGCAAGATTTTGTGTGCCAAATCTAAAGCAAGTGGCATATAATTATCTGTTTCTTTTGTCGCATAACCAAACATCATACCTTGATCACCCGCACCTTGATTTTCAGGGTCAGGACGTTCAACACCACGATTAATATCATCGGATTGGTCGTGAATAGCAGAAAGAATACCACAAGAATTGGAATCAAACATGTACTCTGATTTTGTGTATCCAATTTTTTTGATGGTATCACGCGCAATCTTTTGAACGTCAAGGTAAGTATTGGTTTTTACCTCACCAGCCAAAATAACCTGACCAGTAGTAACTAATGTTTCACAAGCAACTTTCGACGTTGGGTCAAAAGCCATGAAATTATCAATAAGAGCGTCAGATATTTGGTCTGAAACTTTATCCGGATGTCCTTCTGATACGGATTCTGATGTGAATAGATAAGGCATTTTATAAAATTTAAGGTCGCGAAATTACTTTAAACATATTAGTAAAGCAAACGAATGTTAATTGGTTTTTTTAAAATGATTTCTTTTGAGTTTACCAACCTGAAATTTCAAGTCTTTAATTATTTCGATTGCTTTTTAATTTTTTTTACCAAAACCCCAACGGCTTCAAAGTTTAACTCGAAACTAGGTTCGGTGATTTGGTCAATTTCTTGCTGCGATTTTCCAGCATCCTCTAGAAAATGTTTCTGTAAATCAACGGATATTGTATCCCAATATGCTGCTCCGTAGAAATAGGCAATTTCGCCAGTTTTTGTTTTTGGTGGTATTAGGAAATGATCTTTGAAACGAACACGCATCAATTCTCCGTTTGGTTTTTTGACGTTTGCCCAACATCCTGCTGCCTGACAAACTTCTTCAATAGGAGCATAAAAAGTGAAAGTATCCGCACTAGGATTTTGTTCAAGCGTTAACAGCATATCATCTAACGAAATTGCTTTTGTAGAATCTACTTGAGATGGGCCGTAATTTTTATAATCAGAATTTGATTTACCTGAACAAGAAAGTAGGAGTAAAAATATTATAGAAAAAGAAATAAGCTTCATTACTTTAAGAAGTTGTCGTAGAAAGTGTTAAGATCGTAAGGAGTATTATCAACAGAGACCAAAGAAATTTGATTTGAGCTCAAAAAACGAAGAATTATTCTTCTGGTTTGACTATCATTGTTAACCATCTGAATAGATGCAATTTTGGTAGTATTGTTAAATGAAACTGTAAAAAAATTGGTGTAGTATTGTGAGTAGTTGGCTACATCCTCAGGCGTAACTCTAGCTGGAAGTTTCACTTCAAATTTTCCAGTCTGCTTACCTTGGTTGACTGTTGTTGAGGTTCCAAAGTTAGCAACATCTTGTCCGAAGGAAATTAGAGAAACCAACGTGAATATCAAAGAAAAAAACAATTTTTGCATGGTTATTTTTTTAAAATTTCAGGCTAAACTACAAAAAATATTCCAAGCTTTGTGAATGACGAAATTATCAGAAAATTTTAGTGGGGAATTACTTGAGGCTGGCTGTGATGAAGCAGGAAGAGGTTGCTTGGCAGGTCCGGTTTTTGCAGCAGCCGTAATTTTAAATCCCAACAATCCAATTATCGGGTTGAATGATTCGAAGCAGCTCACCGAAAGTAAAAGGATGTTGCTCAAAGACGAAATCATAGAGAAAGCTTTGTGTTGGTCTGTTGCTCAAGTTTCTGAAAGTGAAATAGATATAATGAATATCCTAAACGCAAGTATTTTTGGAATGCACAAAGCACTTGATGGGTTGAGTGAAGTTCCAAAATTTATTATAGTTGATGGAAATCGTTTCAAAAATTACAAGAATATCCCGTTTAAGACCATAGTGAAAGGGGATGCGAAATTTCAATCAATTTCCGCCGCAAGTATTTTGGCAAAAACTTTCAGAGATGAGTTTATGGAGAAAATACACGAGAAATTCCCTGTATATCAATGGGATAGAAATAAGGGTTATCCTACTAAAGCACATCGCAACGCTATCCACGAGCACGGTTCATGTGTTTATCATCGCAAGACTTTCAATCTACTCGGCGGCCTATCGCAGTATAGTTTATTTGATTAAACATATTGGTGTTGATTTTAAACACGCAATCATAACTTCTCACCTGATTACCAAAGTACTTTTGCGTGTTGAGTTATGAAGAAGTATTTAATTATTATTGTTGTTGTTCTTTGTTCCGCTTGGACAATTTTCGTTGGTATTGATTTAGTAGGATTAAATAAAAAAGAGGATTTTACTCACTTTTTTGGGGAAAAGGACGGTGAAATACTTGTTATCCATAATCAAAACGAAGTCGATTGGCAAAAAGGAAATTTTGGCGTACTTCCAACAAACCAATCGCTTGTTATTTCTTTACTACCTAGGTTAAAAAATGCTTCAGTTTATATCAGTTCTAAGCGCAGTTTAATTGTTGTTAAACAGCGCGATAATTGGGATGCAGAGTCAATAGATAAGCTTTTTAAAAATGGTCTGTTTAAATATGAACGGAATCAATTTAAGAAATTCACTTTTGGTGATTTTCAGGGAAGATTTCTTTTGAATATGTTGATTTTATACAAGGATGATTTAATTAAAAATAAAGGCTTGCCTGAGGTGGATAGAAAAGCCAGCTACTCGTTTATTAAGTTTGAAAATGGTCAAGCTTTTGTGGAGGATGTTTATCAAAAAATGGATAAAACTTATAAATACACATCAACCAATGAAAACAAAGGTTTTGGTCAATTGCAAGATGATGCAAGTTTGTTTTCAAGTTTAATTCCTACTAATTTTTCTTCCTACACCTATTTTTCAAAGGAGTACGCGAAAAAGAAGGACTTAACTTTCAAGACTGGTATTTTACACCAACTGAACGACGTTGGTTTTGTGCTTTTAAGTGACGGGAAAGATTCTTTAGTAGTTTTTCCGTTCAAAGAAGAAGCAAGTCCAATTCAATTAATAAATGAACAAAAGGGTTTACCAGAACTTAATCAAAATCAATCAAAATTCAATGAAATAGCGCTATTTGACTTTATGAGAGTTGGAGTTGACGGTAGGGCAATTTTTATTTTAGAAATTGATAATGTGGCGCTGTTTTCAACCTCTCAAATCTACTTGGAGGCAATAGCAACTGAAATGAAACTTCATAAATCAATGTCTCAGAATCAAGAAAAAATGAACTTTGTTTTTGGATCTTTACCAAAAAAAGTTCTTTACAGGCAAGTGGATTCCAAAGTTCAACAAACATTAGCCACAATAGGTAAGAAATTGGTGCAAACAGACTTGAAACAAAAAGACGTTTACATAGCTCTGAAGCAAGATAAAATCAATGATTATTTTGCCATGAATCCGGGTGAAAGAATTATAAGTTTTGCAGCAAGTTCAGGACGTGGAAATGTTATTCTTTCAACCGAAAGTAATCGATTAGTTGGTTATGTGAATGGTGCGTTGAAGTGGGAAAAGAAATACAGTCAACCGATTGTCAATATGGGGGTTTTTAATGCAGAAAATAATTTAACTAGTTTAATAGTGGAGGGTGAAGCCCAAGTTTATGATCCGAACGGAAGAATTTTATACCGTTTTGCGGTTAACCACAATCTTTTACCCTTACAGCATACAACAGCAGATGGGAAGATATTTTTTCCCGTAACTACTTCACCAAATCATTTAATTGTATTTAGTGCTAAAGGTGGGATTTATAAGCAAATAAAACCAAAATTGGAAATCAAAGAAAGTTTCTTGTTCAAGTTTCAAGGCCGAGATTTTGTTGGGGTTCGAACGAAAAATCAATTGCTTTACACGGATTTCGTAAAAAAGTCAAAAGTTCTTGAGTCTGTTGTTGATTCACTATCAAAAACAATTTTGCTTTCTGATGGTCCAGCATTTTATAAATTGGATGAAAATGGAGTTCATATTCAAAAGTTAGGAGGACAAAAACTTTCTTTGAAGTTGAAAAATGCACAAAATATTGTTGTTTCAAGGGAAGGTAATAATGATGTTCTCTGGGTAGGTGCAGGGACAGTATTGGCAAAATTTGATGCCACAGGTAGAAAAAAATGGGAGAAAAAGTTAGAGTTAAGTGAAGTTTCAAACATTCAGGTTTTCCAAAATTCAAATGGAAAAGTTGTGATTGGAATTCTTGACGGTTTACAAAATCGGATATATTTGTTCGACCTAAATGGCGTTGCAATAGATGCAGACAATCGACACGGTGAGAGAGCTTTTCAGTTGAGTGCTTTTGGAACAAATGCTTTTTCTATCACCACATTTTTGGGTACTAACCTTATTCAATACAATAAACTATGAAAATTCCTTTAAAGCTTTTATTTGCTTTTTCATTTCTTTCAAGCTTCCACGCGTTCTCCCAAAATTATCTAGGGGTTCAAAATAGCAACTATGCTGGCGTAATGGGAACGGATTTACAACCGGCAAGTTTTGTTGATGGCAGATTTAAATTTGATTTGAATTTATTCTCCACTAATCTAGGGGTTTATCAAAATCTCGGTTATTTCGATGCGGATAAAATGAGAAGCACCCAACAAAGTCAGTTTGGCGATAGTTATTGGTGGTTGAAATCATTTTCTGATTCAACAATTCGTCAAGGTTGGATGCAACCTGATTCTACTTTTATTGACCGTTATTTAATTCGTCGTTATGACCAAAACTCTGAAAAAGTACTGGGATTGAATATGAATTTTCAGTTTGACATTTTAAACTTTATGTTTCATATCAACCCAAAAATTGCTGTTGGTTTTTCTGCAAAAGTTCGTTCCATTACCAACATTGATAACCTTGACCCAAAACTGGCATACTTGGCTCAAGAAGGCTTGGATTATCCCGATTTATGGAATATTGAATTAAATGAAGAGTTGTTGAACATCAATCATTTAACCTGGAGAGAAATTGGATTCAATTATTCACAAGTAGTTTTAGATCAGAAAGAACACTTTTTAAAGGCGGGTGGAAGAATCAAACATTTAGCCGGTTTCACTGCGGCTTACATGTACACAAGTAATTTCTCCTACAACCTTTTTAATAAGGATACCTCGCAATATCTTTCCGGGGATTTTGCCTACGGTTACTCACAAAACTTTGACAACTTTTTCGATAATGGTGTTTCAGGAGCAATTAATAAACTTTTTAGAAAACCATCCTCTCAATTCGGAATTGGTTTGGATTTAGGTGCAGTTTATGAATGGCGTCCAAATTGGGAAAAGCATACTTATGAAATGGATGGAAAATAAGGACTATATTCAAAAAATGAAAATAAATACAAAGAAAGAGTTGGATTCTCGGTTTTGGATATCGGTGGAATGAAATTTACTAAAGGTGGTTTGAGTCGCGATTTTAGTGTAAACGTAAATTCCAATTTCGATCTAACTCAATTTGAAGCTGCAACGAGCTTTACGAATTTTGATGGTGTTATTGATTCTTTGATTCAATCCTCCATTCAAAATGGTATTAGTGATTGGGTGGCGAATCAAAATACCTCGCAAACCTTTTTTATGCGTACGCCTTCTGCTTTTAGTATTCAGGCGGATTACCACATTTGGAAATGGTTTTATGTGAATGCTACGGGAATGTTTAACATTATTTCTTCCAAAAGAGCTACAAAAGTTAAAGTCGCAAATCAACTTTCTATCACGCCAAGTTTTGATTATGCTTGGTTTGGTTTACATGTTCCGATGTCCATAAATGAGTACAGTGGATTCAAAACTGGAGTGGCACTGAGATTTGGTCCTTTAACTGCTGGACTTACGGATTTACGCCTTTTAACTGCCAGTGGAAAAGTACGAGGTGCTGAGTTTTTTGTTGGAATGAGAGTGCCAGTTTTATACACTCCGCCTCGCGATAGAGATAAAGACGGCGTTTCCGATAAATTGGATGAATGTCCAATCGACCCGGGAGTTTGGACACTTAAAGGTTGTCCAGATAAAGACGGTGACGGCGTAAAGGATAGAGATGATGAATGTGCCGATGTACCAGGTCCAGTTGAATTGAGAGGTTGTCCAGACAAAGATGGTGATGGAATTGCTGATATGTACGATGATTGTCCGGAAGTAGCTGGTTTACGTGCTTTCAAAGGTTGTCCGGATACGGATAGCGATGGAATAATTGACGGTGAAGATGATTGTCCAACTATTGCTGGAAAAGCAGAATACAAAGGTTGTCCTGATTCGGATGGCGACGGAATTCGCGATATTGATGATGCTTGCCCACAAAATGCTGGTCCTATCGAAAATCAAGGTTGTCCAGACACAGACGGCGATGGTGTTTTTGATTTCTTGGATGAATGTCCAAATACCGTTGGACCTAAAGAAAATCGTGGCTGTCCTTGGCCAGACACCGATAGCGACGGCATTCTAGATAAAGACGATAGTTGTCCAACTATAAAAGGTCCTAAAGAAAATAATGGGTGTCCTTATACTGACACGGATGGCGATACAGTTCTAGATAAAGACGATGAATGTCCAAATACTCCAGGTACTGTAGCAAACAAGGGCTGTACGGAAATAGAAAAAGAAATTATCGAAGTATTGCAAACAGCATTTGATAACCTTGAATTTGAAACAGGAAAAGACATCATTAAGGAAGAATCTAAACCATCCTTAGATCAATTGGCGGAGGTGCTTATTAAACGTCCAACTTGGAAACTTGAAATTTCAGGTCACACTGATAATGTTGGAGACGATAATGCAAACATGGTGCTTTCGAAAAAACGTGCTGAGGCTGTGAAAAACCATTTGATAAAAGATGGTGTTCAAGCTGATAGATTAGCTGTGTTTTATTTCGGTGAAACCAAACCAATTGCAGATAACAACACGCCTGAGGGAAGAAAGAAAAACCGAAGAGTTGAAATGAAGATTGTTTTTGATTAATTCTTTTGTCAACAGAATACTAATTTCGCAGCTAAATGTCTATTGAAGTAAAGAATTTGTTTAAATATTACGGCGAACAAGCAGCTGTAAAAGATGTAAGTTTTTCTGTCGGAAAAGGTGAAATTGTTGCCTTTCTTGGTCCTAATGGTGCCGGAAAATCGACCACCATGAAAATCATAACGGGCTACATTCCTGCAACGTCGGGTGAGGTTTTGGTTAGCGGAATGAAAGTGGATGTCGAGAATCTACAAACTCGCCAAATTATCGGTTATCTTCCTGAACACAACCCACTATACACGGACATGTATGTGAAAGAATACTTGGAATTCGTAGGTGGAATTTACAAAATCAAAAATGTAAAAAAACGTGTTGCTGAAATGATTGATGCTGTTGGTTTGGAAGTGGAACAACATAAAAAAATCGGTGCTTTGTCTAAAGGTTATCGACAACGCGTTGGTTTGGCTCAGGCGATTATTCACGATCCGGAAGTTTTGATTTTAGACGAACCAACCACAGGTCTCGACCCGAATCAATTGGTTGAAATTCGTGAATTGATAAAACGTATTGGAAAAGAAAAAACGGTGATGTTATCCACACACATCATGCAGGAAGTGGAAGCAATTTGCAACCGTGTTGTGATTATTTCGAAAGGACAAATTGTTGCCGACGGACAAGCTGGGAAATTGCAACAAACGCAAGAATTCCAAACGGTTTATGTTGAGTTTGACAAAAAACTTACAAAACAACAAGTTCAGAAAATTCCGCATGTTCGCAAAGTTCAACCCGTGAAAGAAGGTTGGTTGTTGGAAACCACCGACGCTGTTGACTTGCGTTTTCATGTTGCTCAATTCGCGCAAAAAGAAAATTGGTTGGTGCTTACGCTAAAAATTGAGCAGAAGACATTAGAAGAAGTGTTTAAGGATTTAACAAAATAAAAATGCCTGAAAATTTTATTGAAGAGTTGAAATGGAGAGGAATGATTCACGACATTATGCCTGGAACAGAAGAGGCATTAATGAAAGAATCTGTTGCTGGATATATTGGATTTGACCCAACTGCAGATTCTTTGCATGTTGGTCATTTGGTGCAAATTATGACCTTGGTTCATTTTCAAAGAGCTGGTCATAAACCTGTGGCTTTGGTTGGTGGAGCAACAGGAATGGTTGGCGATCCTTCAGGAAAGTCACAAGAACGCAATTTGCTTGACGAGGATACCTTATCGCACAATGTAAAATGTGTGAAAGAACAACTCTCACGTTTTTTGGATTTCGATTCCAAGGAAAACGCGGCAGAAATGGTCAACAATTTTGATTGGTTCAAGAACATGAGTTTTCTCGATTTCATTCGCGATGTCGGAAAACACATTACTGTAAACTACATGATGTCAAAGGATTCAGTTAAAAAGCGTTTGGAATCCGGTATGTCATTCACAGAGTTTTCTTACCAATTGGTTCAAGGATTTGATTTTTATTACTTGAACAAACACAAAAATTGTATCATTCAATTAGGTGGCTCCGATCAATGGGGGAATATCGTTACAGGTACAGAATTAATCCGAAGAAAGTCGGGAAATGAAGCGTATGCAGTAACCACACCACTTATCAAAAAAGCGGATGGAACTAAATTCGGAAAAACGGAAGGCGGTTCTGTTTGGTTAGACGCGAACAAAACTTCACCTTACCAATTCTATCAGTTTTGGTTAAATTCGAGTGATGCCGACGCAGTGAATTACATCCGTATTTTCACGTTAAGAACCAAGGAAGAAATTGAGGCTTTGGAAAAAGAACACGCTGAGGCACCACACCTGCGCACCTTACAAAAAGCCATCGCAAACGATATCACGATTCGGGTTCACGGTGAAGAAGCTTTGAACGCAGCAATTGAAGCAAGTAATATTCTCTTTGGAAAATCCACCGCCGATGATTTGCGCAAGTTGAGTGAACGTGATTTCTTTTCTGTTTTTGAGGGAGTTCCACAAAAAACCATTTCGCGAGAAGAATTTGGTGATGGAATTTCAATTGTAGAGGCACTTTCCGCCAAAACCGGATTTCTACCTTCCAACGGTGAAGCAAAACGCGAGCTTAAAGCCAATGCAATTGCCGTCAATAAAGAAAAAGTGAATGAACAATTTGTTATCACTGCTGAATCCTTAATCAATAATAAATACGTTTTAATAGGTAAAGGAAAGAAGACGAATTATATTTTGGTGGTTGAAGCATCGCACTGAGCGAAGCCGATGTAAGTGAAGTCGAAGTGCGATGCACTAAGCGAAGTCGAAGTGAGCGAAGTCGAAGTGCGCCGCACTGAGCGAAGTCGAAGTGAGCGGATTTAAAGGGTAAAAAGTTATAATTACCACGCCCAATACTTCCTCGTTTTTTTCTATTGAACAAGTGCAGAAAATAAATTTGGATTTGGAAGTTTTGTTTCTTTAATTTTTAGAAATCAGGAAACAATTCTACACCCTAAATTCTTCTTTTCACAAGAAACTAAGCCCATTTGACTAAATTGCATTTAAGTTTGAAAAATGCACAAGTTGCTTTCACTACATTTGTTGAGATGAGGTGGATAATACTTACGTTTTTTATTGAGTTGACTTTTTGGTTCCACGCACAAGATTACCCCATATTTTCTAGAACTATTGACACCGAAAAAGGCTGTCCATCCGATTTGTTTTATGATTTACTAAAACATCCAAATCAATCCATTCTATTGGCTTCCGACAAAGGATTATACAGTTTTAACGGTGTTGTTTACAAGAAAATTCCTTTTGTTAATCATCATTCAAATTCTGTGACGAATCTGCTAGTTGCGAAAGACGGCAAAATCTGGTGTCGCAACTTTTCGGAACAAGTTTTTTGTGGTAATCTTACTGGATTGTCTGAGGTGAGTTCAATTACAAAAGCGATTGAAGGTGAGAATATTGTAGGATTGCACGAATTGGCTACTTCAATTTATGTTGTTACGAATCACGCGATTTACAAAGTTGATTCAAAAAGTAGAAGCACCATAAAAGTCGGAGAACAATCCTCGTTAGAAACAAGTTTTTTATGGAATAGTGAACTCTACGTTTCGGACGCTTACGGTAATTTATTTCAGTACTCTAAAGGAAAATGTCGATTTATTTCGAAGTTACCATTTGCGAAAGGTAGGTTTTTGGTATGGAAAAATAAGGTTTACGCGTTTAATAAGGAATTAGGAGCTACCAAAGTTTATCGTTTAGAAAATTCAATTTTCGAACCCTTCGCTGACATTTATTCACCCATACCATTTCAAGTTTTAAATACAGTTTCCGAACAACAATTTTTTGGTGCTGCCACAACACAAGGTTTTGTGAAAATCAATGAGAAAGGTCAAGTTGAATGGTTGGAAAAAGGTCGTCGAATTACCGATTTGGTGCAAGACAATGAAGAAAATTTTTGGTTAAGCTCATTGGATAATGGTTTGGTTTGTATTCCAAATCTCAAAATCAAATACTTACTCAAAAATGAAGTTGGAGAACATTTTAATAATCTCGAATACATTCCGAATAAAGGTTTGGTCATCAGCAACAA
>CAZWSY010000001.1:36811-51029 GCA_964636775.1 uncultured Lishizhenia sp.
GGAAAAGATGAAATTCAGGTTTTACGTGAGCAACGAACCCGAACACTTTTACACTCCAAAAAGGCTGGTTTAATTGTCGGCTATTCAGATGAACTCATTCAATACACGAACGAAAGGAAAAAGTTGTGGCGCGACAAACAGAATCGTCCAATCTTCGCAACATCAATAATTGAAAATGAAAAAGGAATTTGGGTTAGTACTACACAAAACGGGGTTTTTCTTTTCAACGAAAAGGGTCAAATTCTAAATCATTGGAAAGTAAACGAAGGTATTTCAGGAGAAATTTGCAGGCAACTACGGGAGTTTGATGGTTCTGTTTTTGTTGTTCACGACAAAGGAATTGATCGCTTGCGAAAAGGACAAAGTAAGTTTGAAAATTTAAGTGCAAGCTTAGGAATTCAACACCTCGTTTTCTCTGATATCTGGATTGCGGAAAACACCATTTACTTATTGACAAACAAAGGATTAGTTGGTGTTTCCAATTCGCAATCCAAATTTCAGGATGTTAATCAAAATTTATTTTTCACCGATTGGTTTGCAAACGATAAGGCACAACTTTTAAGACCTGCAGAATTGCCTTTCAATAAAAACAATATCAGTTTTCATTGGCATTTAACGGCTTTTAGACGTGCACAAACCGAACAACTTGAATATCGTCTTCTTCCTAAAATGAAGCATTGGAGAACATTACCGCTTTCCACCTCATCACTTGATTTTTTCGATTTACAACCCGAAGATTATTCTTTTGAATTGCGTTTCCAAAACGATTCAAAAAGCACAATAAAACATACTTTTTCAATTACGAAACCTTTTTGGTGGACGTGGTGGTTTTTAAGTTTGACTGCAATCGGTATATTTTTTTTCGTATTGTCCATAATTCGATACACTCAAAGTCGTTTTCGCAAACAACAGCTTTTCAAGGAGCGTCTTGTTTTTTCTCAGTTAACAGCCTTGCGTTCCCAAATGAATCCTCATTTTTTGTACAATGTTTTGAATTCACTTCAAGGATTAATTTACAGTAAGAAAATTAACGAAGCAGGAGATTACGTGAGCAAATTCTCCGATCATTTACGTCAGGTTTTAGACCAATCCTCCAAACAAGAAATTTCAATTTCGGATGAAATAGAAAGTTTAAAGTTGTATTTGGAATTGGAAAAACTCAGGTTTGGAGAGGATTTTTCGTTTTCGATTGAAAAAAGAAGTGACATTGAAGACTTAACAATGATTCCTTCGATGATCATTCAACCCTTTGTTGAAAATGCGATAAAACATGGGTTAATGCATATCAACGGATTGAAAAAATTAGAAATTATATTCGAAAAAAACGACCAACACCAACTTCTGATTTTGATAATTGACAATGGAATAGGTTGGAAAGCTGCAAATGAATTGAATGCTAAAAGAAAAGATAAACCTACCTCTTTTGCCTTGTCTGCCATTGAAAATCGATTAGGGCTTTTGAGTAATTATTACCACGAGCCAATTACATTCAAACACGAAGATATAGTGAAGGAACAAAAAGTTGCCGGAACAAAAATTACACTCGTGATTCCAAACAAAAAAACACCGTAAATGAAAGTAATTATTGTTGATGATGAATTGAATGCGAGAGCTGCTCTTCGCGGAATGATTGAAAATAATTTTGATGAGATTAAAGTGGTTGGTGAGGCCGCAAACTTGCCCGACGCAGTTAAATTGATTCATTCCATTAAGCCCGACGTAGTTCTTCTAGATATTGAAATGCCTGGTTATTTGGGCATTGATATTTTGGGTTTTTTCGACCAATCCGCAGTTGATTTCAGTATTATTTTTGTTACCGCCTACAATGATTATGCGCTGAAAGCCTTTGAGTTAGCAGCTGTTGATTACCTTTTGAAGCCAACAAGAATTGAGCATTTAAGTCGTGCGTTTGATCGTGTAAAGGTTGCTGATTCAGCGCAAAACTTGTCGAGATTTCAATTGTTGAAGTCTAACTTTGAGCAACCTGAAATTAAACGTATTGCCATTCAAACCGCTGAAGGACTTTTGATTAAAGATTTAAGTGAAATATTGTTTTTCAAAGCAGACAGTGCTTACACCCACGTACATTTTTCCAACGGACAACGAATAACTATCTCAAAAACCTTATCTGAATATGCAGGCTTAGAAGATTCAGCTGACTTTATGCGAATTAATCGTTCCTATCTTATTAATTTACAATGTGTGGAAAAAATCAGTAAGAAAGATGGCGGGTTCGTAGTCATGAAAAACGGTGAAGAAATTGCTGCATCAGTTGAGAAAAGACAACTATTGTATGAGCGGTTTAAGGACGTGATTTACTAATTAACTTTGGTTTTTGGTTTACTGGTTTTTAGTTTATAGTGTAAATTTTGATTCAATTATTTTTTTTTAAATGAACTGTAACGAACAAAACATATAGCTAATTGTTTTCTTTGTACATTGCTCAAAATTAGCAACATGAAAACTTCAAAATTCCTCTCCATTCTCTTTTTAGCGTTGCTTCCTTTGGTAGCTTGTAAAAAGAAAGTTACTACAACTCAACCCGATCCAGAACCGATTGAAGAACTTGATTCGTCAGAAACTTCAACAAACAATTTTTCAAAACTGATTATCAAAATTTCAGGTATGAAAAATGAAAATGGAAAAATGAATATCGCGCTTTACAACAAGTCAGAAGGTTTTAATGATCCTTCGAAAGTTTTTAAAGAATTCTTTTTGTTAATCGATGAAGATCCAATGATTGTATCGATTGACAGTTTACCTGCTGGAGAATATGCTTTCGGTATTTTTCATGATGAAAACGATAATCAAGTTTTAGATCAAAATTTTTTAGGAATTCCCAAAGAAGGTTTCGCTTTTTCGAATAATGCAATGGGTTCGTTTGGACCTCCTACTTACAGTCAGGCGAAGTTCATGATTCCGGTGAAATCACAAGTTACACAACTTATTGATTTAAAGTTTTTCTAATTTCGTTCAAATTGAATTTGTGAACGAAAAAGACAAAACAAGTATAGCCTCTGCCAAAGAAAATCAAGTTGAGATTAAAAAAGTTTTCAAAAAATGGAAACAAACTAAACCGAAAAATTTAGACTCAAACTTCCATAATTTACATGACAAAGAGTTTGCTAAAATGGACTGTTTGACGTGTGCGAATTGTTGTAAAACAACGAGTCCGATTTTTCGTGACGCTGATATTCGGCGTATTTCCAAACATTTAAAGGTTAAGGAGTCCCAATTTATTGAGCAATTTTTGAAAATGGATGAAGAGCAAGATTACGTTCTTCAAAAGTCACCATGTCTTTTTCTTGATTCGGATAACACTTGTCGTATTTACGAAGTACGACCTTTGGCTTGTCGTGAATATCCTCACACGGATCGAAAAAATATGCACCAGATTTTAGAATTGACTGTCAATAACACGATGATTTGTCCTGCTGTGGCAAGAATTGTAGAGCAGTTGGTTTCGAAATAATTGGATTATTAATGGGCGTAATTTTTAAACCTGAGATCCGATTTTAGCGAAGTAAATTCACAAAACCTTTGTCGCGTTTCCAAATTCCGGGTTGGTCACAGGATTTGTATCTTGCTACCCACAAATAAGTTCCATCTTGACATTTGTTTCCATTGAAATTTCCATCCCAACCTTCGTCCAAATCAAAAGATTCAAAAAGTAATTCTCCCCAACGATTGAAAATTCGCAATTCCCATTCGTCAATATCAAAAGCTGTAACTGCTTTGAAATATTCATTCACATTATTCCCATCGGGTACAAAAGTGTTCGGAACGTATAAAACAAAAGGTTCAACATAAACTGTCCTAACCGTAGAATCCTTACATCCAAAACTATTCACTACAACTTGCATGGGGTAATCCGCGCCAGAAATGGTGTAATTATGAGTAAAGTTAGGTTCGGTAGTCATTAAAGTTCGGTCTTGTAGAAAGTAATAATGTCCTGTGGCATCAATACTTTGGTCGATAAATTCTACTTCACTATTACAAATGTCAACACTCGAAGGGTTCACTTGAAATCCTGCGATTGGTTTTGGGTGAACAGTTACAATGTCTTCCAAAGTCAAACTTAAAGTGTCCAAACAACCTGCTAAAGTTATCATGGTCAAAGTGACCGAAAAGACACCCGTTTCGTTGTAAACATGAGAGGCGTGTATTCCTTCAAAGGCGGTCGAACTGTCGCCAAATTTCCAAGTGAAAATAGCTGGAGCATCTGTTTCACTCAGATTCACAAAAGTTGCGGTTGATGGTGCACATTGCAATTTTTTGACGTAATCAAACGCAATACTCGGCTCTCCATAAACAAAAACGTTGGATTTTACCGAGTCACGACATCCATTATGTGAACCAACAAGGTAAACAGGAAAAACACCAGGAACGGTATATTGAACGCCTTCGACATCAACCGTCGTTGCAGTTTGCGGAATTGCTGTCGGACCAAAATTCCAAAGAAATTGTGTGTTTGCTGGACCAGAAACTGTTGCGTCAAAATCAAACAATCCACTTGTTAGGCAAAGCGAATCACTGTGAACGAATGACATTTGAAGGGCTTCATTCACTTGAATTGTTTGAGACGAAGTGTCCATACATCCACCTGTTGAGCCTGCGATTAAACTGACGTTATAGGTTCCTGGGGTAGAGTAGGTGTAACTTGGTTCGAAAACTGAACTTTGGTCGGTATCGGAGCCTGGCACTCCAAAATCCCAAAAATAATTGGAGGAATTCGTTGAAAAATTTCGAAAGGCAACTGTCAAACCAATACATTGTACTTGATTCGGAACTTGGAATACGCTCGTCGGGGTTCCGAAAATATAAATTGAATCAACAAAAGAACTGACGCAATCTCCGGCCGTTCCATTCAATCGAACGGTGTGAAAGCCGGGTTGGTTGAAATTGATATTGTTTACTGTTGAACCCGTCGCTGTAGCTTGAGATGCAGTTTGTGGAAATTGCCACGATAGAGCTGCCGATGGGTTCGAACTTGTACTTGTAAAATTGAGATTATTGTTCGTAATACACACTGAATCTTGTGCTTGCCAGGAAAGTGTAAAAGGTTCATTTACTGTTACTGTCATGTAGGCGGTGTCCGTGCAATTCGCTCCTGGGTTTACAATTAAGCGTACATTGTAAGTTCCTGATGTTGGGTATGTAAAAGAAGGAGTAAGTGCGCTAGAGACATCCGATGTTGTGTTTGGAACTCCAAAATCCCAAGCATAAGCAGACCCTCCATAAGAAATGTTTACAAAATTCACAGTAAGCCCTTGACAGTAGTTCACGAAAGTTGGAAGTTGTTCTTGAGTTGGCAGAATGGCTGAAAGTGTGATATTGCAGTTGAATACGCGGAAAAGGAAATCACGAACAGTTTGACCAATCAATACGCCGTTTCTGTATTCCTGAACGCGAACACCGACAACAAATAAACCAACCATGTTTGGATTCACCACCAACATTCCTGTATTTGCGTTAATAACGGTTGAAGACCCTGGTCCAAGAGGTTGTTGCGCCGAGTATGCTGTTTCCCAATTTACAGGAAAATAGGGTGGGGGAGGTGCTTGTTGTGGAGCCGGGGCGTTTGCAGTTGCACCAGAAAAAGGAGTTACTAAAGAGTAAACCAACTGGTCTCCATCAGGGTCGGTGGCAACGTGATTGAAATTGAGTTGGTCGTTATTACAAAGGAGAATTGGTGGGTAATTGGTAAAACGCGGACTTGAATTTTCCCAAGCATTAGTCTCTAAACCTGGAACTTGTGTGGTCAAAGTCAAACCAGTATCATCCGGACTGACAAGATTAGTAATGTTTGGGCCTCGACAACATCGTTGATAAGAAACAGTATAACCTCCCTGAATAGGAGGAAGTGTTAAGACAATTTGATAGATTGCACGTTGAACACACAAATTGTTTGGTGGTGTTGCACAAGGATTATTAAAAGTGTTAGGCAAAACTATCGCACCCGGAAAAGTAACGTCAACATTTTGGTGTAATTGATTGCTCTGTGTGCGATAAACAGAAAGTTTAAGTGGCATATCGTATTCTGCACCAGTTGAATTACAGTCCCGATAAAGTGTGATAAAAAAACGGTACTGATTGTTGCCGAGATAATCATAGTAAATATCACCGCCAATAATGTGTGAAGCTCTAACACCAAAACTTGATAAAAAGATGAATAAAACAACGTAAAACTTCAACATAAATTCAAGACGCAAAATTACACTTTTTGTTGCCGTTTTACTTGTTGATGTTTGATTGTTTTTTGTTGGGTGAATGTGTATGTTTTTCATGGTTTTCTTAGGTATGTACCGAAGCGATAGTAGGTGTTGAGTCTCCCAACTCCAGAACCCTTAACCCTCGAGACCATCCTTAGGTTTTTATTCGTAATGCGTTTTTCCGTAACTTCTCTTATAGCTTCAATTTCATAAAAAGCACAAATGCTTAAAATTAGATTTATATATTCGACTAAACCGCATAAATATTCATTTAAACGCCATTTAAAGGGTTTTAACTATTAAAAATTTGGTCATGTTTTTTTTTTTTTTTGCTTTGACCAGTTCAAAATAGTGGCGCCTTCATTTTTGAATCTTGTTTAAATCATAGAACTGATATTCAGTTTTTTGAAGGAGAAAAATTTGACCTGAACACTCCTTGAAAAGAAGTAGGGCGTTTTAAAATCATGTTTTATGAAAAAGTTATTGTTTTTGGGGTTATTTTTCTCAACCTATTTTTATTCATTTTCTCAGGGTCAATTCAAAGTTAGAAATGATGAATTCATACAAATAGGTTATACAGGTTACAAAATATTATCTTTTGGTCAAGGTACTGGAAATCCGAATAATGGAAATTTTGCATTTGAATATTGCACGGGTTGTACTCCTAAAGGTTTTAATTTATGGAAACCTTGGCCAACAGCAAATTGGGGGAATTATTTGCTTTTTGTTCGGGATAATGGAAATATTGGGGTTGGGAATACTGGAGATGCATCTTATCGAATGTGGATAAGTGGTAGTTTAAGAGTGAATTCTACTATCTATTCCTCAGACCAAAGATTTAAAGAAAACATAACACCTATAACGAGTAGTTTAAATGAATTACTTGGAATTAAAACCTATTCATACAATTTTATAAAACAGAATCTAAAACTCGGTGATTCCCTGTCTGTCAATGTAAACAAAGAAAATGAGGTCAATTACAATTTTGACGACAAGTTGCATTATGGATTTATTGCTCAAGAGATTCAAAAATCTTATCCAAATCTTGTTTCAGAGGATGAAAAAGGTTACCTTAGTTTAAATTATACCGAATTTATTCCTTTGATTATTAATGCAATGCAGGAGCAAAATGCTAGAATCATTGAATTAGAAAAAGAAATTGAACGTTTAAAACAGAAAAAATGAAAAAACTATTCTACCTCTGCTTATTTTTGAGTTTTTCAAATCTAAGCAAGGCCCAAGTTCCCGATACTGCGCCTTGGTGCCCTGATGGAGCTACGTGGGTTTACCGACGAGACACCCCTTGGGCAGCAGTGTTTAATGTGTTTGAATATCAGGGAGATACAGAAATAGACGGTTTCACAGCCAAAATAATTAGAGATCGGGAAGTGGAGGTTATTTACATTCTACCTGAGTGGACTGTACATTCTAGAGTACAAAGAGATACAAATTATTTATTTCTAAGAGAGAGCAATGACAGTATTTTTATTTATCACGAGGGCGAATTCAAATTCATGTATAATTTGTCTGCCCAAATTGGCGATCAATTTATTGTAAATTACTACAACGATTATGTGATTTGTGAGGCAGAACCTTCCGCTTTTATCGACGACACATTAACAGTAACTCAGCAGGATGACTATGTAGTTCAAAACCTTATCTTGAAGAGATCCTATTTACCAGGTTTGGGAAGGTGGGGATTGGGTCATCTTTATGGAAAAATTGGTCCTAGTTTAAGTTTGTATCCTTCCCCAAGTAGTATAGTTACTTGTGTTTCGCAATATAGTTTTAGTGGTATATTCTGTTATACTGACAATATAAGAGGAACTATACATTTTAACGGCGTTTCTCCCTCCCAAAATTGTGACTATTTAACTAGTACTACTCTAGGGCTTGAAGAAACAATTTCAGAGAAATCTAACCCGATTGTTTACCCTAATCCTGGATCGGATTTAATAAATATTACCTTGGATATTGCCTCAGCCGATTTGGACATAATCGACTTGAACGGGAGAGTGGTTATTTCAAAGAAGAATTCATCACTTGAAGGTATCGATATTTCCAATATAAGTAACGGAAGTTATATCATTAAGCTAGGTACAAAATCAGAAATTTATACTATCAAATTTGTAAAGAAATGAAAGGTATTTTATTCATCAGCTTAATAGTTTTGTTCGTTTTTTATTCAAAGACACAAACAATTCAGTGTTTAACTAATCAGTCCTCAGTTGACGATAATTTATCTGGAGTAAACAAATCAATAAACGATTTAAAAATCGTAAGGGTCAATTTTCATTTTATGCAAAATTCATCTGGAGGAGGAAATTTTCGCTCTTATGACGATGGAGATGGAAGACCTTTTACTGGTTATGATTATGCACGCAATCATGTCAGTTTAATGAACAATATGTGCGGGAATAATTATCAGTTGAACTTACCAGTTGGAAATAACCTACCGATTTTACCTAAAAATTATCGATTCGTTTTAGATGCTGTATATTTTGTTTCGGATAATTCATTTTATAATTATGGCAATTTGAGTGGGAAATTTACAACTTACGGTATGGATAAACCCAATGTAATGAATATTTTTATTTCACACAGTTTAGCGAGTGCAGGTGGAAATGCTTCTGACATTTCTGCAACGTATAATCCTAGTGTTGGTAAATGTACCGACGTTAGATCATACTGGCGGCAGTACATTGATGAAATGAATAGTGGAGTTGGAATACAGGATTGGGTAAGAGCAACCACAACAGGACATGAATTAGGTCATTTATTAACGCTAAGTCATACAGTGCTTTGGAATAGTGGACAAAAATGTGGCACCGGTTGTTCTAATTTTCCTGTTGATAAAGGAGGTGGGCCAATAAACACTGCATGTGATGATTTTTGTTCCGATACGCCTACAGCATGGGAAATAACTCAGTCTAACAATTGTTCTCAACATCCTGCATGTGATTGGAATACTACTTCACCTACGTATTGTTCCAATAACTTCATGGATTATGCGGGTGAACACGCATTAAGCCCCTGTCAGATTGGTAGGATACACTCTGCATTAGAAGGAGGTTTAAAGCAGTTCTTATCGTGTTATGCAGTGGGTATTGATCAAACTTTTTGTAACCTAAGTTATCCCAAAACAAGTTATTTTGGAAAGAATGTAATCGTTGGCAATTGTGGTACACTTGCTCACATTACTGATAAAAATAAAATAGACTTGTATTATTCAAGTTCTGTTGAGCTTAATAATTTTGAAGTAAGAGCCGATTCTGAATTTGAAATAATTCTAGAACCTGTTTGTGGGTTTTAAACTGGTATGAATTGTCAAAAATTTCACGACGATAGAAACATTTTATTTTACCGAAAGAATTTTTCACATAGTTGCGGATTTGTTTATCAACCGAAACGAATGCATTGGTAGAAGTATGCATCGTGGGAAATCGTGTGAATTTGTAAATCGTTTCAATGATATATTCATTACACCTTTTACCTCTCCCCCAAACCAAACCAATCCCTTCCCAACCAAACTCCCCCTTCCTTTTCAATTCCCCTCAAAGAATCGATTCATCCTCAGGTTTTTGTAATGTGGAAAATTTATTTGTGATTTCCCTGAGAGCGATTATTTCATAAAAAGCACAAATGCTTAAAATTAGATTTATATATTCAACGAAACCGCATAAATATTCATTTAAACGCCTTTTTACGGTTTTTAAATGTTAAAAATTTGGTCATGTTTTATCTTATATTTTGCTTTGATTTCTAGTAAAGCATCGTATTGCTGTGGGATGTAGAAAAGTTTAGTTTCAGCAAATGAAATTTAAGAATTGATTGAAAAACAAGTACTTTTATCAAATAACCATGTTCAACTTTAAATTTCTTTTTTTCTTTTCGATTGTTTGTCTAAGCATTTCTTCCTGCACAAAGGACAAAACTTCCGTTCCACCGCAACCTCAAGAAAAACCTTGGGAGAAATTTGTGGGTCATTATAAAGTTTACGATACGACAGGAGTTTATTTATTTGATTCAGAAATTGAACATTACTCAGGTATAAATATTTATGGTTTATACAATGATAGTTTAAGGATAAAAAATTTTATGAATAAAATGGATTATGAATTTCAATATATGCAAGGTATTGATTTATCACAAATAAATTTATTAATATCTGATTCAGTTAAGGATTATCAAAATAATCATTGGTTTATTAATGTCTTAGACGATCCTTTATCTTTAGAAAAAGAAAATTGCCTTATCGATAATAAAATAGTTTTTTTTTTTCGAATTACAAACATCAAATACTATATCAATGAGTCTGTCCCGTACGTAAATGAAAATGTCAAGCAGGTGTATGTCAAGCAGTAAATTAAAAATCAAAACGAACTAATATGAAAACGCTTACACCTTTTATTCTTTGGCTTTGCTTGTTAATACTAAGCTCCTGCACCAAAGACATAGTGCCAGTACCAAACCCAATTCCTGAAAAAACTTGGGAGAAATTTGTGGGTCATTATAAAGTTTACGATACTTTGGGTAATTACTTGTACGATTCTGAAATGGAGTATTTTACAAAGATTAACTCCTCAGGTTATACTACTCCGAACATCAGAATTCGAAATCTTTGTAATAAAATGGATTATGACTTTTTATTTATGGAAGGAATAAATGAAAACTTTTTGAATTTAGGGATAAGGGATTCAATAAGAGATTACCAAAACAATCATTGGTTTTTAAATAGGTTAACTGATGACTCAAATTCTATAATTACAGAAAATCACCTAATAGAAGGTAAAATAGTTTTATTCTTTAGAATCACTAATATTAAATATTATATAAAAGAATCTGTTCCGTACGTAGATCAAAATGTTAAGCAGGTGTATGTAAAGCAACCATAAATGTCACTATGAAAACTCTAAATTTACTTTCATTTTTTATTTTTTGCTTGCTTTTATCCTGCACAAAAGATAAAACTCCCGTTCCGCCGCAACCTCAAGAAGAACCTGCAAAATACGAAAAGATAATAGGCACTTATCGAGTTTATGATGCTGATTTTAAATTTTTGTATGACCTTACAATAACTCATTCTCGAACCGTAACGGCAAGTGGTTACATTTTGGATTCATTACATTATACTGATTTTGACGGTCAATTTTCTTTTTCTACACTTCAATCTTCTCCAACAAATCCTGAGAGTTATTATATTTCAATAGGATATCATAATCTGTTGATTGATTCACTCGATAATAGATGGAAGATAATTTTTGGTTATGATTCAAGTGGCAAATTTAACAATGTTTTCCACAATGACACAATTAAACTGATTTACAGGAAAACAAACATAAACTATTGGATAGAAGATGCCGTTCCGTATTTGGACACACTCATCAAACAAATCGCCGTAAAACAACATTAATGAAAGTCAAGCTGTTTTTCTTTTTAGTTTTTGGGCTTTTGTTTTCCTGCACAAAGGACAAAACTCCCGTTCCACCTGCTCCTTCCGAGCCAACACGTTGGGAGAAAATTGCGGGTAATTATAAGGTGTACGATACTTTAGGAATGTATTTGTATGATATGGAAATAGTGCATACTTATAATGATGTATCAAGAAAAGATACGTTTATATTTTTTAATTTGCACAACCAATTTAATTTATTTTCAAACCAGCCCTACATTCCCCCTAGTTCTGACCCTTACCGGATTGTAATCGGCCCCGAAGATCCAATTTACGACAAGCAAAATAAACGTTGGCAACTTATTACCTATGGTTCAATTGATGGGTTTAATGTGTGGAACAACGATGCCATTAAAATGAAATTCGGACTAATAAATATTAAATATTGGATAGAAGACGCTGTTCCTTATTCTTATAAAATTGTAAAGGAAATCGCTGTAAAACAACACTAATGAAAATAAATCTTTTGGTTGCGCATTCTACAAACCCCCCCCCAAATCAAACAAATCCGTTTTATACCTAAAACTCGTTTGCTCTTCGATTTTCTCTCCTATAATTAGTTTCCCTTCGCCTTCTTCCAGGAAATGAGCGCTTTTTCCGTATAAGGTTTTTGAGGCGTAACTGTAATAGGTAGAACGTGTGGGATGATCAGGGAAACATAGGTTGTAAATGCCATTTTCGGGTTGCTCCTTGATGATTTTTAGTATGGCTGAAACAACGTCCTCTTGTTGGATTAAATTCACCGGCGCATTGCCATTCGGAATGTTTTCACGGTCAGTAAAAAACTTGGCAGGGTGTCTTTTCGGTCCAATTAATCCGGCTAAACGCAGTAGGTAGTATTTCTTGCCACTTTTGTTTACCGCATTTTCTGCTTGCGCAAGTGGTGAATCATTTAAAATATTCGACTCTTCATCCGCTACGTAACACCCGTCTGGATAAATTCCTGTTGAACTGCAAAAAATCACTGTCGTTGATGGGTGAAACGGTCGAATGATGGAGCCTACGGATTTGCCGTAGTTCTCGAATGAGGATGGTGGAATGGCAATGATGAGTGTGTAAGGAATTGAAAAATCCATTTCTTTCGGAAACAAAACTTGTCCATTGTCAAAAGTCCATTTTAGGGTTTTCCAACCATTTTGAACAAAGGAATTAGCCTTTTCTTCATTTCTTGTACTTACTAAAAATTCAGCTCCTTCATTGTGAAGTTCCCTTGCGATAGCCTCTCCAAGCCAACCACAACCTGCGATAAATATTGGTTTTTGCATATGCATAATTAGTTAAAAAGCGTCTGCTGAAAAAGTCAGAAACGAGGCAGATTTTAGGCGCAGTTAATGAAGATGCATAATAATACTTCGAAATAACTGCTTCGCCGCGGCGAAAACAAAGATGCTTCGTTTCTGGCTAACAAACAAAAGTTGAATCATTTAAACCTTACGTCATACTTTTCTGTAATGTGATCAATTCATTGAATAAAAGGGTTTGATTTTCAGCAGACGCTGAGATTAAAAAACCGCCCCAATTACTTGAGACGGTTTCGATATATAGTCGCTTCGCACTATCCGAACTGCTTCGGGAAGATTGATGCGAGGGAGAACCCGAAGGTTCTTTTTTTTTACAATATTAAAAAGGCTTTTTTAAAAAGGCTTTAATCGAAGCATTATAAAATTTAATTCCGCAGTTTACTTGTGTAATTGAGGAAATAAATTTTTGAAGCAACGATGAGTAAAGCCCTTTAGAAAGAGTCTTTTACATCATACCAGGCATTCCACCCCCCATTCCGGCCATCGCTGCCGCTGCATTACCCTCCTCTGGTGCGTCTGCAATAACGCATTCGGTTGTTAACAACATAGATGCAATCGAAGCCGCATTTTCAACAGCAATACGCGTCACTTTAGTTGGGTCAATTACACCTGCTTTGTACAATTCTTCGAATTTTTCAGTTCTTGCGTTGTATCCGAAATCATCTTTTCCTTCTTTCACTTTTTGTACAATCACTGCACCTTCTCCACCTGCGTTTGCTATGATTTGACGTAAAGGCTCTTCAGCTGCACGTTTTACAATCGCAATTCCAGTTGTTTCGTCCTCGTTTTCGCCTTGTAGGTTGTCCAAAGATGCAATCGCACGGATTAAGGCAACACCTCCACCAGGAACAATTCCTTCTTCAACTGCTGCTCTCGTTGCTGCTAAGGCATCGTCCACACGGTCTTTTTTCTCTTTCATTTCCACCTCAGTTGGCGCTCCAACATAAAGAACTGCAACACCTCCAGCCAATTTAGCCAAACGTTCTTGTAATTTCTCACGGTCGTAGTCAGAAGTTGTCGTTTCAATTTGCGCACGGATTTGTGCAACTCTCGCTCCGATGGCTTCTTTTGTGCCTTTACCGTTGATAATTGTAGTGTTGTCTTTATCAATTTCGATTTTTTGAGCAGTACCCAACATATCCAAAGTGGTGTTTTCTAATGTCATTCCACGCTCTTCAGAAATCACTGTACCGCCTGTCAAAATTGCGATATCTTCCAACATTGCTTTTCTTCTATCACCAAAACCAGGTGCC
>CAZWSY010000001.1:51039-72146 GCA_964636775.1 uncultured Lishizhenia sp.
CTTTAACAGCAGCAATTTTCAATGAACCTCTGATTCGGTTTACCACTAATGTTCCAAGTGCTTCACCATCCACATCTTCAGCGATAATTAATAATGGTTTTCCTGCTTGAACAACTGGTTCCAAAATTGGAAGTAATTCTTTCATGCTCGAGATTTTTTTCTCACAGATTAAAATCAATGGATTGTCCATTTCTGTGATCATTTTCTCTGCATTCGTAACAAAGTATGGAGACAAATAACCTCTGTCAAATTGCATTCCTTCTACTGTTTTAACCTCAGTTTCGGTTCCTTTTGCTTCTTCAACAGTAATAACACCATCGTTTCCAACTACTTTCATTGCTTCGGCAATTAGCGTTCCGATAGTTTCATCGTTATTTGCAGAAATCGTTGCAATTTGTTTGATTTTATCGTTGTCAGAACCAACCTCTTTTGAGAATGAACGAAGGTTTTTCACTACCTCAGTCACTGCTTTATCGATTCCTCTTTTCAAGTCCATTGGATTTGCACCCGCAGCAACGTTCTTCAAACCTGCTCCGATAATTGCTTGAGCCAAAACAGTTGCAGTTGTAGTTCCGTCACCTGCAATGTCCGCAGTTTTTGAAGCTACTTCCTTCACCATTTGTGCACCCATGTTTTCAATTGAATCTTTCAATTCAATTTCTTTTGCCACAGTAACACCGTCCTTGGTTACGTGCGGTGCACCGAATTTTTTGCCGATTACAACATTTCGACCTTTAGGTCCTAAAGTTACTTTTACAGCGTCAGCTAAAGCATCAACACCTTTCTTTAGTTTTTCTCTTGCTTCTACGTCAAAATAGATTTCTTTTGCCATTGTTCTTAAATTTTAATGGGTTAATTAAAAAATTCCGTAAATGTCTGATTCTCTCATGATGAGGTAATTTTTCCCATCAATTTTGATTTCTGTTCCAGAGTACTGTCCGTAAAGTACAGCATCTCCAACTTTTACTGTCATTGGCTCATCCTTCTTTCCTTCTCCACACGCGATTACTGTACCTCTTAATGGTTTTTCTTTCGCTGTGTCAGGAATAATGATCCCGCTTGCTGTTTTTTGCTCTGCTGCTACAGGTTCAACCAGAACTCTGTCCGCTAAAGGTTTAAAATTTACTGACATATTTGTTTATAGATTTTTTAATTTGACGATGTCCTAACGTCGAATTTTATGCCAATGCCTTCGAGGTGTCAAAAATTCAGATTTCAAGATATTATCCAAAAAAAAAGTGTCAGCATTATGACATACTGACACTTTCTAAATGAGTTTTATTTAATCTTACTGTGGCTGACCTTGTCCGTTTTGACCTTGACCATTTTGACCAGCAGGGTTTTGTTGCTGTTGTTCGGTTTGTGTAGGTTGTTGTTGAACTTTTGGAGCTCTTGGTTGGCGAAGCGTCATTACGATACTTGCAACTACAATTGCACCAGCCAAAGACCACGTTAATTTATCAATAAATTCAGTTGTTTTTTGAACACCACCTAATTGAGAAGGCGAACCAAACTCAGAACTCAGACCTCCACCTTTAGGATTTTGAATAAATACAACTAAAATGAGCAAAATGCTCGCTAAAATGATGATTGCGGAAAGTAAAAAATCCATGTTATTCTTTGATTTTCTTGTTAATATTTTCTATTTGGGCTGCAAAGAAACTCTTTTTTTCGGGAAAAATCAAACCTAATTGCTCATAAACGTAAATTGCTTTGCTATAATTCTTTTGAAGCACGAAGATTTTTGCCAAAGTTTCACTCACCGGCATCTTGTCTTCGTCCAAACTTTCTTTTGCTTTTTTTATAGGATTGAAGAATTCTCTTTTCGGTCGCTCAATTGGAATAAACTCAATTACAGATTCATTTTCATTTGATTCAACGACTTCATTTTTGACAATTTCTTCTTCTTGAGTTTCTTGTATTATTGGTAATTCTGTAAAGCTTTCTGTCGCAATATTGTCCTCAGTTTTTTGTTCTTCAAAACTTGTTTCTTTTTCTACTAAATCTTCTTTATCATTTTCACTTTTAGGCAAACTTGAAGCTTTTAACCAAGCTGTAAATGAACGTTTAGCGGAAATAGTTAAAGGTTCATGTTTTTGTTCTAAATGAGTTTCCTCGGTTTGAATTTCTGTAGGTTCATTTTGTGTTTCAGTAAATGAAAAATTTGATTCTATTTCTAAAACTTCTTCTTTCTCAATTTCCACATCTCCAACCAATTCTACCAAGGAAATAGCTGCTTCAATTTCCTCATTCACCTCCTCTTCATAAGGAAGGGATGACAAATAATCCTGACCAGAGGCCTCGGCTAAATAAAGTTCGGATAAATCATCATTCTCTGAAATGCTGTGAATTTTTGACTCTTTTTTATCTTCATTTAAACTTAACAGAATGGAAAAACCTTCATTTTCTGCGGCAACTTCGTTTTCTTCTTCAATTAGCCCCTGTGTTTGATTAGCTTGTTCAATATTTTCAGGAATTATTGGTTGGAATTGGTTCGAGATTTCTGTATTTTCCTGAGCAACTTCAATTTCGATTTCTGTTTCACTTTTTTCAGTCAATTCTTGAGTTTCATCTTGAATGTCAACAGTTGGCGTTTCAATTATTTCTTCTACGAAAGGTTCTTCAACTTTTGATTCAATTTCTTCCGAAATACTTTCGTTTTGTACAGCTTCCTCAATCGCTTCAGTAGCAAGGAATTCATTTTTCTCCTCGATTATTATTTCTTCTGTTTGATTTTCTGAATTCAGGGTTTCAGTAGCCTCGGTTTGAAGACTTTCTTCGTTAACAAGTTCGTTGTTTTCAACTGGAATTTCCTCAGCTTTAGTAGTCAAATTTTCTACGGAGGAAAAAGATTCATTTACTGTTTCCAAAGGTGTGATTGGCGCAACTGAATTGGTGAAAGTTTGTTCTGTAGGAACGAAGTCTTTGGATTTTTTGGAAAGGAAATAAAGTTGTGAACGGTCGGAAATTCCTGCTGCCAATCTCTCCAATTCGGTATTGAAGCGTATGTCATCACTGATTTTAAGTCCATTTAAGTAGAGCAACTTAAACGTTGAACTCATCGGAAAAATGCTCGTCAACTCTAAAAGATGAGGTATTTCTTCCGAAGAAATTAATTCCGGTTGACGTATGAAGCTTTTTATTTTTTCCGTTGACAACATTACCAATTACTCATTAGTTTATTCACCACGTCTTGCACAATTTGGCTATTTATATCCGACAATAAGCGCGATTCAACACTTGCTAAATTGGAGTTTGCGTCAAAATCTGCAAAACGCGTGACGGATAAAGTTACAGTTTCTTCTTTCGGTTTGGTTACATCCCAAGAAAATTGAGCGCCAATTGTAAGTCTGTTTTGAGATGCATTGTCGTTTCCTTGAATGGCAATTGGCATCACACTGTAATTAGTGATTTTACCTTCAATATTGATTTCACCTTTTCCAAAAGTTGTGTTGAGGAGAAGACGCGTATTATTTTGAATTCCGTCTTTTAATTCTTCCGTTAATTTTGCGCCGTAACTCAATGGGGCATTCGGTGCGGTTACTTCCAATGTTTTGACTGAAAAGGTTTTCCACTCTGGAGGCATAGATCCACTATCTTTAAAGGATACACTTGTCGGCCAACAACTACTCAAAACAGAAAGCAACAAAAACACAACGATGTACCTCATAAATCCAAGTTGTATTCTTTGATTTTTCGGTAAAGCGTTCGTTCAGAAATGCCCAATTCGGCAGCAGCGTATTTTCGTTTTCCTTTATGTTTTTCCAAGGCTTTGCTAATCAATTCCTTTTCTCGATCCTCTAAAGAAAGCGATTCTTCAACTTCTTCATGTACCTCATAAGCTTCTTCATCAACCGAAAAATTGTGGTTTTCAGTTCGGAAGTTATCGTTGTTTGAAGGTGGTAAAATGCGTGCAGAAAGTCCTTGATTGTCATTTACTTCTTGATACAATCTTGACACATAAGCACTTTGTTCTCCATTCATCACTGCTGCGCCTCCTTGTTGAATGATTTCTACCACTAATTTTTTCAAATCAGTTAGGTCTTTTTTCATGTCAAAAAGGAATTTGTACATGATTTCCCTTTCGGAGAAATTATCAGTGCTTTGTTCTCCTCCACCGCCAACTTTTGTAGGCATAGTTTCCTGCTGAACAACAAGGTAGTTGGAAAGGATTACTCCATTTATTTCGCGCTCTGTTTCAATAACGGAAAGTTGTTCAACGAGATTTTTCAACTGTCGAATATTTCCTGGCCAAGCATAACTTTGAATCATAGTGACGGCATCAGGAGTCAATTTCACAGAGGGCATTCTGTATTTATCAGCAAAGTCATGAGCAAATTTCCGGAACAATAAATGGATATCGTCTTGTCGTATGCGCAAAGCAGGAAGTTGAATGGGAACCGTACTCAAACGGTAAAACAAATCCTCTCTGAATTTTCCTGTTGAAATCGCTTTTTGCATGTTTTCGTTGGTCGCAGCAACCACTCGTACATTCGTTTTTAAAACTTTTGACGAACCCACCCGGATAAACTCGCCAGTTTCCAAAACACGCAACAAACGAACTTGAGTTGGCATGGGGAGTTCGGCAACTTCGTCTAAAAAAATTGTTCCTCCGTTTGCTACTTCAAAATAGCCTTGTCGGCTTCCGCTTGCTCCTGTAAAGGCTCCTTTTTCGTGTCCAAAAAGTTCTGAGTCGATTGTGCCTTCGGGAATAGCACCACAGTTTACTGCAATGTATTCACCGTGTTTTCTTGCACTTAAATGATGAATAACTTGTGGAATAATTTCTTTTCCCGTTCCACTTTCACCGGTCACTAGTACAGAAATATCGGTGGGAGCAACTTGCATGGCAACTTCCAAAGCACGATTGAGTTGTGGGGCATTCCCAATAATGCCAAAACGCTGTTTTACTTGTTGAACATTCATCTTATTCGCAAACTGATACAACGTTTCCTAGCAAGGTCGCAGATGTACATTCTGTAATTTCAACCATTACATATTGCCCTTTTTCCAGATTTCCTTTTGGGAAAACAACCATTGAGTTTCGTCCTGTACGTCCGCACAATTCTTCTGGATTTCTTTTCGATGGACCTTCAATTAAAACTTTCTGAACAGTTCCAACTTGTCGTTTATTGGAAGCCAAAGAATGACTCAATTGTTTTTCAATTATTTCGTTCAACCTTCGTCCTTTAATCTCCTCAGGTACGTCGTCGTCAAATCGTCTTTCCGCTAAAGTCTTAGGTCGTTCCGAGTATTTAAACATGTAGGCAAAATCGTATTGAACACTATCCATTAAACTCAAGGTATTTTGGTGTTCCTCTTCAGTTTCACCACAAAAGCCAGTAATTATATCGGTAGAAATGGCACAATCAGGCACAATTCGTTTTATGGCATTAATTCGCTCTAAATACCAATCTCTAGAATAACCACGATTCATTCTGTATAGAACATCGGTGTCACCAGATTGAACAGGTAAGTGGATGTAAGGACAAATATTTTCGTATTTCGCCATGATTTCGAGCACGTCATCGGTCATATCCTTAGGGTGCGAAGTGCTAAAACGAACACGGAGCAGGGGAGAGACCAAAGCCACCATTTCCATCAGTTGTGCAAAATTAGTGGTTGGCAAATCAGGATTTTTTATTTCACCCTTTGAAGTAATATTCCAACGGTAACTGTCCACATTTTGACCTAGTAAAGTTACCTCGCGATAACCTTTTTGGAATAAATCTCGACATTCCTCAACAATCGTTTGTGGGTCGCGGGAACGTTCCCTGCCTCTTGTAAATGGAACAACACAAAACGAACACATATTATCACAACCACGCATGATGGTTACAAATGCTGAAATCCCACCTTGATCTAATCTTACTGGTGAAATATCCGCATAAGTTTCGTCTCTTGAAAGGAGAACATTAACCGCTTTTTGACCCGTTCCAACTTCTTCAATCAAATTTGGTAAATCTCGGTAAGCGTCAGGTCCAGCAACTAAATCAACTAATTTTTCTTCCTCTAGAAGATTTTTTTTCAATCGCTCCGCCATGCAACCCAAAATACCAACCACTAATTCCGGGTTATCCGATTTGCGTTTTTTGAATTCCGTCAAACGATTTCTTACACGTTGCTCAGCGTTTTCACGAATGGAACACGTATTAATCAATACAACATCTGCTTCAGATACGTCGCGTGTTGTGGCGTATCCGTCTTCCTTCATAATTGATGCAACTACTTCACTATCAGAAAAATTCATCTGACAACCGTAGCTTTCTATGTATAATTTTTTTTTGGAGTTTTCGTTTCCGTCAACCATTAAAGCGTTGCCTTGAACTGACTCGTCAATTACTTTATTATCAAAAGACATATTTTTTCTTTGGGATCGCAAAAATAGAATATTTAACTGACAAAATGACATGAACAACGAGTTGAAAGTGTTGTTTCTTTTCTGTTTTTGAAATAGGAGTTTTACTATTTTTCCGTGTGAAATTCATTTAACTTCAAAATTGAAATTGAAACGTAGAAAAGAATAAAATTACTTTTGTGACTTAAAATTAGTGTATGGCGAAAAATTTAGTGATCGTTGAGTCCCCTGCAAAGGCGAAAACAATTGAAGGTTATTTAGGAAAAGATTTCGTAGTTAAATCAAGTTTTGGGCATGTTAGAGATTTAGGAAAAAAAGGGCTTTCTGTAGATTTAAACGATAACTTTCGTCCAATTTATGAAGTAACACCCGACAAAAAAGCGGTGGTAGCGGAATTGAAAAAGTTAACCAAAGAAGCAGAAACGGTTTGGCTAGCAACCGATGAAGACCGTGAGGGAGAGGCTATTTCATGGCACCTTTTCGAAACGTTGGGATTAGAAAAAAAAGACACAAAACGTATAACATTCAACGAGATTACCAAAACAGCCATTTTAAAGGCGATTGACAATCCTCGTCAAATCAACAAACAATTGGTTGACGCACAGCAAGCAAGAAGGGTTTTGGATAGAATTGTTGGTTTTGAATTGTCTCCTGTACTTTGGAAAAAAGTTCGTCCGAGTTTGTCGGCTGGGAGGGTTCAATCTGTAGCTGTAAGGTTAATTGTAGATAGAGAAAGAGAAATTGAAGCATTTAAGGTTTCCAATTTTTACCGCTTGAATGCCAATTTCCAAAGCGAAAAAGGGATATTGAAAACGGAATTAAACAAGCAAGTTGAGAATTTACAAACCGCTAAAGATTTATTGGACGAATGTTCGAAAACGTCTTTTTTTGTAGAAGACATTCAAGAAAAACCAGCAACGAAAAGTCCGGCAGCGCCATTTACAACTTCAACCTTGCAACAAGAAGCAAGTTTGAAATTGGGATTTTCTGTAACACGCACAATGTCTGTTGCGCAAAGGCTTTATGAATCTGGAATGATTACTTACATGCGTACTGATTCCGTGAATTTGTCGGACACAGCTATCAATGGTGCAAAAGCAGCAATATCTAGTCTTTATGGTGATAATTACTCCAAGGTGAGAAAATTTGCAACCAAAAGTGCAGGTGCGCAAGAAGCACATGAGGCCATTCGTCCAACCGACTTTTCACGTACAAGTATTGAGGATGATCGCGATGAAATGAAGCTGTATGACTTGATTTGGAAACGCTCCATCGCAAGTCAAATGGCGGATGCACAATTGGAAAGAACAACTATTAAAGTAGGTGGACTGAAATCGGATTATTATTTTCAAGCAAAAGGTGAAGTAATTAAATTCGATGGATTCTTGAAAGTTTACTTAGAGTCTAACCTAGAGGAACAAGAAGATGAAACAACCTCAGGTTTATTGCCTGCGGTGAAACTAAATGAAAAGTTAGAAAGGAATGAGGTTGTTGCAACAGAGCGTTTTTCACGTCCTCCTTCCCGATATGTAGAAGCTTCTTTAGTTAAGAAATTAGAAGAATTGGGAATTGGTCGCCCGTCAACCTACGCACCAACCATCTCAACCATTCAAAAAAGAGGATATGTTGAAAAGTCTGAAAAAGAGGGAGAAACAAGAAATTATAAAGTTCTAACCCTGGTTGGTTCAAGTATTTCAGAAGTTCAAAAGTCTGAAGTGACCGGCAAAGACAAAAACAAATTAATTCCAACAGATATTGGTGTAGTGGTCAACGATTTTTTGACGGAACATTTCGCCAACATTATGGATTTTCATTTCACAGCGAATGTTGAGGCTCAGTTTGATGAAATAGCACAAGGAAAAATTGATTGGACAAAAATGTTGAGTGGATTTTATACGCCATTTCACGGAGAGGTTGAAAATACATTGGAAACATCTGAAAGAGCAACGGGCGAAAGAGAATTGGGAGTTGAGCCTGCCACGGGTAGGAAGGTCATTGCTCGTATAGGTCGTTTCGGTCCTATGATTCAAATTGGTGATGAAAAAGTTGACGGTGAAAAAGCCAAATTTGCTTCATTAAGTAAAAATCAATCTATAAATAGTATCACACTTGAGGACGCATTGGAATTATTCAAATTACCAAGAACTTTGGGTGAATATGAAGGTCAAGCTGTAAAAGCAAATATTGGTCGCTTTGGGCCTTACATTCAAGTAGGAAAAACCTTTGTTTCCATTCCGAAAGGAGAAGACCCAATGACAATTACTTTGGAACAAGCAATTGAACTTTATCAACAAAAGCAAACAGAGGAAGCCAACAAATTAATCAAGACCTTTGATGGTAGAGAAGATGTTCAATTGTTGAATGGAAAATATGGGCCGTATCTTAAAATAGGAAAAGATAATTTCAAATTGCCAAAAGACTCACAAGCTGAATTGTTGACTTTGGATGAATGTCTTAAGTTAGCAGAAGAACAAGGAACAAAACCAAAAGGCAAAAAAATAGTTCGCAAAAAATAATTAGCCTAGAATATTCAATTTTTTATATTTGTTGTATGAACGGAAGTGTAAATAAGGTTATTCTTATCGGGAATTTAGGAAAAGATCCGGAGGTGAGAAGGTTGGAAAATGGAGCCATGGTTGCTACTTTTCCATTAGCAACATCAGAGGTTTACATTGATAAGCAAACTGGTGAAAAACGTGAGGTTACAGATTGGCACGACATCGTTTTGTGGAGAGGTTTGGCTGAAATTGCTGAAAAATATGTTCGTAAAGGTTCTAAGATTTACGTTGAAGGAAAATTGAAGAAAAGATCTTGGACAGATAAAGAAGGAAATCAAAGGTTTAACGTTGAGGTTGTTGGAGAGGATTTTACGATTCTTTCCAAGTTAGAAGCCAACGAACAAAAACCACCTTACACCAATGAAAATAGAGGAACCAACTTGTCCCCAATCTCTGGATTGAAGGAGGAGTCGGATGATGAATCACCATTTTAATATGCCAAAAGACGAAAGCAATAAGTTAGATTCGGATATTCCCGAACCCAAGGCGGAACGCATCTTGACGATGTATTCTGCGCATTATTTTCAACTTAAAATTGAAACGGTATGATATACGTTTTAATCATACTTGTTTTGTTGGTTTTTTCGGCGTTGATTTCTGGTTCAGAGTCTGCGTTTTTTTCACTAAAACCGAAAGACTTAGAACAACTTCGTGAAAATGACAATAAGAATTCTCAAGCTGTATTAGACTGGTTAAATCGTCCAAAAGAATTATTGGCCACAATTCTCGTTTTGAACAATTTTGTGAATGTTGGAATTGTGATTTTGTCAACGATTGCACTAGATTACTTTCTACCCGATAATATTCACCCTATAGTTCGTGTTCTAGTTGATTTAGTGGGAATTACAACAATAATTCTAATCATCGGTGAAGTTGTACCTAAGGTTTTTGCAAGTCAAAATCAATTGATGGTAGTTGAGAAAATGGCACTTCCTTTGAAATTTGTTTCTAAAGTTCCACCTTTCTCATCGCTAAAATGGCTTTTAAATGCTGGTTCGGCGGGAATTCAAAATCTTTTTGGGGGCAATACAAACGTTTCCTCGGACGACTTGGTTGAAGCAATTGCCTTGACAAAAGAAGAAAGTGCAGATGACGACGAACACCGACTTTTAGAAGGAATTGTAAAGTTTAGCAAAACAGAAGCCAACCAAATAATGACTCCGAGAATTGAAGTCGAAGCAATATCCACGGAGTACGATTTTCAAGAGGTATTGAACTTCATTTTAGAAGCTGGATATTCTCGTATTCCGGTATTTGAATCAACAGAGGACAATATTGTAGGGATTCTGTACATCAAAGATTTATTACCTTTTCTAAATGAATATGAGTCATTTGATTGGAGACAACACGTTAGGAAACCCTATTTTGTACCTGAAAACAAGAAGATTAACGATTTATTACAAGAGTTCAAAACGATGAAAATGCACATGGCTGTTCTTGTCGATGAATACGGTGGGGCTTGTGGAATTGTAACTTTAGAGGATATTTTGGAAGAAATTGTTGGAGATATTACGGATGAGTTCGATGATCAAGAGGTGGTATATTCTATTGTTGATGAAAGCACTTATTTATTTGAAGGAAGAACATCGCTAAATGACCTTTACAAAATCGTTGATATTAATCCAGAAGTTTTTGAGAAAATAAAAGGTGAATCTGAAACAATCGGTGGGTTTATCGTTGAACAAGCTGGACGGATTCTTAAAAACAATGAATTTATTGAGATAGGAAATATTAAATTGGTTGTGGAGTCTTCTGATAAAAGAAGAGTGAAAACGGTGAAAATCCGAATATTTTAAACCTAACTTTTTAATTATGAAGAACAAAGTGAATTTAGTCTATCGAAGTGCAATTTATTTTCTATCATTATCGATATTTTCATTACTAGGTTGTTCAGAAGAAATACCAGTACCAAAACCACCGACTTATCCCAGGTTAGAGTTGCCGGAACAAAAATATATCCAAACTCAAATGGATTGCCCTTACGATGGAGAACTTTCCTCAATATATAATTACAAAAAATTACAAGGAAATAATCCGATTTTTTGCGCACAAGAAGTTGATTTAGGCCCATTGAATGGAACATTGTTTCTTTTTTACATGGGGATTCAAAATAAAGATTCTTTGGCTTCGATTATCAATTTTGCGAATGATAAAGTGGATGAACATAAAATCAAGGCAGATAGAATTGAAACGGAGAATATTATTCGGAAATCAGATAAAGTTTACGGTACATTTTTCGAATTAAAAGGAAATGTTGCTACGAACTTTCAATTCTACCTTACTGATTCAACCAAAAATTTTGTTCGAGGCGAGGTGTTGTTGAATTGTCGTCCAAATTATGATTCTCTTCGCCCAACTTTACAATACTTAAAAAAAGACCTGAAGCACTTCGTGGAGACCTTAAAATGGAAGAGTTGATTGATATTGAGTTGGTTATTGCTTTTGGTTCTAATCTCGGTAATAAAGAGAATAACATTCAAAAAGCCATTTCTGAAATAGAAAAAAGAATAGGCAAGATTCAGAAAGTTTCAAGTTTATTGAGTAGTGAACCAAGTGGTTTTGAATCCTCAAATGAATTTTTGAACGGATGTTTAATAGCCAAAACAACTTTGTCAGTTACCGAAGTATTAAATATTCTAAAGCAAATAGAAAGTGAGTTGGGTAGGGCAACAAAAACAAAAGATGTTTATCAAGATAGACCTATTGATTTAGATATTTTATTTTTTGGGGAGGAGGTCATTAATTATTCAGATCTTACAATTCCACACCCTAGATACCGTAAACGCGAATTTGTATTGAATCCGTTACTTGAAATTGCAAATTATCTTGACCCTCAAACCTTTTTGTTTTTGTCGAATTGTGTTGTTAAAAATTGAAAACATAAACAAATCTTATAAAAGTGTTTGTGGTTTAATATAGATTGTTATTACTTTTGCGCTTCGATAAAAAATAGAACAACATGAATTTGAACAAATTAGCCTTTTTGACGGTTGTTAGTGGCACGATTGTATCGCTTTCTTCCTGTGACCAAATGAAGGATTTATCCTACAAGGTAACACCAAATCCATTAGAAATGCACGGTGATAGTGTGAAAATTTCAGTAGTGGTAAATGTGCCAGAAAAAGGACTAAGAAAAAAAGCAAAAGCGGAAATCACTCCAAAACTTGGCAATGTAGCTTTAGCAACTTACACAATTCAAGGTGAGAAAGTAACAGGTAACGGTCAAACAATTCCGTTCAAGCCGGGAGGTACGGCAACTTTTGAACAAGTTGTTCCTTACAGACCAGATATGGAGGCGGCTGATTTGAAACTTACGGGTAAAGTGTTCAAGGGAACCAAGGAAAAAGAAGATATTCCAGAAACTAAGTTAGCAGATGGTACTATCATTACCCCGTTGATGGCAAGAAAGAATTTTGGTTTATTGACTGAAGACGAAATCAATATGGTTCGAGAGACAGCAAAATCAACCTCTGCCATGATTAACTTTGAAAAAGCAAAGTCTGAGGTTCGCAAAAATGAACTGAAGGATCAAGATATTTTAGACTTGATCAAATGGATTAAAGAATCGAAGAACAATCCAAAAATTCAAATCACTTCAATTGATATTAAGGGTTTTGCTTCCCCGGATGGTGTGGAGGATAAAAATGATAATTTATCTAACGAAAGAACTGTCAGTGCCAGAAATTCAATTGTTCAGTTATTCAAAAAGGACACGCTGATCGAATGGGCTGATACTTCTAAATACGTTCTACTAGGTAAAGGTGAAGATTTTGAAGGTTTCAAGGAGCAATTGAAAGTTACTACTACAATTCCTGAAGCTGATAAAGCTCTTTTCTTGAGAATTCTTGAAATGACAAAAGACCCAGTTCAACGTGAAAAAGACATGGTTAACTTGGGTAAATCATATACAGAATTAGAAAAGGATGTTTTTCCTAAAATTCGTCGCGCTGTAATTACTATTAATTACAAAGAATTAGGTTTAACAGATAATGAGATTGTTGCTGCTTCAAAAAATAATCCTTCCATCTTAAGTTTGGAAGAAATGTTGTTTGCAGCAAGTAAAACCGATGATGCTAATGAAAAAGCAAGAATTTTTGGTGCAGCAATTCAATCGTTCCCGAATGACTACCGTGCCTATAATAATTTGGGTGTAATTCAGTATAACCAAAACAAAATGGCTGATGCAAAGAAAAATTTCGAGAAAGCTAATAACTTGAAAGATAATGCGTCATCTAAAAACAATTTAGCTGCAATTTCAATGCAAGAAGGAGATCGTTCTCAAACTAGAAAATTGTTGAATCAAGCCAAAACATCGGATAATAAAAAGTCAGCCGTAATTGCTACCAATTCTGCGGCGTTGGATATCCTTGACGGCAAATATTCTTCCGCTGAAAGAAACGTTTCAGGAAATACATTCAACAAAGCTTTAGCACAAGTTCTTCAAAATAAATTGGCAGAAGCAAAAACAACCTTGCAATCGGAAAAAGAAGCGGCAGATGTTCATTATTTGTTTGCCGTTATCTCAGCGAGAAATGGCGACAATGTAGACGCTATCGTAAATCATTTGAACAAGGCATTTGCGTTAGATTCTAACTTGAAAACGAAAGCTGGAAAAGACAGAGAGTTTGTTAAGTTCTTCTCTAATTCTACTTTTTCTTCAGCAGTAAGATAATCCAAACCAAATATATTGTTTAAAAAGTCTCAGCTAAGGTTGAGACTTTTTTGTTTTATGAAGTTTATATAGGTACTGTTGTTCGCTTTGACCTTTACACGGGATTAAATTTTCAAATGAGATCTGAAGTTCAAGTAAGTCCATTAAAGTTGAATATCCCATGTATCCATAGACTTTTTTAGCCTGAAGTAATAATTGATCCATTTCAATCCATGATTTATTAGAAATCACAGTTCCGCAAAATTCTTTCGGAACTATGACTTTCGAATTGTCACTTAAAACTAAAGTGTCAATTTCACCAGCAATTAGCTTTTCTTTGAAAAAATCTAAAAGTGCTTGCCAATATTTTTCAGGACCGTTTAGAATAAGTACACTTCTAGTTTTTTCTCCTCTATCTTGATAGATTTCAAATCGCGATTTTGTACCAATATTAATTGCTCTTTCATCTTGAAAATGATTCGATAAATTCCCCGCAAGATTTTTATTTTCATCATCTACAATCCACACTGTTTCGAATTTCGAAAAAAAACAGTGATGGATCTTGTTAGCTATAAATGTCGATGGAATGTTATATTGATGAGTAATGAAAATAGAATGGCATTTTTTTGATTGAAATCCGTACCTGTGGTCTGAAATAACAAAATCAATTTTCAACTTCTTTACTTTTTCATCGACCCATTTTTTCTCGAAATGGTAGAATTTTAAGAGCTGAAAAGAACGTTTTAGCAGATCAGTTTTGAAGTTTCCCTTTCCATTAAAAGCAAAAGGATAACCTTCAAAGATTACAATCTCGAAAGATTTTTTTTTGTTTTCCAAGTAATCCTCAAAAATATCAGCTTGATTTTTATTGCAACAAATAATTAAGTAATTTCCCTGATTAATTAATTGCTGGATAATTGGAATGCATCTTGAAACATGACCAAATCCCCAATTTAAGGGTGATAAAAGAATTCTTGAATTGAAAATTTCTTTGAGGTGTGGCTTCAATGGATTTATTAAAAAATGAAAAGAATGTGCATAAAGGTAAAGATTAAGTAATTTTAGCCTCCAAATTTTAAAAAATGAATCAAGGAAACGAGTTTAGAAAGTATGCAACAATGCACATGGGAATCAATAGCATGGTGGTAGATCATTACATTGATTCCTCATTGACACCTTATATTATCGAGGAACGTCCTTTGAATATGACGCAAATGGATGTTTTTTCGAGACTTATGATGGATAGAATTATTTTTCTTGGAACAGGAATTAATGACCAAGTTGCAAATATTATTAATGCACAATTATTATTCTTAGAGTCTGTTGATGCAAAAAAGGATATTCAGATTTATTTGAATTCGCCAGGTGGTTCGGTTTATGCTGGTTTAGGTATTTATGATACTATGCAATATATCCGTCCTGATGTTGCTACAATTTGTACAGGTATGGCGGCGTCAATGGGTGCTGTTCTTCTTTGTGCAGGAGCCGCTGGTAAAAGAAGTGCTTTGAAGCATGCAAGAGTAATGATTCACCAACCTTTGGGTGGGGCACAAGGACAAGCTTCCGATATTGAGATAACTGCAAGGGAAATTCAAAAATTGAAAAAAGAACTATACGACATCATTGCAACTCATTCCGGTCAAACTTACGACAAAGTTTGGGCAGATTCAGATCGCGATTATTGGATGACTTCTCAAGAAGCCAAAGAATACGGAATGGTTGATGAAGTTTTATTAAGAAACCCAAAATAGATTATGGCTAAAAAAGATGGTGCTTGTTCCTTCTGTGGTTCAAGTAGTTCGTCCGTGCGTATGCTTATCGCCGGAATTTCTGGACATATTTGTGATGGATGTGTTGAGCAGGCGCATAGAATTATTGAAGAGGAATTTCAGTTCAACAGAAGAGGCACTTCAATAAGCAAGAAAAAACTCAATCTCTTAAAGCCAAGTGAAATAAAAGCACATTTGGATGAGTTTGTAATCGGTCAAGACGATGCTAAAAAAGTATTGGCAGTTGCAGTTTACAATCATTTTAAAAGAATTAATGCACCAAGTTCTGGAGATGTTGAGATAGATAAGTCGAATGTGATGCTAGTTGGTAGAACTGGAACAGGTAAAACTTTGCTCGCAAAAAGTATTGCGAAAATGTTGAATGTTCCTTTTTGTATAGCTGATGCAACTGTTCTTACTGAAGCTGGTTACGTCGGAGAAGATGTCGAAAGTATTTTATCAAGATTATTACAAGCTGCGGATTATGACGTTAACGCTGCTCAAAACGGTATCGTCTTTATTGATGAAATTGATAAAATTGCACGTAAAAGTGATAATCCTTCCATCACTCGCGATGTCTCTGGTGAGGGTGTTCAACAAGCACTTTTGAAGTTATTAGAGGGAGCAACGGTTAATGTTCCGCCTCAAGGAGGAAGAAAACATCCAGAACAAAAAATGATTCAAATCGACACTAGAAATATTTTATTTATTTGTGGTGGGGCATTTGACGGAATTGAACGAATCATAGCAAATCGTGTCAACCGACAAACGATTGGTTTTAGTGCTTTGGACGAGGCTAGGGTAGAAGATGAGTCCTTGTTGCGATACATAAATCCAACAGATGTAAAAACTTATGGATTGATTCCAGAACTATTAGGGCGTTTTCCTGTTTTAACCTATCTTGAACCTTTGAACAGAGAAGACTTGAAACGTATTTTGATGGAACCTAAAAATGCAATTATTAAGCAATACGTTAGATTATTTGAGTTGGATGGCATTAGGCTTGTTATTGAAAAAGATGTTCTTGACTTTATTGTTGACAAAGCGATAGAGTTTAAACTTGGGGCAAGAGGATTGAGATCTATTTGCGAACAAATTCTTACAGACGCCATGTTTGACTCACCTTCTTCAAAGAAGAAAGAATTAAATATAGATTTAGAATATGCGAATGCAACATTTAGTAAATCAAAATTGGCTCAACTGCAAGTCGCGTGATATTTAGTTCTATTTTTGCACTTATTGTACAAATGACACTATGAAAACAATACAATTTAGAGAAGCACTCAGAGAGGCAATGTCTGAAGAAATGAGACGTGACCCAAACGTGTTTCTTTTAGGAGAAGAGGTTGCTGAATATAATGGTGCTTACAAGGTATCACAAGGTATGCTCGATGAATTTGGTGAAAAGAGGGTTATTGATACTCCTATTGCTGAACTTGGATTTGCCGGAATTGCTGTAGGTGCTTCGATGAACGGTTTGAGACCAATTGTTGAGTTCATGACCTGGAATTTTGCAATCTTAGCCGCTGATCAAATTATAAATTCAGCCGCAAAAATGTTGCAAATGTCTGGTGGGCAGTATTCTTGTCCTATCGTATTTAGAGGTGGAAATGGTCAGGCTGGTCAATTGGCAGCAACTCACTCACAAAGTTTTGAATCTTTTTATGCTCACTTCCCAGGATTGAAAGTTATCACACCGTCAAATCCAGCTGATGCAAAAGGACTTCTAAAAGCTGCAATCAGGGATAATGACCCAGTCGTATTTTTGGAGTCTGAGAAAATGTATGGAGATAAGGGCGAGGTTCCGGAAGGGGAGTATATCATCCCAATCGGAGTTGCTGATGTTAAAAGAAAAGGTTCTGATGTGACGATTGTATCCTTCGGTAAGATTATCAAGGTAGCGCAACAAGCGGCGGAAGCATTGGCAAAAGAAAACATTTCAGTTGAAATCATTGATTTAAGAACAATTCGACCAATTGACTATGCAGCAGTTGTTGAGTCTGTTAAAAAAACGAATCGATGTGTAGTTGTTGAAGAATCATGGCCATTGGCTTCTATTGCATCAGAAATTGCATATCATTTACAACGTTATGCTTTTGATTATTTGGATGCACCAGTTGCGCGTGTTATGCAAACAGATACACCATTTGCGTTTTCACCAACCTTGATTGATGCTTCTTTACCAAATGTAGAAAGGATTGTAAATGCAGTAAAACACGTGATGTACAGGTAATTTTATTCCTTAAGTATTGAGAGCGGAACCTAGGTTCCGCTTTTTTTTGCTTTAAATTTTACTGTTGAGAAAAAAAATAAGAATTTTTAAATCAATTAGTTGTGTGTTAAAATAAAACATCTATCTTTGCACCCCTCAAAGTGCGTTTGAGGTTTAGTATATATTTTAAAATTAAGAGTATTTTATGCCAACTATTCAACAGTTAGTTCGCAAAGGAAGAACTGCGGTAGTCAAGAAAAGTAAGTCTGCTGCGCTTGATTCATGTCCCCAAAGAAAAGGGGTTTGCGTGCGCGTTTACACAACAACGCCAAAAAAACCGAATTCCGCAATGCGTAAAGTAGCGCGTGTTCGTTTGACCAATGGAAAAGAGGTTAATGCCTATATCGGCGGTGAGGGTCACAATTTGCAAGAGCACTCATTAGTATTAGTTCGTGGTGGAAGGGTTAAAGACCTTCCAGGTGTACGTTACCACATTGTTCGTGGTGCTGAGGATACCGCTGGTGTTCAAGGAAGAAGCCAAAGACGTTCAAAATACGGTACAAAAAGAGCTAAGAAGAAATAATTTAAGTCCTAAGCAATGAGAAGAAGAAAGGCTAAAAAAATCGCGATATTGCCAGATCCAAAGTTTAACGATGTGGTAGTTACTAAGTTTGTCAATAACTTAATGTTTTCAGGTAAAAAGAGTTTGGCGTTCAAAATCTTTTATGATGCCTTGGAAATTGTAGATAAAAAATTGGAAGACCAAAACGGTCTTGATGTTTGGAGAAAAGCTCTTGAAAACGTTACTCCAAGTGTAGAGGTAAGAAGTAGAAGAGTGGGGGGGGCAACTTTCCAAATCCCAACTCCTGTTCGTGAAGAGCGTAAAGCATCACTTGCCATGAAATGGTTAATTGGTTATGCGCGTAGAAGAAACGAAAAAACAATGTCTCAAAAATTGGCTTCTGAAATTATAGCTGCTTCTAAGGAAGAAGGTGCTGCTTATAAAAAGAAGGAAGATACAATTAGAATGGCTGAGGCAAATAAAGCATTTTCACATTTTAGATTCTAATACATGTCAAGAGATCTTCGTTTTACAAGAAACATTGGTATTGCTGCTCACATTGATGCAGGTAAGACCACAACCACTGAGCGTATTTTATTTTACGGTGGTGTAAATCACAAAATTGGTGAAGTACATGATGGTGCTGCAACAATGGACTGGATGGAGCAAGAGCAAGAGCGTGGAATCACCATCACTTCTGCTGCTACAACATTGAATTGGAACTATCGTGGTCAGCAATATCACATTAATATTATTGATACCCCAGGACACGTTGATTTTACGGTCGAGGTAAATCGTTCTTTACGTGTTTTGGATGGTTTGGTATTCCTGTTTTCAGCTGTTGACGGTGTAGAGCCGCAATCAGAAACAAACTGGAGACTTGCTAACAACTATAATGTACCAAGAATCGGATTCGTTAACAAAATGGATCGTCAAGGTGCAGACTTTTTGAAAGTGTGTAAGCAAGTTAAAGATATGTTAGGTAGTCATGCACTTCCTTTACAAATAAATATTGGGGAAGAAGACAATTTCCGTGGGGTTGTTGATTTAATCAATTTCCGTGGTATTGTATGGAATGAGGATGATTATGGAATGACTTTCAAAGAAGTTGAAATTCCTGACGATATTATTGACGAAGCTCGTCAGTTGAGAAGTGAATTACTTGAAGCGGTTGCTGAGTTCGACGAAACTTTAATGGAGAAATTCTTTGAAGATGAAAATTCCTTAACAGAAAGGGAAATTTTGAATGCTCTTCGTGAAGCTACGATATCTGGAAAAGTTGTTCCAATGATGTGTGGTTCTTCATTTAAAAACAAAGGTGTTCAGGCTATGCTTGATATGGTAATGGAAATTCTTCCTTCACCAATGGATATCGAAGCTATAACTGGAACAAATCCTAAAACAGATGAGGAAGTTTCTCGCAAACCTTCTTATGATGAACCATTTGCAGGACTTGCGTTCAAAATTGCAACTGATCCTTTTGTTGGTCGCTTGTGCTTCGTTCGTGCTTATTCTGGTAAGTTAGAAGCTGGTTCTTATGTATTGAATACTCGTTCAGGAAACAAGGAACGTATTTCGAGAATTTTCCAAATGCATGCAAACAAGCAAAACCAGATTCCTGAATTAGGAGCTGGTGATATTGGAGCAGTAGTTGGATTTAAGGACATTAAAACTGGTGATACATTATGTGCTGAGAACGCTCCTATCGTTCTTGAGTCAATGGTGTTCCCTGAGCCAGTTATTGGTTTAGCGATTGAACCGAAAACTCAAGCTGATACAGATAGATTGTCAATTGGATTATCTAAATTATCTGAAGAAGATCCGACGTTTAGAGTTCATACCGACGAAGAAACTGGTCAAACTGTGATTTCAGGAATGGGTGAGTTACACTTGGAAATTATTGTTGATCGTTTGAAGCGTGAGTTTAAAGTTGAAGTTAATCAAGGTGCTCCGCAAGTTGCTTATCGTGAGGCTATCAATGGTTCAACAGAACACCGTGAAGTGTACAAAAAACAAACGGGTGGTCGTGGTAAATTTGCGGATATTTTCGTTAAGATTTCTCCACAAACAGACGAGACTAAGACAGGTTTGGAATTCATAAATAGTATTAAAGGCGGTAATATTCCACGTGAATTCATACCTTCTGTTGAGAAAGGCTTTAAAGATTCAATGAAAAACGGTGTTTTAGCTGGATTCCCGCTTGAATCTATGAAGGTTGAGTTAATTGATGGTTCTTACCACAACGTTGACTCCGATTCTTTATCATTCGAATTGTGTGCGAAAATGGCTTACAGAGCTGCTGTTAAGGCTTGTAAACCAATTTTACTTGAACCTATCATGAAACTTGAGGTGGTTACACCAGAAGAAAATATGGGGGATGTTGTTGGTGACTTAAACAGACGTCGTGGAATGATGAAGGGAATGGATGATCGAAATGGAGCTAAAGTTTTAAAGGCTGATGTTCCTCTTTCTGAAATGTTTGGTTATGTTACTCAGTTAAGAACGATAACATCTGGTCGTGCAAGTTCATCTATGGAGTTTTCGCATTATGCTGAGGCACCAAAAAATATCTCGGACGACGTTGTAGCAAAGGCAAATGGTAAAATCACTGCATAATATTTTAATAAGATGAGTCAAAAAATTAGAATTAAGTTGAAGTCCTACGATCATAATCTTTTGGATAAATCAGCTGAGAAAATTGTTAAGACTGTGAAATCTACGGGTGCAGTTGTTAGTGGTCCAATTCCCCTTCCAACTCACAAAAGAATTTACACAGTTTTGAGATCACCACACGTAAACAAAAAAGCTCGTGAGCAATTTGAGTTGTGTGCATACAAAAGATTGATGGACATCTACAGTAGCTCTTCAAAAACTGTTGATGCTCTCATGAAATTAGAGTTGCCAAGTGGTGTTGATGTTGAAATCAAAGTTTAATTAATAAATAATAAAAAATGCCAGGTTTAATAGGTAAAAAAGTCGGAATGACTAGCATCTACA
>CAZWSY010000001.1:72156-80037 GCA_964636775.1 uncultured Lishizhenia sp.
AGACAGAGATGGTTACGATGCCGTTCAATTGGGTTTTGGAGAAAAGAAAGAAAAAAATACTCCAAATGCGTTGAAAGGTCATTTTAAGAAAGCTAATACATCTCCAAAAGCTAAATTGGTTGAATTCAAAGGATTTGACAATGTTAATTTGGGTGATACAGTTGATGCCACTCTTTTTGAAGAAGGAGAGTTCGTGGATGTTGTAGGTACTTCAAAAGGTAAAGGTTTTCAAGGTGTTGTAAGACGTCACGGTTTTGGTGGAGTTGGTCAATCTACTCACGGTCAGCACAACAGGTTGAGAGCACCCGGTTCGATCGGTGCTTGTTCTTATCCTGCCCGTGTATTTAAAGGTATGCGAATGGCTGGTCAAATGGGGAACAAAAGACGTTTGGCATCAAATCTTCAGATTTTAAAAGTTCTTGCAGATAGAAATTTGATTTTAATCAAAGGTTCTATTCCTGGAGCTAAAGGTTCAACTGTAACAATTATTAAGTAATGAAAGCAACAATATACGATCTTAAAGGAGTTTCTACCTCCAATTCAGTTGAATTGTTGGATGAGGTTTTTGCTATCGAACCTAATAATCATGCAATTTATTTAGATGTGAAACAACATTTGGCAAATCGCCGTCAAGGTACTCACAAGGCTAAAGAAAGAAATGAGGTTGCAGGTTCTACTAGAAAATTGAAGAAACAAAAAGGAACAGGTGGAGCAAGAGCAGGAAGTGTTAAGTCAGGTACTCGTGTAGGTGGGGGTAGAATCTTTGGCCCACGTCCTAGAAATTATCATTTCAAGTTAAATGTTAAATTGAAAAGATTGGCTCGTAAATCGGCGTTTTCAGTTCAAGCTGCGAACAACAATTTATTGGTGATTGACAATCCTAACTTTGGCAAAGCATCTACAAAGGAGTTTATCTCCCTGCTAGATAATTTGAAATTGACGAATGAGAAGGTTTTGTTTATTCTTCCTGAACACAATGATGCTGTTTATTTGTCATCTAGAAACCTTCCTAAAGTTAAAGTAGTTTCTGCTGATTCTTTCAACACATACGATGTTTTGAATGCTAGGAAAGTTATACTTGCTCAGGGTTCAATTGAAAAAATTCAAAGCATCTTAAACTAATTGAATTATGTCAAGTATTATTAAAAAACCGATTATAACTGAAAAGGCATCGCTACAAGGTGAGAAGTTTAATCGTTTTGCTTTTGAAGTAGATAGAAAAGCAAATAAGCTAGAAATTAAGAATGCCGTCGAGAAAATGTACAACGTTACAGTAAAAGAGGTACGTACATCAAATTATGGCGGTGGTAAATCCTCTGTAAAATATACCAACAAGGGTGTTGTTGAGCAAAAATCCAAACAATGGAAAAAAGCTCTTGTTACGGTAGCAGACGGAGAAACCATTGATTTGTATAACAATTATTAAAAACAAGAAATGGCTCTCAAAAAGTTCAAACCAACAACGCCTGGTCAACGTCATAAAGTAGTTACTGACTTTGCTGATATTACAAAGGGCAAACCGGAAAAAAGTTTGATTGCACCGCTTAAAAAATCTGGTGGACGTAACAATGATGGTCGAATGACTATGCGTTACATCGGTGGTGGTCACAAGCAAAAATACCGTATTATTGATTTCAAACGCGATAAGTTTGATATCCCAGCAACTGTTAAAGCAATAGAATACGATCCGAACCGTACAGCAAATATTGCTTTGCTATACTATGCTGATGGTGAAAAACGATACATCATTGCTCCAAATGGTTTAAAGGTTGGTGATGTGATTAAATCGGGTAAATCTGCAGTTCCAAATGTTGGAAACGCAATGTTTTTATCGGATGTTCCCCTAGGTACTGTTATTCACAATATCGAAATTCAACCAGGAAAAGGTGGCATCATCGCAAGAGGTGCAGGTACATACGCTCAGTTGAATGCTCGTGATGGTAAATACGCTATTGTCAAGCTTCCTTCTGGAGAAACGAGAATGATTCTTACAACTTGTCTAGCGACTATTGGTTCTGTCTCCAATGCTGAACATAATTTAGTTGTTTCCGGTAAAGCTGGAAGAAGCAGATGGTTAGGAAGGAGACCAAGAGTTAGAGGTGTTGTTATGAACCCTGTAGATCACCCAATGGGAGGTGGTGAAGGTCGTAACGCCGGAGGTCATCCAAGATCTAGAAACGGTATGCCAGCTAAAGGTTTCAAAACTAGAAGCAAAACAAAATATTCCAATAGGTTAATAATTGAAAGAAGAAAAAAATAGTCGTAGATCATGAGTCGTTCATTAAAAAAACCACCTTTCGTTCATTACAAGTTAATGAAGCGAGTTGACGAAGCTCAAGCGTCCAATAGTAAAGCTGTTATTAAGACGTGGTCGCGAGCTTCTACAATTACCCCGGATTTTGTGGGTTTAACTTTTGCTGTGCACAATGGAAATAAGTTCATTCCTGTGTTTGTTACTGAGAACATGGTAGGTCACAAACTTGGTGAGTTTTCCCCAACACGTAACTTTAGAGGTCACGGCGGTAATAAAAAAGATAAGAAACGTTAAGAAAAATTACAATGGGAGCAAGAAAACGTTTACGTGCTGAGGCACTTAAAGAGTCCAAAGGGCAAACAGCTATTGCGAAATTGAACAATTCTTCAATTTCACCGCGAAAAATGAGATTAGTTGCTGATATGATAAGAGGTGTTGAGGTTAACAAGGCACTTAATATTCTACATTTTGACAGTAAAGAAGCTTCAACTAGTTTAGCAAAATTACTTCGTTCTGCAATTGCCAATTGGGAACAAAAGAATGAGGGTTCAGATATTAGTCAAGAAACTTTAGTTGTGAAATCAATTGAGGTTGGTTGTGCAACAATGTTGAAGAGAATTCAAGCTGCGCCTCAGGGAAGAGCACATAGAATCAGAAAAAGGTCAAATCATGTCACTATCATTGTTGATGGTGTTAAATAATCTGGAACATGGGACAAAAAACAAATCCAATTGGAAATAGATTAGGTTACATTCATGGATGGGAATCTAATTGGTACGGAGGAAATGAATATAAAGATAAGCTTGTTGAGGACGATCAAATAAGAAAGTACTTACACGCTCGTTTAGCGAAAGCGAGTATAGCGAAAATTATCATTGAACGTACTCTGAAACTTGTAACTGTAACAATCAATACCGCTCGACCTGGAGTAATTATTGGTAAAGGAGGACAAGAGGTTGATAAGTTAAAAGAGGAGTTAAAGAAGTTAACTAAGAAAGAAATCCAAATCAATATTTTTGAGGTTAAACGCCCGGAGTTGGATGCTCGTTTGGTTGCTGACGGAATTGCTCGTCAACTTGAAGCACGTATTTCTTTTAGAAGAGCTATTAAGATGGCAATCGCCGGTACCATGAGAATGGGGGCTGAAGGAATTAAAGTTAAGATTTCAGGTCGTTTGAACGGTGCTGAAATGGCAAGAACTGAAATGTATAAAGACGGTAGAACACCACTTCATACGTTTAGAGCTGATATTGATTATGCGGTATCTGAAGCCCACACTACTTATGGTCGTTTAGGAATCAAAGTATGGATTTGTCGCGGTGAAGTTTACGGGAAGAGAGATTTGTCTCCTAATGTAGGTATGTCTGCAACTAACACAAATTCTTCTGGAGGTGATCGTAAGCCAAATAATAATCAAAGAAGAAAGAAGAAATAACCATCTTTAAAAGAAATTGAAATGTTACAGCCGAAAAGAACAAAATTTAGAAGAGTTCAAAAAGGAAGAAATAGAGGTTTAGCTCACCGTGGTTCCACAATTTCATTTGGATCGTTTGGTCTGAAGTCGTTGGAAGCAGGATGGATTACATCTCGTCAGATTGAAGCTTCACGTATCGCCGTTACTCGTTACATGAAGCGTGAAGGAAAAGTATGGATTCGTATTTTTCCTGACAAACCGGTTACCTCTAAGCCGGCTGAGGTTCGTATGGGTAAAGGTAAAGGTGCTCCAAGTCATTGGGTAGCGGTTATCAAACCAGGTCGAATCATGTTTGAAGCGGACGGAGTTCCGTATGAAATTGCAAAGGAAGCAATGCGATTGGCTGCGCAAAAACTTCCGGTTAAATGCAAATTTGTCGTACGTAACGACTATGTTTTACCTGCTTAATTTGTAGCTATGAAAAATTTAGAAATCACAAAATTGTCATCTGAAGATTTAAAAAGTCGTTTGGTAGATTTTAAAGGACAACTTGAAGGTTTAAAGTTAAACAACAAGATGTCTCCAATTGAAAATCCTTTAAGAATTAGAGAGATGAGAAAGGTAGTAGCTCGAATAAGCACAGAATTAACTAAACGTTCATCAAAAGCTTAGGCTTTTATTTAATTGGCTTATGGAAAAGCGAAATTTAAGAAAAGAAAGAACAGGGGTAGTAACAAGTAACAAAATGGAAAAGTCTATTGTTGTTGCTGTGGAACGTAAGGTAAAGCACCCTAAATATGGTAAGTTCGTTAAGAAAACTACCAAATTCGTTGCTCACGATGAGAAGAACGATTGTAATATCGGTGACACGGTACGAATTATGGAAACTCGCCCACTTAGTAAAACCAAAAATTGGAGACTAGTGGAAATTGTTGAACGCGCTAAATAGAATTACAAAATGATACAAACGGAATCTAGATTATCTGTAGCTGACAATTCGGGAGCGAAAGAAGTACTTTGTATTCGTGTACTTGGTGGTACAAGAAGAAGATATGCATCTGTTGGTGACAAAATCGTTGTTGCAGTTAAAAGTGCAATGCCAAACGGTGCTGTAAAAAAAGGTGCAGTTGCGAAAGCGGTTGTTGTTCGTACAAAAAAGGAAGTTAGAAGACCAGATGGTTCTTACATTCGATTTGACGACAACGCATGTGTAATTTTAAATCAAGCAGGGGAAATGCGTGGGACACGTATTTTTGGACCAGTTGCGCGTGAATTGCGTGAGAATAATTACATGAAAATTGTTTCACTTGCACCTGAAGTGCTTTAATTCTCTAATCATGCAAAAGAAATTACATATTAAAGTTGGAGACACTGTTAAAGTTCTTAGTGGTGAATCCAGAGGTAGTGAAGGTAAAGTCCTTACTATTGATCGCAACAAGATGCGTGCTACTATTGAAGGAGTGAACATGATTAAGAAGCATGTTAAACCTTCAGCTACAAACCCTCAAGGTGCTATTGTAGAATTAGAGGGTTCAATTCATATTTCAAACTTAATGTTGGTTGTAAATGGTCAAGCAACTAAAGTTGGAAGAAAATTGAATGAGAAAGGTCAAAATGTTCGATACGCTAAGAAATCAGGGGAGGTGATTAAATAATGAGTTACACACCAAGATTAAAGGAAAAGTACAACGAAGAAATAATTAAGTCGTTGACTGAAAAGTTTGGTTACAAGTCTATCATGAGAGTGCCAAAACTTCAAAAAATTGTTTTGAGTCAAGGAATGGGAGATGCAGTTTCAGATAAGAAATTAATTGAAAGCGCTGCTGCTGACCTGTCAAAAATTTCTGGTCAAAAAGCAATTACCACAAATTCTAAGAAAGATATCTCAAACTTCAAGTTACGTAAAGGTATGCCAATTGGTACTAAGGTTACGTTGAGAGGAGACAGAATGTATGATTTCTTAGATCGTTTGTTATCTGTAGCTTTGCCACGTACTCGTGATTTTAGAGGTATTCCTGCAAAGGGTTTCGATGGACGCGGAAATTTCAATATGGGTGTTAAAGAGCACATTATTTTCCCGGAAATAGATATTGATAAAGTAAACAAAATCCTTGGAATGGACATTACGTTTGTAACCACTGCGCCAAATGATGAAGAGGCTAAAGCCCTTTTAGATGCTTTTGGTTTTCCATTCACTAAAAAATAAAGAAAATGGCAAAGGAATCAATGAAAGCGCGTGAGCGCAAACGTGAAAGATTAGTTGCTCGTTATGCAAGTAAAAGAGAGCAATTAACAAAAGTTTTAAAATCTTCCAACCCTGAAGATCAAGATAAGAAATGGGATGCTATGATGGCTTTGCAGCAATTGCCAGCTAATTCTTCTAAAATCAGGAAGCACAATCGTTGTGGTTTGACTGGTCGTCCAAGAGGATACATGAGACAGTTTGGTATTTCTCGTGTAACTTTTAGAGAAATGGCGCTTGCTGGAAAAATCCCAGGTGTTAAAAAAGGAAGTTGGTAATAACATTAGTTAAAATATTATGAATACAGATCCAATAGCAGACTACCTGACCCGTATTAGAAATGCGAGTGCTGCAGGTTTGAAAATGGTTGAAATTCCAGCTTCAAACTTAAAGAAGGCAATGACACAGATTCTTTTTGATCAAGGTTACATTCTTAATTACAAATTTGAGGATGACAACAAACAAGGTTTAATTAAAATTGCATTGAAATATAACATGTCAACACGTGTCCCAGCAATTACTAAACTTGTTCGTGCATCCCGTCCTGGTTTAAGAAAGTACAGTGGAAGTGAAGAAATGCCGCGCGTATTAAACGGATTAGGTATTGCAATCGTATCAACGTCAAAGGGCGTGATTACTGACAAAGAAGCAAGAAAATTGAACGTAGGTGGTGAAGTGATTTGCTACGTTTATTAATAATTAATTTAGAATGTCTAGAATAGGAAAATCTCCAATCAAAATCCCTGCAGGTGTTGACGTTAGTTTCAACGATGGCATCGTAAGGGTTAAAGGCAAAAAGGGTGAATTGTCGCAAGAAATTGACTCAAGTGTATCTTTAGTTATCGAGGATGGTGTAATCAATTTTACACGAACGTCTGACGCACCAGATCATAGATCTAAACATGGTCTTTACAGAGCTTTGGTTTTCAACATGATTGTTGGTGTATCTGAAGGATTTAAAAAGCAAATGGAAGTTATTGGGGTTGGTTACCGTGCTAACGCAACTGGGCAATTACTTGAAATGGCTCTTGGTTTTTCACACGCTATTATTTTTGAAATCCCTAAAGAAGTTCAGGTTACAACCGTAACTGAAAAAGGTAAAGCACCAATTGTAACCTTAGAGTCTTATGACAAACAATTGTTAGGTCAGGTGGCGGCTAAAATCCGCTCATTTAGGAAACCAGAGCCTTACAAAGGAAAAGGTATCAGATTTGTTGGTGAAGATATTCGTAGAAAAGCAGGTAAGTCTGCAGGTAAAAAATAAAAATTATGGCACTCGATAAAGTTTTAAGACGCGCGAAAATTAAGCGTCGTATTCGTAAAAAAGTTTTTGGTACTGCTTCGATTCCGAGATTAACTGTTTTTAGAAGTAATAAACAGATTTATGCTCAATTAATCGATGATACAACAGGTAAAACATTGGTTTCTTCTGGTTCATTGAAAATGGATGAAGCGAAAAGTGTTGCTAAAGTTGAACAAGCGTCAATCGTTGGAAAATCAATAGCTTCCAAAGCAATTGCAGCTGGAATTGTTTCGGTTGTTTTTGATAGAAATGGGTATTTGTATCATGGTCGTATTAAATCTTTGGCAGATGCTGCTAGAGAGGGAGGACTTAAATTTTAAGAAATGGCAGCACAAGTTATTAATAGAGTTAAATCTGCGGATATCGAGTTAAAGGATAAACTCGTAGCAGTAAACAGAGTTACTAAGGTTACAAAAGGTGGTCGTACTTTTAGTTTTTCAGCAATTGTTGTTGTTGGAGATGAGAATGGTGTTGTTGGACACGGTCTTGGAAAAGCAAAAGAAGTGACTGAAGCCATTACTAAAGGAATAGATGATGCAAAAAAGAATTTAATTAAAGTTCCCATTGCTCATGGTACTGTTCCGCACTCCCAAAAAGGAAAGTATGGTGGTGCAGAGGTCTTATTAAAGCCTGCAACTGAGGGTACTGGTGTAATTGCTGGTGGTGCT
>CAZWSY010000001.1:80047-137806 GCA_964636775.1 uncultured Lishizhenia sp.
AAATCGAAGGAAGTTGCTGAGGCAGTAACAAAGGCTGTTGAAGATGCAAAGAAGAGCTTGATTCGCGTGCCAGTACTAAAAGGTACCATTCCACACGAACAAGCCGGTAAATTCGGTGGAGCTCGTGTATTCTTGAAGCCTGCAAGTTTAGGTACCGGTGTAATTGCTGGTGGTGCTATGCGTGCGGTTTTGGAAAGTGTAGGTGTTCACAACGTATTGGCAAAGTCTCAAGGTTCTTCCAACCCGCATAATGTGGTTAAGGCAACTATTGATGCTTTATCAAGAATGCGTGATGCTGTTGCTGTTGCAAGACAAAGAGGAATTACATTGGATAAAGTGTTTAACGGTTAATCTTTAAGGAAATGGCATCTATTAAAATAAAATACGTAAGGAGCGCAATTAAGCGTCCCGCACGTCAAAAAGCGACAATTCAGGCTCTAGGTTTTAAAAAATTAAATCAAGTTCTAGAGAAAGAAGCGACACCTCAGATTTTAGGTATGGTTGCAAAAGTTAGTCACTTGGTAACTGTTGTTGAATAATTAAAAAATACAGAAATGACTTTAAATAATTTAACCCCAGCTCCTGGTTCTGTAAAGCGTGAAAAGAGAATTGCTCGTGGACAAGGTTCTGGACATGGTGGTACTTCTACTCGTGGACATAAAGGTGCAAAATCAAGATCTGGTTACAGCAAAAAAATCGGTTTCGAGGGAGGTCAAATGCCTTTGCAAAGACGCGTTCCTAAATTTGGATTTAAAAATGTTAATCGTGTTGAATACAAAGGAATTAATCTTGATATGATTCAAAATTTGGTTGATACTAAAGGAATAACTGAATTTACTGTTGAAACATTTCAAGAAAACGGACTAGCTTCACACAATGATCTTGTAAAAGTATTAGGTAGAGGTGAATTGAAAGCCAAAGTAAATGTTAGTGCACACGGAATATCTTCAACCGCTTTAAGTGCGATTGAAGGGCAAGGTGGTACTTTTTCTAAAATCTAATTATCTTTGCACTCTTTTTTTCAATGAAACGATTCATACAGAACATACAAAACATTTGGAAAGTTGAAGAATTAAGGTCGAGAATATTACTTACTCTCGGCTTAATTCTTGTTTATCGTGTTGGTTCTTTTGTTATTTTACCTGGTGTAAATTACGATGCTCTAACAACCAAACAAGCTAACCAAAATACCTTAGAAACTTTATTATCATTGTTTTCTGGAGGTGGCTTTACCAATGCTTCTATCATGGCACTTGGTATTATGCCTTACATTTCCGCTTCTATCATCATGCAATTACTTGGAATGGCTGTCCCTGCGGTTCAAAAAATGCAGAATGAAGGTGAGTCGGGAAGAAAGCAATTGAATAATTATACGCGAATTTTAACGATTGTGATTTGCGCTCTGCAAGCACCTAGTTACTTATCGCTTTATGTTCAGCAAAAAGGTGCAATGCCTGTTGATGCTTCCACATTTTGGTGGACTCAAACAATCATTGTACTTATTGCAGGGTCGATGTTTGCAGTATGGTTGGGTGAGCGTATTACTGAAAAAGGTATTGGGAATGGAATCTCGCTATTAATAACCGTGGGAATAATTTCTCGCTTACCTGGTGCCTTTTTTGCAGAATTTGGACAATCGCTTGAGGCTGGTAATTTGATTAAGTTAGTTTTAGAGATTGTTGCTTTCATGTTGGTGGTATTGGTTACTATTCTAATCGTTCAAGGTGTTAGAAGAATTCCATTAAATACGGCCAAAAGAGTTGTTGGAGCAAGAAGCGTAGATGAACAAGGAGCAAGAAATTATTTACCAATTAAGGTTAATGCAAGCGGTGTAATGCCTATCATTTTTGCTCAAGCAATTATGACAATTCCGGTAATGATTTATTCTTCAGCTGTTACGAGTGAAGGGAGTAATTTTTTACAACGTACTTTGGGTGATATCTATGGATTAACTTACAACTTACTACTTGTTGTTTTAATTGTTGTGTTTACTTATTTCTACACTGCTATCATGATTAATCCGAGTAAGATTGCTGACGACCTTAAAAAATCAGGTGGATTTGTTCCAGGAGTTAGACCTGGCGAGGAAACTGCTGATTACATAGATACGGTAGTTTCAAGAATTACTTTTCCTGGATCGTTGTTTTTAGCTGTAATTGCAATTCTTCCAGCTATTGCTAAATTGTCAGGTGTAAACGATGGTTTTGCTATGTTTTTCGGTGGAACATCAATTTTAATTATGGTAGGTGTCGTATTAGACACTCTACAACAAATTGAAACTTATCAATTGAATCGTCAAATGGACGGATTAATGGAGGGAACAAGAGTAAGAAGTAGAAGAGAGGCTAACGAGTTATCAGGTTTTTAGTAAATGGCAAAGCAATCATCAATAGAGCAAGACGGAACAATAGTTGAGGCGCTTCCAAATGCTATGTTTCGTGTAGAGTTGGAAAATGGACACGTAATTACGGCTCATATTTCTGGGAAAATGCGAATGTTTTACATTAAAATTTTACCAGGCGATAGAGTAAAGGTTGAAATGTCCCCATACGATTTGAGTAAAGGTAGAATAACATTTAGATACAAATAAACTAGTAAAAATGAAAGTAAGAGCATCTGTTAAGAAAAGAACAGCTGATTGCAAAATTGTAAAACGTAAGGGTCGCGTTTATGTAATCAATAAAAAGAACCCGAAATTAAAACAACGTCAAGGTTAATTAATTTTTTATGGCACGTATTGCAGGTATAGATTTACCCAAAAACAAAAGAGGTGTAATCGGTTTAACTTACATCTTTGGAATCGGACGCAGCACAGCAAGTAAGGTGTTGTCATCAAATGGAATTGATGAAAATATTAAAGTTTCAGATTGGAATGATGATCAGCTTTCAGCTATCAGAAATTCTATTAATGAAATCAAGACAGAAGGTGCTTTACGTTCAGAAATTCAATTGAACATTAAACGATTAATGGATATTGGTTGCCAAAGAGGTATTCGTCACAGAGCTGGTTTGCCTTTGAGAGGACAAAGAACTAAAAACAATTCTAGAACTCGTAAAGGGAAAAGAAAGACTGTTGCTAACAAGAAAAAGGCAACTAAATAATAATTGAATATTATGGCAAAAGCAAATCAAAAGAAGAAGAAAAATGTAAAGGTAGATGCCGCTGGTGAAGCTCACATTCAAGCGAGTTTTAACAACATAATCATCTCACTTACAAACAATGCTGGTCAAGTAATTTCTTGGTCTTCAGCAGGGAAAATGGGTTTTAGAGGTTCGAAAAAGAACACACCTTACGCAGCTCAAGTTGCAGCAGAGGATTGCTCTAAAGAAGCTCATGACTTCGGATTACGTAGAGTTCGCGTTTATGTGAAAGGTCCTGGTGCTGGTAGAGAATCAGCTATCCGCGCAATTCACAATTCCGGAATAGAAGTAACTGAAATTATTGATGTTACTCCTATGCCGCACAATGGATGTCGTCCTCCTAAAAGAAGAAGAGTTTAGTATAAATTATCATCGAAGGATTAGCCTTAATTCATGATTTAAATTTTAATAAAAATGGCAAGATACAGAGGTCCAAAATCAAAAATTGCACGTCGTTTTCGTGATCCAATCTTTGGAGCTGATAAAGCTTTGGACAAAAGACCTTATGGTCCAGGACAACACGGCCCTGCAAAAAGACGTGGTAGTAAACAATCTGAATACGCGATTCAGTTAGGTGAAAAACAAAAAGCGAAATATACTTACGGTATTTTAGAGCGTCAATTTGCGAACATGTTCGATAAAGCTTCTAGAATGAAGGGTATTACAGGTGAAAACCTTTTACAATTGTGTGAAGCACGATTGGATAATACTGTTTATCGTTTAGGTATTGCTCCTTCTAGACGAGCTGCTCGTCAGTTAGTAACGCACAAACACATAGTGGTGAATGGTGAAGTGGTTAATATTCCTTCTTTCACCTTAAAGCCAGGTGATGTGGTTGGTGTACGGGAAAAGTCTAAGTCTCTAGAGGCTATTTCAAATTCGCTCACAGCAAACAGAAAAAAGTTCGATTGGTTGGATTGGGATAACTCATCGATGGCTGGTAAACTACTTAATTTACCAAGTCGAGATATGATTCCTGAGAACATAAAAGAACAATTAATCGTCGAATTATACTCTAAATAATCCTGAAAACATGGCAATATTGGATTTTCAAAAACCGGACAAAGTTATCATGGTTCACTCCGATGCATTCCACGGAGAGTTCGAATTTCGTCCACTTGAGCCGGGATATGGTATCACGGTTGGTAACTCTTTACGTAGAATTTTACTATCTTCTTTGGAAGGATTCGCGATTGCCTCTGTAAAGATTCAAGGTGTAGATCACGAGTTTACTACTTTGAAAGGAGTCGTAGAGGATGTTACGGAGATAATTTTGAATCTTAAACAAGTACGTTTTAAACAACAAATTGACGGCACTGACGCTGAGACTGTTATTGTTTCAGTATCTAATCAAAATACCTTAACTGCTGGTGATTTAGGTAAGTTTACGAGTGCTTTTCAGGTTCTCAACCCTGATTTAGTAATTTGTAACATGGAATCGTCTGTAAAGATTGACATGGAGCTTACAATAGTTAAAGGTAGAGGTTATGTTCCTGCAGAGGAAAATAAGAACCCTAATGCTCCTTTCGGTACTATTTTTATCGATTCTATTTTTACTCCAATTGTAAACGTTAAATACAGTATTGAGAATTTCCGTGTAGAACAAAAAACCGACTACGAAAAGTTGATTTTGGAAATCAAAACGGACGGTTCTGTACACCCGAAAGATGCCTTGAAGGAAGCGGCTAAAATACTTATTCACCATTTCATGCTTTTCTCTGATGAAAGAATTACCTTAGAGAACGAAGTGAAAACCGAGACTGAAGAATTCGATGAGTCTTCATTACACATGCGTCAGTTGTTAAAGACTAAACTTGTGGACATGGATTTATCAGTTAGGGCTTTAAATTGTTTGAAAGCGGCGGATGTTGAAACGCTTGGTGATTTGGTTTCTTATGCGAAGTCTGACTTGTTGAAATTCAGAAATTTCGGTAAAAAGTCATTAACTGAGTTAGAGGATTTGGTTGACAATAAAGGCTTGACATTCGGTATGAATGTAGCAAAGTATAAATTGGATAAAGATTAGAAAGAAAAAGTCATGAGACACGGAAATAAAGTTAATCATTTAGGACGCAAGACTGGTCACAGAAAGGCTATGTTGTCCAATATGGCGTGCTCCTTAATTCAACATAAAAGAATTAATACAACACTAGCAAAAGCCAAAACATTAAGAGTTTTTGTTGAGCCTATTTTGTCGAAATCAAAAGAAGATACAACGCATTCTCGCAGAACTGTTTTCTCTTACCTTCAAAGCAAAGAAGCAGTTAATGAGCTGTTTAGAGAAATTGCACCTAAAATTGCCGAAAGAAATGGTGGTTACACAAGAATAATTCGTACAGGTTTTAGATTGGGAGACAATGCTGAGATGTGTATGATTGAATTGGTTGATTTCAATGAACTATATGTTTCTGAAAAAGCTAAGAAAACTACTAGACGTTCTCGTCGTGGAGGAAAGAAGGCTGAAGAAGTTTCTGAAACGTTAGCTGATGATGTAACAACTGATACAGCCACAACTGAAACTCCTGAGGCTACTACCCCAGAAGAGGGAGCGCCTTCAGACGAAGAGAAATAATTAATGAATTTTTACATAAGGCGACTCTAGGGTCGCCTTTTTTTTGACTTTATCATTCTATTCTTATTGAAGTCATTATTTTTGCGTTACGCTAAATGAAAGAAAATAACAATGCAATTCTTTTACTCGAAGACGGTACTGTTTTTCGAGGGAAAGCCATAGGGTTTGTAGGCACAACTGGTGGAGAAATCGCTTTTAATACGGGTATGACTGGTTATCAAGAGGTCTTTACTGATCCATCCTATTATGGTCAAATCTTAATTATGAATACTGCCCATATTGGGAATTATGGTGTTCATATAGCTGAATCGGAATCTAATAGTGTTAAAATAGCAGGGCTAATCGTTAAAAAGTTTTCAAATGGCTATTCAAGACCCTCTGGTAAAGAATCACTGCAAGATTTCTTAGAACGAAATAAAACGGTGGGCATTTCAGATATCGATACACGCGCCTTGGTACGACATATACGTCACAAAGGGGCAATGAATGCTATTATTTCTTCTGAAATAGATGATGTGGAAGCATTAATGAATATGCTAATTAAAGTTCCTTCAATGTCTGGTCTTGAGCTTTCTTCAAAAGTGTCTTGTCAAGAAGCTTATGAACTTGGGGAGGGAAATTTATTTAAGGTTGCATTGTTAGATTTTGGTGTAAAACAGAATATAATTCGTTGCCTTGTAGAAAGAAACTGTCACGTCAAAATATTCCCAATGCATTCAACACTAGAAGAAATGGAATCTTTTGCACCTGATGGTTACATGTTATCAAATGGCCCTGGTGACCCTTCAGTTATGCATGAATCGATTGCTAAAATTGTGGAAATAGTAAAATTGAGCAAGCCTGTTTTTGGAATTTGCTTAGGACATCAGTTATTGGGTTTAAGTCAAGGTTTAAAAACTGAAAAAATGTTCAACGGTCATCGTGGAATTAATCATCCTGTTAAAAACTTGAAGACCGGAAAAGGCGAAATTACTTCTCAAAATCACGGTTTTGTTATTTCCAAAGAAAGCGTCTCCTCCAATTTAGAAATTGAAGTTACACATCTACACTTAAACGATGATACCATTGCAGGTATAGCAATAAAGAATAAACCGGTTTTTTCAGTTCAATATCACCCTGAAGCATCCGCTGGTCCTCACGATTCACGTTATTTGTTCGATCAATTTATACAGAATTTTCAATCTTAAAAAGTTAGTTTATGAGTTTAATTTCTAAAGTTCACGCAAGACAAATCCTTGATTCGAGAGGAAACCCGACAATCGAGGTGGATGTAATTACGCGAAATGGTATTTTAGGTAGGGCAGCCGTACCTTCAGGTGCTTCCACTGGAATTCATGAGGCAGTTGAACTCCGCGATGGTAACAAGCAATTATATCTAGGGAAAGGTGTTTTAAATGCGGTTTCAAACGTGAATACTACCATCAATGAGGCTTTACATGGAATGGATGTTTTCGATCAAAAAGCAATTGATTTACTTTTGATTAAACTCGATGGAACTTCCAATAAATCAAACCTTGGTGCGAATGCAATCTTGGGGACTTCATTGGCAGTTGCAAGGGCTGCTGCGGAGGAGGCAGGTTTGAGTATGTATCGTTATATTGGTGGGGTAGGTGCAGTTACAATGCCGGTACCCATGATGAATATTTTAAACGGTGGTTCACATGCCGATAATCTAATAGATATTCAAGAGTTTATGGTTATGCCGTTTGGTGCGTCTTCCTTTTCTGAAGGTTTGCGCTGGGGCACAGAGGTTTTTCATCACTTAAAAAGTGTATTGAAATCAAAAGGAATGTCAACCAACGTTGGTGATGAAGGTGGATTTGCGCCTAATTTAGGTTCGAATGATGAAGCCATAGAGGTTGTAATTCAAGCGATTGAAAAAGCAGGATTCAAACCAGGGGATGATATGTATGTTGCTTTAGACGCTGCATCTTCTGAGTTTTATAAATCAGATAAGGGTATATATCATTTTGAATCCACAGGAGCTGAAATGTCTTCGGAAGAAATGGTTGATTATTGGGTGAATTGGTGTAATAAATATCCAATCATTTCAATTGAAGACGGTTTGGCTGAAGACGACTGGAATGGATGGAAATTGGCAACTGAAAAGTTAGGTTCAAAAATCCAATTGGTAGGAGACGATTTATTTGTGACGAATACCAATCGTTTAAATCGAGGAATTACTGAGGGAATAGCCAATTCTATACTTGTGAAAGTAAATCAAATAGGTTCTCTGACAGAAACAATTGAAGCCGTTCAAATGGCAACTAGAAATAGTTATACATCAGTTATGAGTCATCGATCGGGAGAAACAGAAGATAATACGATAGCGGATTTAGCTGTAGCTCTAAATTGTGGACAAATTAAAACAGGTTCTGCTTCAAGAAGTGACAGAATGTCTAAATACAACCAACTTTTGAGAATTGAAGAAGAGTTGGGTTCGGCCGCTGTTTATCCAGGTAAGTCTTTCAAATTTTTGAAGTAGTTCTTAAGGATTACAATTACTGCAATATTCAGGAGATTCTCGATTTTTACCGTTTGGGAACTCGATAATCTCCTGACAATTACATTTATCACAACTTTTCACGTAAGCCTTTACAGATTCGGTTGGACTCCCGCACCACTCGCATCTCAGCCCCTTTATTGTTGATTTTATGCTCCAGCCTGGAGTTTGACAAGTTGGACAATAGCTGTTCATTTTACTTACTAAATCCAGCATTGCCTCTCGTATAACAGTCATTCTCGTTGGATTAAAATGAGCCCGCATATCAGTTTTAACTTTGATCTTTGAAGATGTAGTTCGAAGTTCTTCAAAAGTCTTTTTCAAATCGCTAATCGTCGAAATACCTTTTATTATTTGCTTATTTTGTGTGTCTGAAAGAATGAGAGCGTGTTTAGGAAATTGTGCCTTTTCAGCGAATGATTGAAGTTCATGCCATGAAGAAATCTCATTTTGATTGAAGTTGGTTTCTGTTGAAAGCTTTCTCCCAATAATTTCAAGATCGTTCAATTTGTCATAAAGCAAAATCAATTCATCATCACTTTGAACAAAATATAAGTTGGGATGCGGACCAAATGAACCTTCGCTTGCTAAAACAATTGCATTAGCTGGTAGTTGTGCTAGTTTTATTTTCTTTCGTAGGGTGGTTAAAGGGTCAAATTGACGTTCGATTTCACCAGAAAAGGTTCCCAAGGAATCCGTATCAGCTTTTATTACTGTTAGCTTAACACCAAAGAATTCTTGAAGAATAGGTGCAATTACTTGTTCTTTTTTGTGTGACGTGATAAGGAAGAAATCTCTGTTATTCCAAAACATGAAATTGAAGGTATAAAAAAAGGGAATCCTTAGACTCCCTTTTAAATTTAAAAATTTAAAGGTTATTGACCTTGTCCTAGTGAGAAACCAGGTTTGCCGTCAAAAGCATAAAGGTTTTCAGTTTTAACAACATCAACACCATGCTGAATAGCATTATTCAAAAGTTGAACAATTTCCTCTTTTGATGCACTTTGTCCTTCAACAGGTTTGAATCTACAACGCCAGTGATCAGTACAGAAAGTTTCTTCAAATCCTTCTGGCCATACTTTGATTCCACGGTTAGTAATCATTGTCAATTCCATGGTTGCATTGTTCAATTTCTGAACCGATTTAGCGATTTCATTTGCGTCAGTACCATTCCAATGAATAAATAAGTCCACACCTAAAAGTTCCTTTTTCGCAGCAGGACGCTTTTTGTATTTAGGTAGGTTAAGTGCTTTTCCTTCACCGTATGAAACTTCTTTCAACGTTTTTGGAAGCTGACCTAGGTTGGCGATTACAGCTTGAGCAAATTCTTTAGTTCCTACTTTTTCTTTGCTCGTCCCATCTTTGAAAATATCGTAAGTGTGAATTCCGTCTTCGATGGTTTTCAACCAAGCATTTTGTACTTTTTCAGCAACATCACTTTGTCCGATGTGATTCAACATCATTATTGCCCCTTGCAGTAAACCAGATGGATTTGCCATGTTTTGACCCGCTCTTCTTGGTGCCGACCCGTGAATCGCTTCAAACATTGCACATTCTTCACCGATATTTGCCGAACCAGCTAAACCAACCGAACCAGCAATTTGTGCGGCAACGTCAGATAAAACGTCACCGTATAAATTTAAGGTAACTATTACATCAAAAGCTTCGGGTGTATCTGCCATTTTAGCTGCCCCTATGTCGATAATCCAATGTTCGTTTTCAATTTCAGGATATTCAGCCGCAATTTCATCGAAAACTTGGTGAAACAAACCATCTGTTTGCTTCATGATATTGTCTTTCGTAAAACAAGTTACTTTTTTACGACCGTAAGATTTTGCGTATTCGAAAGCGTAACGTACGATTTTCTCACATCCTGGACGGCTAATCAATTTCAAACATTGAACCACTTCATCCGTTTGTTGGTGCTCAATACCAGCGTATAAATCCTCTTCATTTTCGCGGATAATTACAATGTCCATTTCTGGATGCTTTGTACTCACGAAAGGAGATAAACTCAAACAAGGTCTTACATTCGAATATAAGCCTAAAAACTTTCTGGTTGTTACGTTCAAGCTTTTGTAACCGCCTCCTTGTGGGGTTGTAATTGGAGCTTTTAAGAAAACCTTGTTTCTTCGGATAATGTCCCAAGATTCTTTTGCGATACCAGAAGTATTTCCTGATAGATAAACTTTCTCTCCAACTTCAATCTCGTCGATTTCAATTTTGGCACCAGCAGCGCGGATAATATCCAACGTAGCATCCATGATTTCAGGTCCGATTCCGTCCCCTTTTGCAACTGTAATTCTTGTCATAAGGCTAAAATTTTCCTTTAAAATTAATTATGGTTGGCAAAGTTGGCTTAGAATTACATATTTCAATGCTTTATAGATTTTTTGCTTAACATAAATAAAAACAATATATCTCGTCTAAAACCCTTGCATTTACTATATTTTTCAACCTAATTGAAAATCGTTCCATGTTATGGCAGTATTTTGTTTCGATTGTTTAACTCTATAAATTCACAAATTTTAAGAACTGTTAACTAGTTGTATTCTGGAAATAGCTCAAGAATTCCTTTTTCCGAGGCTTCGCAAATCCCTCTTTCTGTTATAATTCCGCTAACGAGTCTTGCTGGAGTTACATCAAATCCGTAATTACTTGCTTGTGTGGTTTCAGGACATATAAGTACGTTTTCCATTTCACCCTTTGAGGTTTTCCCAAAGACATATTTCACCTCGTTTTGATCTCTTTCTTCGATAGGGATTTCCTTCAATCCGTCACGAATGGACATGTCTAAAGTTGTTGACGGTAGCGCAACATAAAAAGGAATCTTATTGTCTTTTGCAGCAAGTGCTTTGAGGTAAGTACCAATTTTATTCGCAACATCACCATTTCTTGTTGTTCTGTCCGTTCCAACAATCACCATGTCCACCATTCCGTGTTGCATTAAATGTCCGCCTGCATTGTCAACTATTAATGTGTGGGGTACATTATGTCGGGTTAATTCATAAGCAGTAAGATTTGCACCTTGATTTCTTGGACGCGTTTCATCTACCCAAACATGTACTTTCAAGCCTTTTTGAACCGCTTGATAAATCGGCGATGTAATTGTTCCCCATTCAATACATCCCAACATTCCTGCGTTGCAATGCGTCAGAATATTAACTACTTCCCCACCTTTTCTCGTAGAAATTTCTTCAATTATTGGAAGACCATGAACCCCAATCATTCTGCATGTTTCTACATCCTCCTCGACAATTTTACCTGCTTCTTCCCACGCGATTTCTGAAGTTCTTCCTTTTGATTGAAGAATAGCTTTCATTCTGTCCAAGGCCCAAAATAAATTGACAGCTGTTGGTCGTGATTGACGTAAAGCAACAAAAGCCTCTTCCAAAAAACTATCATCCAATTGCTTTTCTTCTTTCTCTTTTAAGGCTAAGTAAATGCCGTAAGCAGCAGTCGCACCAATTAAAGGAGCACCACGTACAATCATGTTTTTTATGGCAATTTCAGCGTCTTTGTAAGTGCTTAGCGTTACTTCAACCCACTCATGAGGTAGTTTTCTTTGATCTATTACGACAACCAACTTCTCCGAGTTAGTCCAAATTGTACGGAATGCTGACATAATTTTTTTTAGCAACAAAGTTAGTTAAGTGAAACGTTGTCGATTTATTTTGTGCCTAATTGAAAAGGAATTTGTATAAGAAATAGAAAAAAGCCTCTCCGAAGAAAGGCTTGTCAAAGAATATTTACAAGAACAGGTTATGCTATGAATCCAAAATATACAATCATCAAAACATCAATTAAAACGCAAATTGCTGTTGCGTTCATAATGTATTTCATTGGGGAAACAGCGAGCAACATACTCAACGTCACCATTGTTGGAATTAGAATCAAAACCAAAGCCCACGTGTGTTGAATAGCGCCCAAACCCACAGCCACTCCACCTAAACATCCAACTAATAATAAAATTACTGCAATCCATCCGAAGCGATTGAATTCTAATTCTCCGGAAACTTGATGTGTTGTACTCATGATTTTTTGCTTTAAAGATTTATACAAAATTCCAACTTTGACAACTCAGAAATAATGACTTAACTCATGTATAAATATGACATTTATCAGGAATAGATTTGAGTGAAGTGTGAAGCCTGCAACGCACTGAGCGAAGCCGAAATGAGCGAAGCCGAAGTGAGCGAAGTCGGAGGAAAAATATTAGAGATCCGCTTTGGCTGATAAAATTGAAATTCGCCACGAAAGAAGTCATTTGAACTCATAGAACATTTGTTCTCCGCCTCGGCGGAAACACATTTCTACACTTTCACATTTTAATTAACTATCTTCAACAAATTTTAATTATGGAACTACTACTTATTTTTGGCGTTTTAGGGCTTGTTACCCTTTTCGCATCATTGTTAACTGTTCAACAAGGAACTGTTGCTGTCATAACTTTATTTGGGAAATACCGTCGAACTCTACCTCCTGGTTTGAGACTGAGAATTCCATTTTTTGAGCGCGTGTATAAAAGAATTTCGGTTCAGAATCAAAGCGTTGAAATGGAATTTCAGGCAGTGACAATTGATCAGGCTAATGTATATTTCAGAAGCATGTTGCTTTATAGTGTTTTGGATGAAAATGAAGAAACTATTAAACGTGTAGCCTTTAAATTTATTAGCAACAAAGATTTAATGCAGGCTTTGATTCGTACTATTGAAGGGTCTATTCGTTCCTATGTAGCTAGTCAACGTCAAGCGGAAATTTTAGGCCTTAGACATGAATTAGTTGAAAGTGTAAAAAATCAAATTGACTTTACTTTGGAGTCGTGGGGCTATCATTTATTGGATTTGCAAATTAATGACATCACTTTTGACGCCGCCATTATTGAAAGTATGAGTAAAGTTGTGGCATCGAATAACCTTAAAGCCGCTGCGGAAAATGAAGGACAAGCTTTATTAATTACCAAAACAAAGGCTGCTGAAGCGGAAGGAAATGCAATAAAAATTGCCGCCCAAGCGGAGAAAGAAGCTGCTATGCTTCGAGGACAAGGGGTTGCATTATTCAGACAAGAAGTGGCGAAAGGAATGAGTGAAGCCGCAGCAGAAATGAAACAAGCAAATCTGGATACAAACGTTATTTTATTTTCCATGTGGACAGAAGCAATTAAGAACTTCGCAGAATATGGAAAAGGGAATACCATTTTTCTAGATGGTAGCGCAGAAGGTATGCATCGAACAATGAAACAAATCCAATCAATGATTACGGAAGACAAGGGAATTTGATAAAAATTGCCAACAACTTTGGAAATGAGCGAAACGTAATTATTTTTATGCCTTAACTTTAAATTAAAACGAAAACTATGAAGCACTTAAATTCATTAATCGCAGTTGTTTTACTTGCATTTGTTATTGCCTCGTGTTCATCCCCAAAGCCAAAGTCTTATGGACCAGTTGACTTTGAAATCACGATTGAGGGACCCATTTTTGAAGAGTCTGTTGCAGAAGGAGTAGTGACAATCCCTTTTAAACCCGAGGATTTTGGTATTGAAAGAAAAGATGTTCATAGTATGATTTTAAGTGAAATACAACTAACGTGTGATCATCCAGACGGTCTTGGAGCATTTAATAATGTAGTGTTTACAATCATGACCGACAATACAGAGTCCAAAGAAGTTGCCTCGGAAAAGATAAAAGGAAATCCAAAAGAACTTACAATCAAAGGTTTAAAAGAAGCAGAAATTGAAGGTTTTGATAAAACAGATCAGTTTTACCTTGAAATGACAGGTATTTCCAAAAAGGACTTTGATGATAATATCGTTATCAAAGGCAAAATTACACTCGATGTAATGGTGAATGAAAAGTAATGGTACGCAATTTGTAATCTCTAAAATCAAAATAAATAAATCATGAAAAATCTAAAAAATCTAGCAGTATTATCGATAGGAATGATAGCATTTCTTTTCACAACTGCATTTACTTACAAATCACTTAATCAAACCGATGAAGGCGATGCCCTTGTTGGTGTTTGGATGCCAGGACACGGAAAGGCAAAAGTGAAAGTAACCAAAGTGGGAACTAAGTATTATGGAAAAATCGTTTGGTTGAAAGAGCCAAATTACGATGATGGTACCAAAAAAAGAGATAAAAACAACCCAGATCCAAAAATGCACGATACCCCACTTTTAGGGTATAAAATCCTTAAAGATTTCGAATATACAGGAAAGAAAACTTGGGAAAATGGAACAATCTACGATCCAGAAAATGGAAGTACATATAGTTGTACCATTAAACTAACAGACAAGAATACAATTGATGTTCGTGGTTACATCGGTGTATCAATGATTGGTAGAACGGATACTTGGAAACGATTGAAAGAATAATCAATAAACCAAAATGATGTGGGAGGGAATCGAAAGGTTCCCTTTTTTATTACAGTATTTTCAAGTTGTTAAGACACTTTTAAACACACCATCTTAGAGTCTCCTAAAGAACGGCGAACAAAATTTTAAAAAAGTGTTGATTTTTTTACATCAAGTTCAAGGAATTTAAAGGATTTACCGAAAAAACTGTTGCTTGTACTCAAAATCCTTCGTATAACCATTTGTAAATCTCAGTTTTTACCGTTTATAGCTATACGTGTCAGTAGATATGTTCGCTTCTTCTACAATCGAAAATAAATACTTCGTGGTCAGTAGACCCTATTTATCCAATAAATCAGGTCTTCTTTTCGCTGTTCGTTCCAATGCTTTTTCTTCTCGCCATTTTTCAACCGCTTTAGGATTTCCCGACAATAGCACTTCTGGAACTTTCCAACCGTTGAATTCAGGTGGACGAGTGTAAACAGGTGGAGAAAGCAGGTTGTCTTGAAAACTATCTGTTAATGCTGAAGTTTCATCATTTAAAACACCCGGAATCAAACGGACAACAGCATCAACAACTATTGCAGCAGCAAGTTCTCCTCCTGAAAGTACATAAGAACCAATGGAAATTTCTTTGGTGATGTAATGTTCTCGCACTCTTTCATCCACGCCCTTATAGTGTCCACAAAGTATCATAATGTTCTCCAACATCGAAATTTGGTTACATGTAGTTTGTTCCAACACTTCACCGTCAGGGGTCATATAAATTATTTCATCGTAATTTCTTTCCGCTTTGAGTTGCTCTATACAAGCAGCAATCGGTTCAATGCTCATTACCATGCCTGCACCACCTCCATATTGATAATCATCTACATTTTTATGTTTGTTCGTAGCAAAATCACGGATATTGTGTAAGTGAATACTCACGTGTCCTTTGTTTTGTGCACGTTGCATGATTGAGGCCGCAAAAGGGCTTTCCAATAGTTGAGGCAGTACGGTAAGTATGTCAATTCGCATTGGGCAAATGTAAAAAAAGAGAATTGAGGATTACAATTGATGGCAATTATTCTTATTAATAGTCCATTTTAATGTTCTCATAATATGTTTTTGAACTTATCTATTCAATTCTAATTCCAAATTTCAACAATTAGCATGTTTGAACGTTATTCACGAATGAAATACGTATTTTTATTTTTTATCGGACTTACTTCTCAGGTTGTTTTCGCTCAAAAAAACAATAAAAACATAACATACGCCTATTTTGCCTCAGGATGTTTTTGGTGCGTGGAAGCCATTTTTGAAACGGTCAAAGGTGTTGAAGATGCTGAATCTGGTTATGCGGGTGGGAAAACAAAAAATCCAACTTACGATGAAATTTGTACAGGTACTACTGGTCACGCTGAGACAGTGAAGGTTAAATACGATTCTTCTGTTATTAGTTATTCAGATTTATTGAGAATTTTCTTCAATTCGCACGACCCATCAACCCTCAATCAACAAGGTCCAGATAAAGGAACGCAGTACCGAAGTGCAATTTTTTACAGAAATGAAACAGAAAAAAAACTTGCAGAAGCGTATATCCAAAAATTATTGTCTGAAAAAAAAATCAACAAAATCACCACAACCTTAGAGCCATTTACCACCTTTTACAAAGCAGAGCCTTATCACCAAGATTTTGAAAAAAGAAATCCGAATCATCCCTATGTACAAGCGGTTAGTTTGCCTCGATTAAAGAAGTTTCAGGCAAAATCGAAAGAGTTTCTAAAAGATTAAAGAGAATTCTGAGTCAATTCTTTTTCAACAATTTCTAATTCCTTGTAAAATTCTTCGCCAAAACCGCGAATTAATGGTTCTTTCAGAAACCTAAAAACAGGAACTTTTAGCTGTTCACCACAAGCACATGCTGGAGAACATATATGCCAATCTTCAACGTTGAGCGCAGAATAATCACTAAATTTTTTCACACGAATAGGGTAGAGGTGGCAAGAAAGAGGTTTGTTGAAATCAATTCGTTTTTCTCGGTACGCTTTTTCAATGGAACATTTGGCAATTCCTTCGTCGAAGAAAACGAACGCACATTCCGCATTATTAACTAAAGTGGTTGCTGGATGTTCAAAATCGTCGAGGTAAGAAACACCTGATTTTTCCACAGCTTCTATTCCCTCTGGACGCATGTAAGGCAAAACTTTATCCAAGTTTTCTTCTAATTGCTTCACCTCCTCAATAGTGATTGGTGCACCTTGGTCACCTTCCACACAACAAGCACCTTTGCAAGCATTCAAGTCGCAAACAAATTGTTTTTTGAAAATTTCCGTGGATATTATTTTATCGTTAATTTCAACTAGCATGAAACAAATTTAACCTATTCACTTGCAACTTTAAATAAAAGCACTACATTTGCACCATAATTAACGACAAGACAGAGGGGACGAAAGTCCCCTCTTTTATTCTAATATGATAGCAAAAGAGCGGATTCAAGAGCTGGCGGAAGAGCGAATAGCCGAATTAAATAACGGCCTGTACATTGTTGACCTTCGTGTTTCAACAACTAATGTTATTCATGTCGAACTAGACAAAATTAAAGGCGGAGTAAGCGTTGAAGATTGTATGTCTGTATCTCGAAACATAGAGCACAACTTGGATAGAGAGAAAGAAGACTTTGAACTACATGTTTCTTCAGCAGGTTTGGATAAGCCTTTTCGTCACGTTAATCAATACGCAAAAAACATCGGACGCACAGTTAAATTTCAAATGAATGACGGCACTAAATACGAAGCAGAAATTGCCAAAGTTTTAGACGATTCAGTGGTGATTACTTACCGTGAAAAAGAAGTTTTAGAAAACAAAAAGAAAAAAGAATTGGTAGAGAAAATTGTTGAACTACCCTTATCCGAAATAAAAGAAGCAAAAATTGTTATAACTTTTAAATAGCTCAAAAATGAACAGTTCTGAATTGATGGATTCCTTCATGGAGTTTAAAGACCTTAAGAACATCGATAAACAAACCATGCAACACGTTCTTGAGGATGTGTTTCGTGCTATGTTAAAGAAAAAATTTAATACCGACGAACATATTGACGTCATCGTTAACGTGGACAAAGGAGATGTTCAAATATTCTTAAACAAAGAAATTGTTGACGACGGTGAAGTAGAAGATCCAAACACAGAAATCGCTTATTCCGACGCAATCAAAATTGAGCCTGACTTTGAAATCGGTGAAGAGGTTACCGAAGAATTCAAGTTTGTTGATTTCGGTAGAAGAAATGTACTTTCTTTGAGACAGAATTTGGTTGCTAAAGTTCAAGAACTAGAGCGTGACAACGTTTACAAAAAATACAAAGAGCGTATTGGTGAAATTATCACTGCTGAGGTTTACCAAGTTTGGAAGAAAGAGATTTTGTTGACTGATGATGAAGGAAATGAGGTTTCGCTTCCGAAAACAGATCAAATTCCATCCGATTTCTTCAAGAAAGGAGACACCGTGAGAGCAGTAGTTTCACGTGTGGAAATGAGAAACGGAAACGCTTCAATTATCATTTCAAGAACAGCGCCAGAATTTTTAGAGCGTTTGTTTGAATTGGAAGTTCCAGAAGTATTTGACGGTTTGATTACCATTAAGAAAACGGTTCGTGAGCCAGGAGAAAGAGCCAAAGTTGCGGTTGAATCTTACGATGACCGCATTGACCCTGTTGGAGCATGTGTGGGTATGAAAGGTTCAAGAATCCACGGAATTGTTCGCGAACTACGCAATGAAAATATTGATGTAATCAATTATACATCCAACTTACAATTGATGGTTCAACGTGCACTTGCACCTGCGAAGGTCACTTCAATGGAGGTGTTTGAAGAACAAAAACGAATTAAAGCTTACATGCGTCCAGACCAAGTTTCACTTGCAATAGGTAAAGGTGGATACAATATTAAGCTTGCTGGACTTTTGGTTGGTTATATAATTGACGTGTTTAGAGATGGTGAAATGGACAATGAAGATGTTGACCTCGAAGAATTCGTTGACGAAATCGACAGCTGGATTATCGATGAATTGAAAGCAATTGGTTGTGATACAGCTAAGGCAGTTCTCGAAATCAGTGTTGAAGAATTAGAGCAACGTACAGATCTTGAAAAAGAGACAATTGAAGAAGTCTTTAGAATACTTAAAGCAGAATTTGAATAAATTTGACAATCCTTGATTGGATTAAATAATAACTATGTCAGGAAAACCAATAAGATTAGGTAAGGCCGCAGGTGAACTCAATGTTGGAGTAAATACCATCATCGACTTTTTAAATAAAAAAGGGTTGAAGAAGGATTGGAATACCAACACAAAATTAGAACCAGAAGAATTTGATCTTTTGCGTCAAGAGTTTGCAGCTGATTACGAGCAAAAAGCACAATCCCGCGACCTTGCAAAAAAAGAACAAAAAGAAGTTGTTTCGCTTAAAGATAAAGCGCACGAATCTCCTGTTGTTAAAAAAGAAGAGGAGGACGAAGATGAGGGTGACATTAACTTAGAAGATTTGAAGCGAAATGTTGTGTCGATGACCCAGCCTGTAGCGAAACCAAATCCAGTGCCAGAGCCAGTTCAAACTAAACCTGAACCTGTTTTTGAAGCTCCAAAAGAGGAACCGATTGTTGAAACTCCTGTTGTTGAAGCACCAGTTTCGGAAGCTCCTCAAGAGGATAATTCCACTAGTGTTGGAATTAAAGTGGTGGATAAGATTGACTTGTCTAGTTTGAATCAAAAGACACGTCCAGACAAGAAAAAATCTTTCGAGGAAAACAAAAAACATCAACAACATCAACAACAGCAAAATCAACAGCAGAACCAAAAGACGGAACAAAAGCCAATTTCAAAACCAGTTGTTGAAGTGAATCCTGAACCAGTTCAAGAGGTTGTTCCAGAAGCTCCGAAAGAAATAGAAATGATAAGAGCTGAACGTCAGACTCTTTCAGGTCCAACGGTTCTAGGACGAATTGAATTACCGGTTGAGAAACCAAAAACTTCTGGAGGTCATCAACAGAATAATCAAAATTCAAACGACCCTAAACGCAAGCGTAAACGCATTAAAAAAGAGGTAATTCCAGCGAATCAACCAGGTGGGAATATCAATCAAAATAAACCTCAAAACAATGCTGGTGGAGGTGGAAATAAATTCAATAATCGCCCTGCACCGAAAACTGAAAAAACGGAGATTTCTGAGAAAGATATTCAAAAGGAAATTAAAGATACCTTGGCACGTTTATCGAACCAAGGAGGGAAATCCAAATCATCTAAAAATCGTCGTCAGAAAAGAGATTTCGCCGCTCAACGAAGAAGTGAAGAAATGGCGGCAATGGAACAAGATGAAAAAATCTTGAAGTTGACTGAATTTGTAACCGTTTCTGAGTTGGCATCTATGATGAATGTTGCTCCTACTCAGGTTATCTCGGTTTGTATGTCGCTTGGAATTTTCGCTTCAATTAACCAAAGGCTTGATGCTGAAACCATTCAAATTGTTTCGGATGAATTTGGTTACGAAACTGAGTTTGTGAGTGCTGAGGTTCAGGATGCAATTACGACTGTAGAAGATAAACCTGAAGACTTAGTTCCTCGTCCTCCTATTATTACAGTAATGGGTCACGTTGACCACGGAAAAACGTCTTTATTGGATAAAATCCGTAATGCGAACGTTACCGCTGGTGAAGCAGGAGGAATTACGCAACACATTGGAGCCTACTCGGTAACCTTGAAAGACGGTCGAAAAATGACTTTCCTAGATACACCTGGTCACGAAGCATTTACTGCAATGCGTGCTCGTGGTGCTCAAGTCACAGACGTCGCGATTATCATTGTTGCGGCAGATGATGACGTCATGCCTCAAACTAAAGAAGCCATTTCTCATGCCCAAGCGGCTGGAGTTCCTATGGTTTTTGCTATAAACAAAATCGACAAGCCAGGTGCGAACCCAGATAAAATTCGTGAACAGCTTTCTGCCATGAATATTTTGGTGGAAGATTGGGGTGGAAAATACCAAGTTCAAGAAATTTCTGCGAAACAAAATTTGAACATCGACTTGTTGTTAGATAAAGTTTTACTGGAAGCTGAACTTCTTGATCTTAAAGCAAACCCGAATAAAAATGCTGTTGGAACAGTGATTGAATCTTCCTTAGATAAAGGAAAAGGTTACGTTACCAATATGCTTGTTGAGGCTGGAACTATGAAAATCGGTGATGTTGTATTGGTTGGTCGTCATTACGGACGTGTTCGAGCAATGCACGATGAGAATGGCGCGGCTTTGAAAGTTGCAGGTCCTTCTCAACCGGTTTCAGTTTTGGGTATCAACGGTGCGCCATCGGCAGGTGACAAGTTCAATGTTCTTGACGACGAAAGAGAAGCTAAATCAATTGCACAAAAGCGTGAGCAGTTATACAGGGAGCAAGGTTTACGTACAACTAAACACATTACTCTTGATGAAATTGGAAGACGTTTGGCAATTGGTGACTTTAAGGAATTGAACATCATCGTGAAAGGTGACGTGGATGGTTCTATTGAAGCACTTTCTGACTCGTTGATTAATCTTTCTACTGAAGAAATTCAAGTGAAAATTATTCATAAAGGTGTTGGAGCCATTACTGAAGCTGATGTCAACTTAGCTTCTGCGTCAGATGCAATTATCATCGGTTTCCAAGTACGTCCTTCGTTGAGTGCAAGAAAGCTTGCTGAGTCTGAACAAATTGATATCCGTCTCTATTCTATCATCTACAAGGCAATCGAAGAGATTAAAGCGGCGATGGAAGGAATGTTGTCGCCGGATATTGAAGAACAAATCATTGGTTCAGCTGAAGTTCGCGAAACGTTTAACATCACTAAAGTTGGAACAATTGCTGGATGTTATGTACTTGACGGATTAATCAAGCGTTCTTCGAAAATCAGAATTATTCGAAATGGCATTGTTCTTCATACTGGTTCGCTTGGTTCATTGAAACGTTTCAAAGACGACGTGAAAGAAGTGAAAAACAACTACGAGTGTGGTTTGAATATTGATAAATTCAACGATATACAGATAGGTGATATCATTGAAGCATTTGAAGAAGTAGAAGTGGCAAGAAAGTTGTAATTCTACAATAAAAAATAAAATTGAAAGCTCCAGTAAAATGGGGCTTTTTTTGTTTGATGAGAATTGTAGTCTTTATAGCATTTATTGTGAAAATTCAAACTCTCAGAGAAATTGTGGGATGGTGAAATTCATTGGACTCTCCAAAAATCAAAATAAACGTTAAATTTGATTTTGAATGTTTATTGATTTCGATGTTTTGACATCGGAGTAATGCTTTCTTAAAACCCTAAAAACTACAAAACGTGATATACAAAAAAAATGCCTTATTTCTTTTGTTGGTGCTGATTTCAGGAGCAAGTTTTGCGCAAAATGTCATTACTGGTGTTGTATTGGATGACTTTTCTAAAAAACCTTTGGAAAGTGTTAAAATTCGTGTACTCGATTCCAACATTGGAGGATTTTCAAACGAAAAAGGACGCTTTACCATCAATTATCCAAGCGGAACTTACCCAGTTACACTTGTTTGTTCGATTTTCGGATATGTGACCACCAATTATGAGGTGAAAAGTCAAAATGATAGTATCGTAATTCGCTTAAATCCGGAGAACGTCAAAACCTTTGAAACTGTTAATGTCAGAAGTTTTGCAAGTGAAAAGGAGAAAGTTTCGGCACTTTCAGTTGAAACGATGTCTTTGGCAGAAATTAAAGCAACTCCAGCTTTGGACTTTTATGAGGGTCTTAGCCACATGAAAGGGGTAGATTTAACCTCCGCAAGTATTGGTTTCAAGGTGATTAATACGCGTGGTTTCAACTCCACTTCGCCAGTAAGAACGCTTCAATTGATTGACGGTGTGGATAATGCGTCTCCTGGATTAAGTTTTTCTTTGGGAAATTTCTTGGGTGCATCGGAATTAGATATCATGCAAGTGGATATAATTTCGGGGGCAAGTTCAGCTTTTTTTGGACCAAATGCTTTCAATGGCGTTATCAGTATGAATACGAAAAGTCCATTCAAGTTTCAAGGATTTAGTGCAAGTGCAAAAGTTGGAGAACGTTTGTTGAATGAGTACGCCGTTCGTTATGCAAAGGCTTACCAAATCAAAAAAGGTCGTGATTTTTTCGCTTACAAAATTAATGTCGCTTACATGCGCGCAAATGATTGGGAGGCAGACAATAGTAACTCGGTTGAAAATTTAGATACGGACAGAAATAATCCAGGGGGATATGATGCCGTAAACAGATATGGAGATGAAAATCTCTCTCCAAACATCAATAACGCTTTGGATTTGAGTGCAGTTTGGCAAACACCAGGATTAAGACGTTGGCACAGAACAGGCTATTGGGAGAGAGATATTGTTGACTACAAAACCGAAAATTTAAAGGCGAACGCGGCAATGCACTTTATGCTTACACCTAAAGTTGAATTGATTTTTGCATCCAATTTTGGTACCGGAACAACAGTATATCAAGGTGATAACAGGTTCAGTTTAAAGGATATTTTGTTCTTCCAAAACAGAGTAGAAATTCAGAAAAAAGATGATTTCTTTGTTCGCGCTTATGCAACAAATGAAGACGCTGGGAATTCTTATGATGCAGTTTTAACTGCTTATTTATTACAGGATGCTGCTGCAAGTGATGCCAATTGGCAAAATAGATACCGCCAGTATTGGTCAAGTCAAATTACAAGTAGGGTTCGTGCTTTAGACCCTAATGTGCAATGGACTCCAGTTGTTGGTTCGCCGGCCGATTATGACGCCATCAATCAAGTAATAAATGCAAATCAAGATTCAATGTTTGCATGGCATCAGGAAGCACGTGCCTATGCCGACTCCAAATTCAGTAATTTACAAATGCAAGATTTTTTCCAACCTGGAACACAGCGCTTTGATTCCCTTCTTGCTGATATTACTTCCAAAACTTCATTTTTAGAAGGAGGCTCAAGAATCTTGGATAAATCTGCCTTGTATCACGTTCACGCAGAGAAAATTTTCAATACCAGTTTTGCCAAGTTCACCATTGGTGGAAATGGAAGACTTTACAACCCACGTTCAGAAGGCTCCCTTTTCAGTGATACCAACGGCGTTCGAATTCTAAACAGAGAATTTGGGATTTATGCAGGAATGGACAAAAGATTTGCCGACGAAAAATGGATATTTCGAGCAAGTATGCGATTGGATAAAAATCAAAACTTCAACTATTTACCTTCTCCAGCGGCTTCTTTAATTTGGCAACCAACCAAACAACATACCATCAAAGGTACCTTAACTTCTGCTATTCGAAATCCAACTTTATTGAATCAATACATGTACTACAATGTGGGACGGGCAAAACTTGTGGGAAACATTAGTGGATATGAAAATCTTGTGACGATTGAGTCCATAAGAAACGCCTACTCAACGGTTACTCCAAACCTTGACACGTTGGAATATTTCAACCTGGATCCCATTGCCCCAGAGAAAGTTAATTCTGTTGAGTTGAGTTATAAAGGCGTGGTTCTAAAAAATCTTTATTTTGACTTAGGATATTATTTCAACAGTTACACGAATTTCATAGGTTTCGTCAATGGCGCTGATGTATTTATAACTCCTAACAATACACTAATCATTCAAGAAGTTTATCGAATTGCTACGAACTCATCACAACGCATTACAACGCAAGGTGTAACAATAGGTTTAAATTATTACATCGGCGATCATTACGCTGTGAACGGAAATTATTCATGGAACAAGTTGAACAAGAAAATTGACGACCCAATTCTTCCAGCATTCAACACACCAGAAAATAAGTTTAATGTTGGATTTCAAGGAAAAAATCTTTCTATCAAAAAAGTTACAGGTTTAGGATTTAACGTGAATTATAAATGGATTCAAGGATTTTTCTCCGAAGGTTCGCCACAATTTACAGGTAATATCCCATCTTATGGATTGTTAGATGCACAGGTTAACAAGCTCTTTGAAAAAGCAAAATTGACAGTAAAATTGGGGGCATCTAACCTTTTAAATAATCGCGTTTTGCAAGTTTATGGCGGTCCTTACGTTGGTCGAATGGTTTATATTTCACTCGCTTTCGACACAAATAGTAAATAAAGATTGGATTTTATTGATTATTAGTTACTTTAGTAAAAATTAAAAACTAAAACTATGAAAAAAACAATTTTACCTTTTGTATTCTCGCTTCTCGCGATGACTTATGCTTTTGGGCAAAATCAAAGGTTTATCAATGAGGTTTATACTACCTTAGACATTGATACCGGAATCGTTTACAGTCAAAACTATTCTGTTATTGCCGCTGGAAATGGTGTTCCTTATGTTTTAACAGGAACTATTCCCCAGGCTCCACCATTAGCTTTTGATTTTTACCAACCTTTGAATGACACTATGGCTGAAAGACCATTAATCATTATGTTGCATACCGGAACTTTTCTTCCTATTATTTACAATGGAAATCCTACAGGTTCTCGTTTTGATTTTGCAACTTCACAAATCTGTCAAAGTTTTGCAAGACGTGGTTATGTGGTAGCAAACCTAGAGTACCGTTTGGGTTGGAATCCAACAGCTCCTACTCAAGCTGATAGGGCTGCAAGTTTGATGAAAGCAGTTTACAGAGCAATTCAAGACACAAAAAGTGCAGTTCGTTATTTCAGAAAAGATTACGAAAACGGAAACACCTATGGAATTGATACATCTAAAATCATACTTTGTGGTCAAGGTTCTGGTGGATGGGTAGCATTGGGTTACGCTTCGATTGATAAGTTAATCGAAATTCAATTGCCTAAATTTTTGGATGCCGAAGCAAATCCTTTAGTAGATCCAGCTGATATTGGTGATTGGGACGGTATTGGTGGAACAAACAATGTTGAGTCAAATGTTGGTTATTCAAATAACGTTCACATGGTTTTAAGCATGGGCGGTGGAATGGGAGATTTAAGTTGGTTGGAAGCAGGTGATGTTCCTATGGTTGCTGTTCACTGTCCAACTGACCCTGTGGCAACTTACACTACTGGAGACGTTTCCGTTGCTCAAATCGGTATTGTAACAACAGACATTAGTGGAGGTTATGACGTTTTGAAAAAAGCGAATCAACTTGGTAATAATACAGTTATGAACCCTGTTAACGCTGGAAATGACCCATACACTTTAGCAGCACGTGCAGCTTCTTTAAGAGCGCAAGGTTTGTCAGATATTGGAGGTACAGAAATTGGAGCACCAACCGATAATTTATTCCCCTATCTAACTGGAAATCCTTTTGAAGGTGCGCCTTGGGATTTTTGGGATTCCACAGCAACCGTGAATCTAGCTGTAGCTTTAGGGTTGCCTGCGTCTTCAGGAACTAACGCACACGTTTCTGCGAAACAACAAAATCCAAATGTGAGCGTACCAAAAGCAATGGCTTACATTGATACTACGTTAGGTTTCTTTTGTAGAAGAATTGTTCGTGTTACCAATTTAGATGGTTTGACAAGTGTTAATGAAATCAATGAAAACTTGGCTTCTGTTCAAATTTATCCGAACCCTGCAAGTGAAAATACTAACATTAGCATCACTTTGGAAAACGAGGCTTTAGTAGAAATGAGAATGTTGGATATTTCTGGAAAAGTGATGTTGGCTAAAAACTTTGGTTCTTTGGTTGGAACACTTACAGAAACGCTTAATACTTCCAATTTGAGTTCAGGAATTTATTTGGTTGAACTTTCAATTGGAGGAAATAAAGTCACAAAAAGATTGGTGATTGAATAAATTTTCTTTCATCTGATAAACATCAAAAGGCTATCTCTTTGAGGTAGCTTTTTTTTTTGAATTACTCAAGAAAGTTGTAATTCTTTAAAGAAATTTTTGTTTTTATCCCTGCAACTCAAAATCTGTGGTTCTCTTTAAATTTAAAAGTCAAATTGAGCATTTTTAATTTGAAAGTGAATAAAGATTCCGATTTACACGCAATAACGTCATGTTTCATTCTAATTCTGTTATTAACGAGATTGTTGTTTTTCAAATCATCTTTCAAAGTATTTTCCTCCGAGGTATTTAAATTGGTATTAAATGCAGTTTAAACAGAATTTAAACAGCACGAGAAGATTATCTTTGTACAAATCTCAGAAAGGTGCGTTTCGAATTAACCAAAGAATTTCTTGAAACTTTGCGTCGCCGTATTGCCGATCAGGATGTTTTTTGGATTAAAGAAAACGTTCTTGAATTGCATTACGCTGATGTGGCTGAAATTCTAGACAAACTCACGAATGATGAAGCCAAGTTTGTTTATTTCCTAGTGGACGAGGAGACACAAGCAGACATCTTAATGGAATTGGAAGAGGAAGTACGCGATAGATTCTTGGCTTCACTTTCGACCAAAGAGTTCGCCGATCAGTTGGAAAACTTAGATTCGGACGACGCAGCCGATATTTTAGGTGAACTTCCTGATGATAAAATTCAGGAGGTTATTGCTCAAATGGAGGACGATGAAGCAGCTGAGGATATTGTTGACTTATTAAATTACGATGAGGATACGGCAGGTGGTTTAATGCAAAAAGAATTTTTTCAGGCAAATCTAGACTGGCCAGTTAATCATGCGTTGATTGAGTTACGTAAACAAGCCGAGGATGTTGAAAAAGTGTATAATATTTTTGTTGTAAACGAAAACAATCAACTCGTTGGAATCCTTTCTCTTAAGCGACTTTTATTTGCCAACGAAACTACGAAAATCGCCGATTTATATACCTCTAAAAATATAATTTCGGTTAAAACAAGTGATTCTGTGGAAGAGGTTTCAGCTGTTATGGAAAAGTACGACCTTGTGTCAGTGCCTGTGGTTGATTACCAAAATAAATTAGTGGGAAGAATTACGCTTGACGATGTTGTTGATTTCATTAAAGAAGAGGCAGACAAAGACTTCCAATTGGCAACAGGTATTTCCGAGCCTATGGATGCTGATGCTGGAATTTGGCGTATTTCATCCTCTCGTTTACCTTGGCTAATTATTGGAATGATGGGAGGAATTATGGGAGCAAATGTTATTTCCGGTTTTGAAGGAAATATTGCGAAAATCCCTGCTTTAGCATTTTTCATTCCGTTGATTACGGCTACAGGAGGAAATGTAGGTGTTCAGTCGTCGGCGATTGTTGTACAGTCAATTGCACGTGGGGATAAAAATTTAGGTAGAATTGCGCCAAAACTTTTTAAAGAAGCTGGAGTTGGTTTAATTAATGGAGCACTTTTGGCCACTTTAATTTTCGGAATTGCTTATTTCTTTCAAAATGCAAAATTCGGGTTTGTGGTGAGTCTTTCACTTTTTACTGTAATAATTTTTGCTGCCGTAATGGGAACATTGATTCCTTTGGTTTTACACCGTTATAAAATAGATCCAGCCTTGGCAACAGGGCCTTTTATTACAACTCTAAACGATGTGACTGGGTTATTTATTTATTTTTCAATAGGGTTGTTGTTCCTTTAAAAATGCTAACTTTACGCTCCCTTTGACAAAAAATAAAAATGGAGAGGTGTCCGAGTGGTTGAAGGAGCACGCCTGGAAAGTGTGTATATGGGAAACTGTATCGAGGGTTCGAATCCCTCTCTCTCCGCAAAGTATAAAAGCTGACCTTAAGGTCGGCTTTTTTTGTGAAATGTTGAGCCAAATGTTTGGATTTGAGTGAAACATTCCACAAAAAAAGTACTCGTTTCCAAACGATAAGCTATTATGCTTTTAGCCTCCCCAAAATGGGATTATGGTAAATGCCATTCGTGATGTAATCTATTAATTTACTTGTAGTTTTTTGTTTCAGAAAATTCAGAATCATATTCTACAAATCGAATTAATCACTTAAATTCATTGTAAGTATTTTAGGAATACATGCATCCTTGAAAAAAGTGACTTTAGAGTGGATAGAATAGATGTCCGCATTTTCGCAGGAAATTTATTCAAAAACCTAAGTTCAATTTAATAATCAAACTCAGGTTAAAATAATTACCTTATCCATATAGTTCCTCACATTTATCTTTCGCGTATCCAGCAGAAGCAGTCATTCCTTTTCCTCCGATAGCCGTTACGATATTCACATTTTCAGAAGGCTTAAAATCAAATATTTCCGAGTTGTCTTTCATTTGGGCGTAAAATCCATTCCAAGATTGAGCGATTTCCCACGAAGGAAGATTCAAGATTTTCTTTGCCTCGTCCAATATGATTTTTCCAACATTCAAATCAACATCAAAACCAAGGTCATCCGCATTTTTTGCATCTGCATAGTGGTGGGAGTCGCCTATTACAATGCTACCGTCCACACGCTGTTTGAAAAGTATATGAATCCCATTTTCAACAGCAACGCTATTTACCTCCTCGGGGTTTAATTGACCGTAAGAAGGAAGTGATTTAAAACTTTCATACCTACGGATGGTAAGTCCGGTAAGGATGTTTCCTTTTAAATTGATGCTAGGCAAAGGCTTTGTTGCCATCATATTGAGTTTAACAACTTCAATCGGTGCATTATTGAACAGTTCGGGATATAGTAATTTGAAATCTCTACCGTTGCACACAAATACTTTTTCAGCCGAAAACTGTCTTTTTTGTGATGCATGGATTTTTACACTGTTTCCGTTATCCTCCAATTCATGAATTGGACATTGATAAATAAAGTCTATTTCAAATTTTTCAATGAGGTAGGATTGTAAGGCATGAATCATTTTTCTGGACTCCGAAGAAACCTCTTGCTTAAAGTAAAGTCCACCCAAAACATAATCCGTGCGCAAATCAGGCCAATTTTGCAAAACCTCTGCTTTGCTCAACAAAAAAGAGGGGTAATCAACTTGTTCAAAAGCGTGTTTCAATTCATGAAGCAATTGAAGTTCTCCTTGAGTATTGGCAACATACAGCGATCCATTGTTTCTGATTCCAATGTCAAATTTTGATTGAATATGTTGATAAAGCTCCGTTGAATAACGCCCGTATTTATGCCAACGACCCGGCGCAAAACCAGAAGGAACTACTTGTCCGAAATTACGAACGGTTGCCTCCATCGGAAAATTATCCTTCTCAATCACTGCAACTGTCTTGCCTTTTTGTGCCGCGTGATAAGCGTGAAATGTTCCTAAAACGCCACCGCCAACGATGATTAAATCGTAATTTTTCATTTGGTTATTGTTCATTTATGGTTTTAATCCTTGTGCAATTTTATTGTCAATTTCTTGTAAAATGGAACGACAAGCCTCAACAGACGGGGCAATATAGTGCGCACCAGCTTCTTTCAGTTTATGGGCGGCATTCTGTTCTAATTTGTATTGCTCAACATCCGAAAGTTCTTCTAATTCATTTTGAGTTAGTCCAACCTCATTTCCCGTTCTTGTTAGTCCTATAACCCACATTCCAGCGTTCAATCCTTCTTCAACATCAGCAACTGTATCACCTATTTTAACACATTGACTCAACGGAAAAACACCAAGTCGATGAGCATTTTCAAAGATCATAAATGGTGCAGGACGTCCCGCATTACAATCGGAAGGATTAACAATCATGTCAGGGTAAAGTCCTTGTTCGCTGGCAATAGGAACAATTTTTTCCATCATTGAAGCAACATATCCCGTGGTTGAGCCTATTTTAACTCCCTCCGATTTTAGCCAATTAATCATTTCAATTACCCCTGGAATTACTGAGGCAAAATCACTCACAATGTCCTCCATTTTTGGTTCTAGAAAGGAGTAAAGGTGATCTACATCGTTTTTTGTTGGTGGCAGTTTAAATTTATTTTTCCATTGTTCAGAAACCTTTGGCATTTCCAAAATTTTAGCAACATGATCCTTTTTGGCTAAACCCATTGGTTCTCTCGCCATACTAGGAGTCACCTCAATTCCAAAATCTTTGAATACTTCAATAAATACTTGTGTTGGTCCCATGCAACCGTAATCAACCATTGTTCCTGCCCAATCTAATACGACCATTTTAATATTTTCCATAGCTTTTTTATAGGTTTAAATTTACTTATCAATCTTAATTATTGCACACCTTTCAATACTGTTAACTTGAATGAAAACTGGCTCTATTCCACTAATTTCAGGTTCCACTTCCTCATAATCATGATTAAAATAACGAATCCCTGAATTGTTTTTCATCTGTGTAAATTGCGATAAAAATGCTTTGTTCTGTGTAATCTCAAACCAAGAACGACCATCTAAATTCCAATTTTTATGAATGCTAAGGTATTCTTTACCAAGGAGATGGTGCAAAGCTGTTGCGGCAACATCAACAATTTGCGGACTCAGGGCAGCGAGTGAAGTATCAACCGTATTGCCATAAAAGATAGAACCAGGGTCGATGGATTCGATTTCCATTTTCGGAAGTTTTGAATTGTTGGCTATGAACCAAACTTTGCGTTCTTCAACAGATTCTCCACCGTGTCCGTGTCCTTTTCCTCCGTGGTCGGTAGAGACCAAAATCAACCAATCTTCTTTCTGAAAATTGGGTCTGTCGTACAATTCTCTCAAGATTTGACCAATTTTTCTGTCAATCGACTCAATTGCTTGAATGTATTTTTTATTGCTAAGTTCAAATCCTTTGAGGTGTCCAAACTTGTCGGCGTCATTAAAATGAACCATTATTAAGTCAGGATTTTCCCGAAGCTCCCTTATAACTTGTTTTTTACACGCCTCATCAGAGTTTTTTCGGAACTCCTTTGTCCAACCTGCATTGAACACTTTGGAGCTTAGTGCTTTCCAACCTGTAATTAATACTGTGTGAAATTCAGGCTTATGGAGTTTGATGCGGTTTGGAAAAAATGGATATTTATCGAATTGTGCATTTGTGAATTCATTATTGAAAACGTTGTGTTTGTTGTCCCAAACTCCACTCAACATACTTGACCAACCCGGACCTGATTTAGTTTTTCCTAAATGCCAAGCAGACAACGAAAACAGTCCATTTTTCATCAGTAAATCCAAATTTGGCGTTTTTGCTTGAACCAAGGCGTCTGAACGAACACCATCCATTCCAATAATTAATACCTTTTGACAGTAAGACTGGTATGCTAAAAGGAGAATTAACAAGGCAAAAAACGTTTTCATTTATCTGAAAATTTATAGATTAATGTTTAGAACACTTCCCACAATGACAAGCACCATCTTTATCTCCGTAGAGTAAATCTCTGTCTCGAATAAGTTGTAAGGTCTCATTTCTCAATCTCATTTCCCGAAACATTGGAATCAATTTGGTGTAGCTCGTTTCAGGTTGAAAAATCCCTTGATTAGTCCAATTCAAATAGGTTTGATAATGCGCCTGAAAAACAGATTTTTCCTTTCCTAATTCCAATTCATTTACCCAAGCCGTACTTTGCTCAATCGACATTATTTGATACTGACTAGGACTCTCGTTTAGTTGAGCGTAAGTAACCGATTTTAGAATGGAAACCGTTAACAACAAAGATAAATTCAATTTCATATTCAATATACTTTCTTAAAAAAATGAAGTGCAATTAATAACATCAACACCATTCCTGAAACTGCGGTAATCATGTTTAGCTGTCCAAAAAAATGAACCCAATTTTCTTGTCTATACCACTGTCTAAAAAACAATAAGGAAATACTGCCCAAATATCCGAAGCTATCACAGATGTACATGAAGAATCCTGCATTAGCTTTGATTCGGAAAAGTGCTATGAATCTTTCGAAAAGAACTATTTGAAAAGGTACATATCCAATGCTCATTCCGATTCCAGAATACATTACCCATTTCCATCCATCAATTTTGCCCGAATGAAAAAGAAAGTAGGAAATCAACATGATGCAAAATCCAATGAGAATTAATAACAAACAGAAGAAAAATCCCTTCAAATTGTCTCTAAAAATAACGGCAAAAGCAGTAGTAAATGTTACTATTAATCCTAACACCAATTCCATTTGTGCGTATTGTGAAACTTCAAAGTAACCTAATTCATTGAGTATTTCGACGCTGAAATTATCCCGAAAATCCCTGAAAATAGTAAGAGAAATGTAAGCTGCGACAAGCAAAAAAAGACCTAGCCCGAAACGTTCAAGTAATTCAATTCTTCCGGAACGATTCAATGGGACTCTGATTACTTTAGCGGCATTATCTCTTGTGTTTGGAGGAGGTAATTGATTTAACATCCAAACTGATAAAATTAAGACGGGAAAGAACATCAATCCTGTAACCAAGGGCATCCAGAATTCATTAACCATTAAAAAATCCCATGTCAGCACCCATCGAGCTATTGATTTTACTACGCCTGATGCGATTAATGCCCCGACTGCAATTCCTGTTGCAATAAGTTCGGTTAATCGCCTACCTTCTAGAAATGAAAATACAACTCCCCAAACCATTCCCAAGGGCAGTCCGTTAATGAACAAACAAAACGGTTTAAATTGAAGTGGAACGATAGCAAAAAGTAATAATCCAACTGCTGAGATACCAATCAATACAAATGTGAGATAGGATCTGCTTTGTGATGTTAACTCGGAAATAACTTTTATACCAATAAACTTAGAACACATATATCCTAAAATCTGACTGACGATTAAAACATCTTTTAAATCGAAGCCTGCGATTTGTAAATTATTAAAAGTCGCGGCGTTGAAAGGTTTTCGAAAGGCATACATTGATGCATAACACAAGAAAGCAGCAGAAAAAGCCCATGAGGAAAATATAATCGATTGATTTTGAAGCTTTTTGGTGATAGAATTCACGCACCGAAGTTAGGGCGACAAAGTGGTGTACTACATTATGTGAATTTTAAATCACCAATAAATTTTGGGTTATTTTGGGTTAAGGAATTGGGGGTAATGTGCTTCCGCCGCAGAGGAGATTTAATGTGTTAATTATTCAATGTGCTAATGTGCTAATGTGCTAATGTACTAATTGTTTTAATTATTTAATTAGCACATTAGCACATTAGCACATTAATCCCCCCACAGCAAAACTCACAACGATTGTGTTCGGAATTTATGGTTCCACAAGTTGTAAATTGGTCTGCTTTTATCCATATACTTAACGTGACTATCTCCGTAAAAATGATTCATTGATTTCTCGATTACTAAATTTAAGTCACTTGAAATGCTGTCCGGAAATGAAATTTGTATTGGTTTTGAGAAGTTTATCCAATAATTGATATTTCTGAAAAAAGATAAATCCAATGAGGGTAAGGTCATTACACCCATTCTTTTCAGCGCTTCCGCATTGCACCATTGTTCGTACTGACCCGCCATGGGAATAACCATTAGTTTTTTACCCAAATGAATGATTTCCGCAGGTAATTCAAATCCTGCTCCACACAAAACGCCTTGTGAGTCAGCTAATTTTTCAAGAAAGAGATCGTTCTCAATCGGACAAAAAGTTACGTTTTTTTTGGTGTATTTTTTATTGCTGAACTTACTGAAAACTATCCATTTCACGTCAAAGTTTGATAATACAGCAAATATTTTGTCATCGTGATAAGCGGGAAGGTAAACTAAATAATTTTCCATGTTGGAAGTTGGTAAGTTTCGGATTTCATCTCGAATTACGGGCAAGAAAGTATTTTCGTCGTATTGTTCAAAGTGAAAACCGAAATTCAATTTTGCCGGACAATAAAAATCCAGAACCAATTGAGCCTTAGCATCCTTAAAATCGGGCTTCGGTGCGAGTTTAGACTTAATCGCTATGTTGTGACTTAATTGAACACAAGGAACATTGTTGAGTAAGGCAGACCAAGCTGATATAGGTTCAAAATCACTAATTATTAAATCGTATTTTTTGGCTGGAAATTTCCGAATATCCCTCAGTAAATCAATTGGATGTGCATTTGTCAAACTTTTAATAACTGAAACTTTACCTTTTTTCGAAGTACGAAAAGACAGTCCATTGTATCTATAGTTGACTTCAAAATTCGTCTCAACCTGAGCTTGGTCGCCGCTTACTAAAATATCGAGGTCAAATTTTTCTTTTAAAATCGGTACAATTTTTCTTGCACGGCTTAAATGACCATTTCCTGTTCCTTGAATTGCATATAATAGTTTCATAATCAATATTTTAAACGGTTAATTGACTGGAAATCACATCTTCAATAATAAGGTTGTAGTTAAGAGCGTTTAGTAACTCCAAATCTATTTGTGGTGCTTGTCCAACTTTAAATTTGTGTTCATATATTCGCCAATTCCCATAGTTAAACTCAAGTGCTGTGGCATTCTCCACCCAATCGCCTGAATTCAAGTAGGTCGTTTTTCCGTTCTTTGTTTTTATTTCTCTGATTTGAGGTTGGTGAATATGCCCACAAACAACATATTGATATCCGTTTTCAATAGCAATCTCTGCCGCGGTTTCCTCAAAGTTGTTAACGTATTTTATTACACCTTTTACACTGTCTTTTACTTTCTTTGACAACGAAATTCTTCCTTTACCCAATTTCAGACTACACCAATTCATCAAGGTATTTAGCATGATTAATAAATCATAACCTTTTCCCCCCAATTTGGCAACCCACTTTGAATGTTTCATCGTTGTATCAAAAACATCACCATGAAAAATCCAAGCAACACCCGTTGACAGCGGTAATACTAACTTGTTGACAATTTGAAAATTCCCCAATGAAAATCCCTTAAATTTTCGAAGCATTTCATCGTGATTTCCAGTCACATAATAAACTTGGTACCATTCGACAAATGATTCGTAATACATTTCACAACCCGCATGTGGGATTATGGGAAATAACTCTTACTGAATTGCCATATATCAATAATGTCTCCATTGAGGACAAGTACTTCAGGTTCAATACTTTGTAGGTAATCAACAAGGTCATTTGCTCTCGCTCCATAAGTCCCCAAATGAACATCGGAAATTACAACTAATTCCACTTTTCTTTTTGTTGCTTTCATGGTTTTTTTTGTCAAATTTCAATTAGTGATACTAGCTAAATATTAATTCAATGTAAACTTCAAACAATTGATTAATAGGTAGTTGTTGAAAAGTTCAATTTCTCTTTACGGAACAATCATTTCATTAAATCCTCAATTTCTTTCGGATAGAATTATTTTAATATTCAAATAATTTTAATTTAATGAAAATCAGGGTTTCTAGGGCTAAATTGCTTTATTTTTCTCATGACTGAAATTATATTGGCAATTATAGCGGGTTTGGTATTGTTCCTTTTCGCTGTAGTTAATTTATCTGAAACCCTTAAAAATGCGATTGGAGGAAAAACGAATGTGTGGATAGAAAAATTCACCAAAAATGTTTTTAGTAGCTTAATAGTTGGCATTGTCGCAACTACAATACTTGATTCGTCCTCCGCTGTAATCATTATTACCATCGTTTTAGTGAATGCCAAGGTGCTCAATTTTCGAAAGGCGATGGGAATTGTATTGGGAGCAAATATTGGAACTACGGTTAGCAGTCAAATAATTGCAATGGATATTGGAAAATATTCTCCCATCTTTTTATTGATTGGATTTGTTTTACTTTTTGTGGCTAAAACTGAGAAAATAAATAACCTAGGAAAAGTTATTCTTTATTTCGGCGTACTATTTTTTGGACTTTTCACCATGGAAAATGCCGTCGAACCTTTAAAAGATGAGGCATTCTTCTTGGAATGGATGAAAAAAACGGAAAACCCAATTTTGGGAGCAATAATTGGAGCAGTTGTAACATTAATTGTTCAATCTTCATCTGCCACAGTTGGAATGGCAATTATTCTTTCAAAAAAAGGTTTGTTGAGTTTGGCAGGAGGAATCGCTGTAATGATTGGTGCCGAACTTGGAACGTGTAGCGATACACTATTGGCGACCATAAAAGGTAGCAGACAGGCTTTGAAAACAGGATTATTTCATGTTACTTTTAACTTGTTTTCCATAATTCTCGGTCTTCTTCTTTTTTCACCATTTGTTGAATTGGTTAAAGTTATTAGCATTGATGCTCCAGTTGAACGTGCCGTAGCCAACGCTCACATGCTATTCAATATTTTAGGTGTCCTTGTTTTCGTTTGGACTATTCCTCTTTTTGAAAAAATTCTCAACAGGCTATTGCCAGATTTAAGCGAGTAATAGTAACTTGAGTTCGATTATAAACTGAAAAGAAAATTTTCTGATAAATCTTTCTGAATTTGGAATAAAAAAGCCCCACTATCAATGAGGCTCTGCGGTGTAAAAGGTTGTTTTTTTTTTAGTTGATCACAACAAATTTGGTTTGTGTAAATTGCCCTTGTCGAATTTTTAAAATGTACCTTGCTTGTGGCAAATAAGATAAGTTTAATGGGATTGAATCTTGATTTGTCTTTTTCTTAAGTTGATAAACCACCATTCCTTTTTCTGAAACAACTTCAATTTCTAAATCTTCGCTATTTGTCTGGTAACCAGTAATATTGATTACTCCTGATGTTGGATTTGGATAAATAACAAGATTGTTTAAAGTTGCATTTTCAATTCCTACACCACTCAAGAAAAAGGTTTTTGTTTTTGTACAGTTGTTTGCATCTGTGACAGTTACTGTGTAGGTACCACTTGATAAGTTGCTGATTGAATTTGTATTAGCTGTAAAATTATTTGGTCCTGACCACAAGTAGCTGTAATTGGCATTTCCGCCTGTCACATTTATTTCAATTGAACCATTTGCGCCACCATTTGGGATATTAATTTGTCCATCATTAATTATAATTGGTGTGTAAACGTTTTCAACTTCAAGACTTGCATTTGCTGACCAACCAGTATCTTGATCTGTTATGTTACAAATGTATAATCCTGGCTGAACATTAGTCAGCGTTTGTGTTTGTTGTCCATTATTCCAAAGGTATTCAAACGCTCCTGGGTCATTGAATCCACCTTGTCCGTTGGCTGTAATTTTCCCACCATTGCAAGGGTCGTATGAAAGATTTGCAGTCATACTGTCTAAAATTAAAAGAGACAAAGAGCCGCCATTATAATCAGATTGAGTTCCAAGAGGGGTGACATCTGCATCCACGATTACATCCAAACTATAAACGGTTCCCGCAGTTTCAGTAAGTGGAACTCTTCCATCAGGAGTCGTGCAATAAGCACTAACGCAACTCCAAGTTGGAAAAGCCATTTTACAAGGATCGTTTGAATCAAGTTGCCCACCACATTCGTAAGTTAACCAAGAGGGTAGATTATTAATGTTTGTAACACGAATCCAATTAATGTCAACAGAAATGGTTGGCGGAAATCCGATTGGGTTAGCAATTTCAGTTTGTTGTGGTGCCAATGCTGTAATTACCTGATTTAACTGTTGACCAGGATAAGCAAAAAAACTGGTAGGTACTAAAACGCCTCCTGGCGGTAAAGCTACATTTCCCACAGGTTGGTAAACGTTTGTAACGGCTGGACTCGGTTCGCACTGTGCTGATGTTGTTTGACTCAAGGTGTACATTGAAAGGACAAGTACAATAAACTTTTTCATGATTTTTTTTGCGCAAAATTCACGCTATAATTTTATTCAATGCACTGATTTCAAATTGTTTAATTAAGAGATAATTTGGACTTAATTTTATTTAAAAAAGGTTCATTTTTTCGCTCAAAATCATTCATTCTAAAGTTCTTTCTATAAAAACTATCGCCTTTATTTAATAATTTATTCGTAAAATTAAATGTCAATTAATTAATTGTTAAACAGTCTTTTAAATATATGTTTTCAGTGAAATTTGGGCCGTTATTGGTGAGGACAATCTCATCACGATAAATGTCTCATTCCGTATCAGTGATTTAATGAAGGTTTTCTTGTTTTTTCTGATTTTATCCTTTCCTTATTTGCTTTGGAGTCAAAGTACAGTTTCTGGAAAAGTTGTTTCAAATCAGGAAATACTACCTGGAGTTAGAGTAAGCATTACAACTTTAAATATCCAAACATTAACTGATTTTGATGGTCGATTTGTTTTTAGCAAAGTACCAAGTGGAAAACACACTTTGACTTTCAACTATTTAGGATTCGAGGAACAAAAAATTGAAATTGAAGTTTCGGAATCAATTTTGGAAGTTCCCGTGGTGAGGATGAAGGAGATTGTTGTCCAAGAGCTTTCAACAGTAACCGTAACCGCAAAAATGAGAGAGGGAGAAGCAAAGGCAATCAATATGACAAAAATGGCGATTCGTTCTGTAACAGTGGTTTCATCGGAAGGAGTAGCAAAATTACCAGACAGAAATGCAGCAGAAGCATTGAGCAGACTTCCAGGTGCTGTTATGGAATCAGATCAGGGAGAAGGTCGCTACGTTTCTTTTCGAGGAACACCTAATGATTGGAGTGCTGCCCTCGTAAACAATGACCGTATGCCAGTTGCAGATGAGGATTCTAAGACACGAGCAATGAAATTTGATATTTTTCCAACAAGTTTGATTGATTATGTTGTTGTCTCCAAAAATTTAACCCCGGACTTAGAAGGTGACGCAATTGGAGGTAGTGCAAATTTCATAACACGCTCTGCACCAAACGATAGCCTATTGCAAATCAATGTAGGTTTGGGTTATAACAATAAATCAGCTGAACCTGTTTATAATTTGAGTTTGGTTTATGGAGATCGCTCCAAAAATAAAAAATTCGGCTACCTTATAGGAGGTTCCTATTACAACAGAAACTGGGCGACAGATAACTATCAAATTTTTTATGGAACGAATTTTAATCATTCTATTTTAAGACTGGAACTTAGAGATTATGCTGGGAATAGAACCACAACGGGAGCCAATTTAGCCTTGGATTATCGTTTGAATGAAAGAAACAAAATTGAACTGAAAGGTACTTTCGGACAAATGTTGGACAATGAGTATAATCGAAAAATTCAATTCAATTACGGTACGGGAGTTGGGCAATCAATTCGTTTGCAAAACATCCACAACATCATGGATACTAAATTTTATGGTGTTGAACTTAATGGCGACCACCTCACTCAGAAAGGGATGAAAATGAAGTGGCGACTTGCCTCTTATGACAATCGTTTTCAATACGGCAAATCTCCATTTAACGATAGAAATGATGTGAGAAATGGCTATTATGTGATAGAGTTTGAAAAGCAAGTTCGTTACACAGATATGTTGTATCTTGACGAATTCGGACAAGCCACAAATGAATTTAATGCAGTTGAAAAATGGAAGTTTTTAGACATCGACAGTCCAGTGGCTGGTTATGGTGACAATTATCAACAATTGCGACCTACTTGGAATAACATCATTCCTTTCACTCCGACGGATACCATGTTTTTGTTTTTGCGTGCTTACACCGAAACTATTAAAACCCGAGAATCAGATCCTTTAGTATTTCAATTCGATGGAAACAAACAATTGAATTCAGCTCTTCACCTTTCTTTCGGGATTAAAGCTCGACACAAGATTGGTGAACGTAAAACAGGTTTAGAAATTTGGGATAGAAACCCAGCCTACCCCAAACCAATTGTTTACAATAACTTGAATCCAAATTTCCAACAACATAACGGAGGCTTTCTAAACGAATTAGGAAGACCTTACGATAATGTCCTCTTTCCCTTTTTGTCTGATGACGGAATTACAGATTTTATTCCCGGTAGAGGTGATTCGCTTGTTCATCGAGGTTTTGGTCCGAACACACCCTACTATGCACAATTCATAGGTAGTTCCTACAGATACAGTGAAACGGTTTTAGCAAGTTACTTTTCAACGGAATGGAATATTAATCAAAACATCAAACTACATTCTGGCGTTCGGGTTGAGTACACCTCTCCAAAAGTTAACGCCGATACGGTAATTGAAGATTTATCCAACTTTACAAGGTACTTATTACCCGTTTCAGCAGGCAAAAGTTATTTGTCCGTCCTTCCAATGATTAATTTCAGATGGGAATTGAAGAATAATCAATTGATTCGTGCGGCGGTAACAAGAAGTTTCAGGCGACCAAACTTCAATGAAATCAAGCCTGGACAACCATCAATTGACTACACCAACTTTGATTTGGTTTACGGAAACGCTGAACTTAAACCCTCATATTCCATTAATTCTGATTTGAGTTACGAACGCTATTTTGGAAGTTTAGGTTTATTTTCCTTGGGTACGTTTTACAAGTACGTAACTGACCATATTTATACAGCTTTTGAAACAGCCAATTTGGATGGTACAGGTGTCAGTAATGAATTTCAAGTACCTGGTGGAATTATCTCTAAACGATTTGTTAATGCTCCTAAAGCGTTTATCTTCGGATTAGAGGCAGTATTCAATAGGAAATTCGACTTTTTACCCGGCAAATTTTCCGACCTTGGAGTAAATGCAAACTACACGTGGTCAATGTCTGGTATGACCATTCCTTCAAGAACAAAAAGACAAGCACTTCCGCGGCATTCACCGAATTTGGTTAATGCAAGCTTGTTTTACGAGAGCAAAAAAATTATTACAAGAATTGCTTTCAATTACAAGGATCCGTATTTGTTTGAATTAAATTTGTATGCGGTTCAAGATCCTAACACTGGAGAACCAATAATTGTGCATCAAGACAATGACTATGATGTCTATGTGGGTAAAAGTTTAACTTTAGATTATTCGTTTGCCTACCGCATTACAAAACATTTTTCAGTTTATCTGGAATTAAACAACTTAACCAACACTCCTTTTGTGCTTTACCGAGGTCGGTCTGATCGGCCAATGAAAACCGAGTTTTATTCCTTCCGAGGAATTCTAGGAATTAAATATGAAATCCGTTAATCTATCAATATGAAAACAACTATCTTAAGTTTGGCTTTAGTATCTTTTTCTTTAATTGCTTTTAGTCAAGAGCGAAAAGTATTATTCATTGGAATTGATGGGGTGCGTTTTGATGCACTTCAACAAGCCAACACTCCAACTATGGACTCACTAATGAACAATGGTTTATTTACCTATGATTCATGGCACTTAGGAATCACTGTTTCTGGTCCTTCCTGGTCAACAATGCTAACAGGTGTTTGGGAAAGTAAACATGGCGTTACAAACAATAACTACACAAATGCCAATTACAATGAATATCCTTATTTTGTAAAAAGAGCAAAAGAGGTTAAACCGAATTTAAAAGCCGTTCAAATCATCACCTGGAATCCGATGGATGATGCGAGTAATGGAACTGGCGGTTATGTGTTTAATGCGGGGTGGGATGAATCAATTGATGTTGGAACTCACGGTCAAGGTCTAGTTACTGCGGCGGCGATTCAAAAATTACAAGACCCTGATTTAGATGTTTTGTTTATTCATTATGATGAAACTGATGTTACCGGACATTCCACAGGATTTTCAACAATCAATAATGCTTACATCAATGCAATTCAAGGTGCAGATCAAGAAATCAGACAGGTTTTGTATGCACTAAAAAATAGACCAAATTACGCAAACGAGGATTGGTTGATTCTTGCAACAACCGACCACGGAGGAATTGGTTTGGGGCATGGTGGTAATACCAACGCCGAACGTCACATTTGGTGGTGGGCTTCCGGCCCTAGTGTGCCAAACATGCAAATAAATTGTCAAGACCCAGGAAGTGTTCAAATTGGTAACCTTGACCCCACAAAAGTTCCTGATTGTCCAGTTTTGGCAGATATTGCCGTTACTGCCTTACATCATTTAATTTATGAGTTTGGCGTTCCAAATATAATCCACCCAGAATGGAACTTAGATGGAAAGTCTTGGTTGTCAATGTCCGCATATATTGAAGAATCTCATGACAAAAATTTCGCTTTCGAAGTTTATCCAAACCCGAATGAAGGTCAATTTTTAATCAGACTTCCAGAAAATGTTAAACATTCTTCCTTTGAAATAATCGATCAAATTGGTAGAGTAATTGAAAAAGGACTTATAAACGGTGAGTTTAGTTCTGCAATTGACATCAGTGATTATACTTCTGGTGTTTACTTTTTACGTGTAAAAGAAGGTGACAGAATTGGAGAACGAAAAATCATCAAAAAATAATGGTTTCATTTATCGTTAATCTTTATTCTACAAAAGGATTAAGTGCCTACGGTGAAAACATTTCTCAAGTAGAACACGCAGCTCAAACTTGGTGGTTGGCACATAAAAGCCAAGCCGATTTAGAGTTGCGTGTTGCTGCTTTTATACACGATGTCGGTCACTTAATTGCAGATGTAGATAACATTGATTTTCATGAAAAAATTGGAGCGAGTTGGGTGGATAGAACCTTTCAAAATCAATTAATTACCGAGGTTACGGCGTCTCATGTTATGTCAAAAAGGTATCTTGCTACCAAGTATCCTGACTATCTAAGTAAACTTAGTGATGAAAGCAAGAGAACTTTTGTTTTGCAAGGTGCATATCTTCAGGAAAAGGAAATTTTAGCTTTTGAAAACAATCCGTTTTTCGAAGAATGCATAAAACTTCGATTTTGGGACGATGAAGCAAAACAAATAGACTCCAATTTTTGGAGCGAATACAGAGGTTTAATTGTTAAGGACTTAGAGGCTTCATTATCGTAGGTCAAAATCCTCCGTTTATTGGAAAATTAATTCTCAACTACACTAACCCAATCAAAGTTAAAACGCCCATCGAAAAAAGGAAAATGGCGACAATTATGCGGATGTTTAGTTTTTCTTTTTTGTCAAATAGTTTTTTGCCGAAATAAGCTCCTAAAAATGCACTTAAAACTCCGATTAACATGCTGTTTTTGGGTAGTTCAGACCATTGTATTCCGCCTTTTAGATAATTACCCATTCGTGTTAAATCAACAATAAAGGAAATCGCAATCCCTGTTGATACAAACACCTGCTTACTTATTTCAGCCTTCGACAAGAAAGCAGACCTTAATGCTCCTTGATGACCTGAAAGACCTCCAAAAAAGCCGCTTATTAGTCCTCCAAAAAGCATAGCTTTCTTTCCGAAAGTAATTTTATCCAGAAAAGGCAAAAGATCCATCAATGCGAAAAAAATCATCAATATTCCAATTATGAAGTGTGTCCAATTCACTTCAATGAACTTATCGAACAAAGAGTATGAAAAAAATAAGTCTGCTTGTCCGATTTCGGCTAGGACACTCGAGCCCAACCAAGCACCGATCCCCGAAGGAATACCAAAGCGAAGTATTAGTCGCCAATCCAAGTGGTTGTAAACCAGCCCAAACTTGAAAATGTTATTGAAAAAATGAACAATTGCTGTAGATAAAATCGCAACTTCTAAAGGGAAAAATAAAGCAAAAACAGGAAGGAGAATTGTTCCTAAACCAAAACCCGAAAAGAAAGTAGCAAAGGAACCTACGAGTGCAACAATGGCAATTAATACTATGGAAAGTAGCTCCGACCCCATCGATTTGAAATTCTAATGTTTTCCCAATAATGAAGTTTTTAAGGACTCTTGTGCTGGATTTCCTCCAATCCAAGTTGAAAACATAGCTTTTTTAAACTCCAAACTATTGATGACTCCCAATAAGTGTCCGTTTTGTTCTACATATAATCCTTTTCCCGGAATGTATTCTAAGTGAATCTTGTCACCTTTTTTAAATTCGTTTTTGAAAAAACCAAGGAATTTTGTTAGGTCCTCTTTTTTCCATTTTCCATGTGACGCTTTTTCAAAGGCCGCTTCAACGTTTTCCATAAATTTTTCACGCGTAACTGCATTGGAAACCAATCTTATGTAAACCGCTTGATGTTCGTCAGCATGGATGATTTTGTTGGCATCATTCGATTTTTTTGGTAAATACAACGCTGCGACATACAAATCAATGTAGTATTTCTCCCGTAATCCAACCCCATTCACGACAAGGTTTTCATTGTTGACAACAATTTCATTTTTAAACTGAATACCAAAGTAGGATTTTACGTTCGTTTGGGAGTTAAGAATGATGGTATTTGATAAGGTAAACAGTAGTAAATAAATTGTTTTCATAGGATTATGAATCTGGTTTGGGTTGAAGTTGTGAAATTAACACATAGATTCAGTTGATTTTCATTTCAAAGTTATTTTTTGGAACTTTTCAATTTCTCCAAAAAGTTTGAAAGACTTTAAAACAATTCGATGGGTGACATGGAGATGAATTCTTCGAGCGAAATTCCACCATTACCAATAAGGAAAGACTTGGTTGGTTTGAATTGTATTTTAAAATTTTCAAGCCCCTTATTTCTCCCGAAACGTTCTCCTTTCAGTTCAATTGCGACCAGCTCCGTTCCTTTTCTCAAGACGAAATCAACATAATGTTCTCCATCTTGCCAATAATAAAGCTCAAATTCTTGCTCGAAAGCACTGTTCAACAAATGTGCCCCCAAAGCCGCATGAATCACCTTGAACCATTCTTTGTAGTCGAAAAGAATTTGTTGAAAGTTAGTTTCTTGAGTGGCAGTTAAAATCGCTGAGGTGAAAAGCAATAATTTTGGTTTTGAGGCGCGAATTCTGTTTTGTTCACCTGTGTATTTTTCGATTCTCCCCAAAAGTCCGGCGCTTTCTAAAGTGTCAAGATAATGGGAAAGTGTTGAAGTATTACCCGCTCCTGGGAGTTCGCTCATAAGTTTATTAAGCGCCACAATTTGACCGTTATATCGAATTCCCAATTCAAATAACTGGCGGATAAGGTTAGGTTTATCAACTCTGGATTGTGAAAGTACATCCCTCAAAAAACCTTGTTCAATAACATTTTGTTTAATAAAGTGCCTCCAGCGATCTTCTTCTTCCATCATTTCTAATCCACCCGGGAAAGCACCAAAATACAGATGACGTTCAAAGGACAAACCGAATTCAATCTGCGTTGAATTAAATCCTGTATGTCCCATTCGTATGGTTTTGAAATTTTCTAGTGTATTTTCTTCTTGAAATTGCAGTAAACGGGGGCCAGAGGTTCCTACCAATAAAATTTTAATTGATGGAATTTCACTCACTAATGAAACCAAGGATTTGATGACATCTGATTGATGTTCGAACTTATGAAAATCATCGATTACAAGTAAGAATTTCCGTTCTTTATCTTGATTGAATTTCAATTTTGCGGTGTGAATTACTTGTTCCGTCCAAAAAAGTACATTTCCCTTACTTTCGGCATTTGCCACATAGTAATTCCAATCAAGTTGTCTTAGCAAATGACTTACTGCCGTTGTTTTTCCAACTTGCCTAAATCCAATGAGTAAACAAATTTTCAAATCTTGTTCGTCAAGAACGGCGCGAAGTTTATCAACATACTTTTGATACATGCACAAATATACTTAGAATTTTACGCAATCAATATTTTAATTTTACGCAATATACCCACACAATTACCATCAATCACCATCCAAAATCAACCCTCTTCTCAAAAACAAATCATTTTCATCGGTCGCTGCGGATTTCAATTCTTAGTTTTCTCCGCGGCTGCGGAGATTCATTATTCACTATTCACCCGATAGTTATCGGGGACTACACCTCTTCTCTCTTCTCTCATCTCTCATCTCTCTTCACCCGATAGTTATCGGGGACTACACCTCTTCTCTCTTCTCCCGATAATTATCGGGGACTACAATATTCACTTTAAACTTTCAGTTTTCCGTTCTCATTCCTTCATTTTCAAATACCATTACCTTTGTCCCATGCATCAAGAATTACATAAAATTATTATCAACGCATTACGCGAAGATATTGGCGACGGGGATCACTCCACTTTGGCCTGTGTTGAACCTACAGCAATAGGAAAAGCGCAATTACTGGCAAAAGAAAACGGGATTCTTGCAGGTGTGGACGTTGCAAAAGCCATCTATGAAATTTACGACCCACAATTGCAAGTGAATTATTTCATGAAAGACGGCGATTTAATTCAACAGGGTGACATTGTTTTGACTGTTGAAGGTTCTTCTCAGTCGATTTTGTCAACTGAAAGATTGGTCTTGAATTTTATGCAAAGAATGAGTGGAATTGCCACTCAAACCCGAAAATTGGTTGAATTAATTGAAGGAACAAACACTAAATTACTCGATACGCGTAAAACTACTCCTGGTGTACGTTTATTGGAAAAGTGGGCTGTCAAAATTGGTGGTGGACACAACCATAGAATTGGTTTATATGATATGATTATGTTAAAGGACAATCACATTGATTACGCAGGAGGAATTCGTGAGGCGATGCGTAAAACATTACAATACCTTAATGACAACCAAAAAGACTTAAAAATCGAGGTGGAAGTTCGAGATTTCAATGAATTACAAGAAGCCTTGGAAGTTGGTGGATTTCATCGTATTATGTTGGATAATTTCACACCGTCCGAATTATCAAAAGCGCTGATATTGATTGACAAAAAATATGAAACCGAAGCTTCCGGCGGAATCACACCAGAAACCATTCGTTCTTATGCCGAAACTGGTGTTGACTACATCTCAGTTGGAATGCTCACACACGCCATCAAAAGCCTCGATCTCAGCCTCAAAGCCGTTCCCATATAATCATTAGCAAATTAGTCATCCGCCACGGCGGAAGCACATTAGCACATTAATTCATTAGCACATTAAACCCTCATGCCCACAACCACACCAAACACCCCCCTAAAACCATTCAACACCTTTGGTTTATCGGTAAATGCAAAACATTTTGCAAAATTTACTTCCATTGAAGAGTTATCTGAATTGACCTCAAATCTTAATAACGAACCACTTTTAATCATAGGAGGAGGCAGTAATATTCTGTTTACCAAAGATTTTGACGGTTTAGTTTTACGTAATGAAATAAAGGGTTTTCAGATTTTAGAGGAGAATGAAGAAACCGTTATTGTGGAAAGCGGGGCTGGAGAAGTATGGCACGATTTCGTAATGTGGACCTTGTCAAAAGATTTCGGAGGTTTGGAGAATTTAAGCCTCATTCCTGGAAGTGTTGGTGCAAGTCCAATGCAAAACATTGGTGCATACGGAGTTGAGATTAAAGACGTTTTTCATCATTTGTCCGCCTATCATTTGGAAAGTGGAGAAATACATCAATTTACCTCAGTGGATTGCGCTTTCGGATACCGTGAGTCCTCTTTCAAACACGAATTGAAAGGAAAATATGTAATTGTTTCAGTTGCCTTCAAATTGACGAAGAAGAATCATGTTTTGAAAACCACATATGGAGCAATTCATCAGGAATTGACCCAAATGGGAATTTCAGAACCGAAAATTCAGGATATTAGTTCCGCCGTCATTCGCATTCGTCAGTCAAAATTGCCTGATCCGAAGGAAATTGGAAATGCTGGTAGTTTTTTCAAAAATCCAGTGGTTAGTAAAACTGTGTTGGAAAACATAAAAGTCAATTTTCCGAATGTACCGAGTTACCCCGTGGATGAAAATCAGGTAAAACTCGCGGCAGGTTGGTTAATCGAACAAGCGGGATGGAAAGGAAAAACCTTTGATACTTATGGCATTCACAAACTTCAGGCACTTGTTTTGGTCAATTATGGAGGAAGTACTGGAAAACAGATTTACGACCTTTCACAGCAAATAATAGATGATATTTCAAACAAATTTGGCGTTATATTGGAGCGGGAGGTGAATATAATTTAGTTCAACAATGAACCTCTAATAAACAAAAAAAGACGGCCAATCGACCGTCTTTTTTTATTCCATTTTATTAAGACTATTTCTTACAAGCGGCCATACAAGCCTCTTTTTCTTCCGCAGAACATCCTTTATCGTCACACATTTTAGCGCACTCCTCTTTAGAATAATTCTTGCATTCAGCAGGATTACATTTCATAGAAGTTTCAGCATTTTCGTGCTTGTTTCCTTCAGCAGAACAACAAACTTCTTTTTTGTGACACGCTGCACCCGCATGACTGTCTCCTCCATGACTACCATCACCCATGATCGGCGCAATAACTAAACCAACCAAACAAGTCAATTTGATTAAGATATTCATTGATGGACCAGAGGTATCTTTGAAAGGGTCACCAACAGTATCACCTGTTACAGCTGCTTTGTGAGCATCTGAACCTTTGAATGTCATTTCGCCATTAATCATCACACCTGCTTCAAACGATTTCTTAGCGTTATCCCATGCACCACCTGCGTTGTTTTGGAAAATCGCCCAAAGAACTCCAGAAACAGCTACACCAGCCATATATCCGCCAAGAACTTCAGCGCCTAGGCTCCAGTTTCCAGAAATTAAGCCTGTTCCCAAACCAATGATGATTGGCGTAATAATCGTTAAAGCGCCTGGTAACATCATTTCGCGAAGTGCCGCTTTCGTTGAAATTTCAACACATTTTCCGTACTCAGGTTTTCCTGTTCCTTCCATAATTCCAGGAATTTCACGGAACTGACGACGAACTTCCATCACCATGTCCATCGCTGCTTTTCCTACTGATTTCATCGCAAGAGCAGAGAAAACAACTGGAATCATGCCCCCAATGAATAATGCTGCAAGAACAGGAGCCTTAAAAATATTAATTCCGTCGATACCCGTAAATGTTACATAAGCCGCAAAAAGAGCTAAAGCAGTAAGGGCAGCAGAAGCGATTGCAAATCCTTTTCCAACCGCTGCAGTTGTATTTCCTACTGAGTCCAAAACGTCAGTTCTTTGACGCACTTCTTTAGGTAATTCACTCATTTCAGCGATTCCACCAGCATTGTCAGCAATTGGACCAAAAGCGTCAATTGCTAATTGCATTGCTGTAGTAGCCATCATTGCCGAAGCAGCAATTGCCACACCGTAGAATCCAGCAAGTGCATAAGAACCCCAAATCGCAGCAGCGAATAAAATAACGGATGAAAAAGTTGAAATCATTCCTGTAGCTAAACCAGCGATAATGTTTGTCGCAGCACCAGTAGAAGAATTTTGAACGATGTCCAAAACCGGTTTTTTACCTAAAGCCGTGTAATACTCTGTGAAGTAAGAAATCAAATATCCTACTGAAAGACCAACCAATGTTGCGTAGAAAACATGGCGAGAAGGAATTGTTAAAGTTCCCTCACCAAAAAAGCTCATTTGAATTGTTTCAGGTAGCATCCAACGAACAAGGAACCAACCTGCAACAGCAGAAATTACAATTGATAAAATATTTCCGATGTTTAATGCTTTTTGTACGTCATTTTCTTTGGCATCGTTGCTAGAAACACGAACGAAGAAAGTACCAATAATTGAAGCTATAATTCCAACACCTGCAATCATAACAGGGAGTAAAATTGGTCCCATACCACCAAACCCTTCTAAAACCTGACCATTTTCAGCCATGTCGCGGATAATGTAATTTCCAAGAACCATTGAGGCAAGAACGGTTGCAACATAAGAACCAAACAAGTCAGCACCCATACCCGCAACGTCACCGACGTTATCACCAACGTTATCGGCAATTGTAGCAGGGTTACGTGGGTCGTCCTCAGGAATACCAGCCTCAACTTTACCAACTAAGTCAGCTCCAACGTCAGCAGCTTTTGTGTAAATACCACCTCCAACACGTGCAAACAATGCAATAGATTCTGCTCCTAAGGAGAAACCTGCCAGTGCTTCCAAAACCATCGTCATTTTATCATAATCCCATTCGCCACCAGCCAGGAAGTAATTCATAAAAAACAAGAAAAACAATGACAAACCAAGTACAGCCAAACCTGCCACACCAAGTCCCATTACGGTTCCTCCACCAAAAGAAACTTGAAGTGCGTTAGGAAGTGAAGTTTTAGCAGCCTCAGTAGTTCTAACGTTTGCGTCAGTTGCGATGCGCATACCTATGTTTCCAGCAATTGCAGAAAAAACAGCTCCAACTATAAAAGCAGGAACAATTAACCAATGTGTGGTTGGTACAATCAGTGATATACCAAAAAGTGCAGCCGATGCAAGTACAACGAAAATCGCCAATAGGCGGTATTCTGCACTTAAAAATGCCATAGCACCTTCTTTTATGTTGAGGGCAATACCTTGCATTTTTTCATTTCCAGCACTTTGTTTTTTCACCCATGCCATTTTTACAAGCATGAACAACAATCCTGCAATTGACAGGACGATAGGTACAAAAATCAAATTTTTCTCCATAATTATCGGGTTGTGTTAAGTTTAGCCGGCAAAAGTAGTTTTTTAACTAACAAAGTGCAAACAAGTGTTAATTTTTGGTTAAAGTTTAAGCTTTGATTCAATAAAATTCACTCTAATAATCTGTTTTTAAACTAAATCCCAATTTTCTTTTGCTATAAATTCAGCCATTTCAGCTTGAATTTTTTGTGCTTCTAAGCGTGCTTTTTCAGCAAAATCGAGTCCGTTACCAGCGTAGATAATGGCGCGAGAAGAATTTACTAATAGTCCGCAAGAACGATTGGCACCGTACTTCACTACTTCTTCCAAACTTCCGCCTTGTGCGCCAACACCGGGAACCAAAAAGAAATTTTCTGGAACTAATTTTCTGATTTTTGCGATGTCACTTGATCGTGTTGCTCCAACCACAAACATCAAATTTTCCGGCGAACCCCACTGACTTGCTTTCAACAATACTGCTTCAAAAAGTTGTCGTTCACCCGTTTGAAGAACTTGAAAATCTTGCGAGCCGTCGTTACTTGTTAAAGCCAATAAAACAACCCCTTTTCCGTCGAATTGCAAAAACGGACTTACGCTGTCCTTCCCCATATAAGGCGCAACAGTAACTGCGTCGCAAGGTAAAGTTTCAAAAAATGTTTTCGCGTAATAAGTAGAGGTATTTCCGATGTCCCCGCGTTTGGCATCAGCGATGATGAAACAGTTTTTCGGGATGTAATTAATGGTTTTTTCCAATGATTCCCAACCTTTCACTCCGTAGCATTCGTAAAACGCTGTGTTCGGTTTATACGCCACACAATAATCGGAAGTCGCATCAATGATTGCTTTGTTGAAGGCAAAAATAGGATCTTCTTCCTTGAGCAAATGTTTTGGAATTTTATTTAAATCGGGATCTAAACCAACACACAAAAACGACGATTTCGTACGGATTTGATTAATTAATTCATGTTTTGTCATAATGTTTCGCCTTTCAATTTTTCCGCATTTTCTGCCATTTTCAAGGCATCAATCATTTCTTGAATGTCGCCGTTCATAAAAACGTTCAAGTTGTACATCGTCTTGTTGATTCGGTGGTCGGTAATTCTACCTTGTGGATAGTTGTAAGTTCTGATTTTCGCGCTTCTGTCACCCGTAGAAACCAAGGTTTTTCTTTGAGCTGCACGTTCACTGTGAATTCTATCCAATTCAAGTTGGTACAATCGTGAACGAAGCACCGAAATTGCTTTTTCCAAGTTTTTGTGTTGAGAGCGTCCGTCTTGACATTCCACCACTAAGCCTGAAGGAATGTGGGTTAAACGTATCGCAGATTCGGTTTTGTTGATGTGCTGTCCACCCGCACCAGACGCGCGAAAGGTGTCTTTTCTAACGTCGTTCATATCAAGGTTGAAATCAACTTCCTCAGCCTCTGGTAAAACCGCAACTGTAATCGCTGAGGTATGTACACGACCTTGAGATTCCGTTTCAGGCACACGTTGAACGCGATGAACCCCGGACTCGAATTTCAACATTCCATAAATTCCATCGCCAGTAATTTCCATAGAAATTTCCTTGTAACCCTTCACTGTTCCTTCACTCGAATTTAGAATTTCGTATTGCCAACCCATTGATTTAAAGTACATCGTGTACATACGGAAAACGTCCTCTACGAAAATACAAGCCTCATCACCACCTGTCCCAGCCCGAAGTTCCAAAATGGCATTTTTGTCGTCTTCGGGGTCTTTCGGAATCAACATTAACTTGATTTCCTCCTCCATCACTGGACGGCGTTGTTCCATTTCGTCAATCTCTTCTTTTGCCATTTCTCGCATTTCGGGATCGGATTCCAAATCGAGTAATTCTTTAGCATTTTTGAGGTTGCTCAATAAATTGTGATATTCTTTATAAACAATATCCAATTGTTCAAGCTCACGGTATTCCTTGTTGAGCTTGACATAGCGCTCCATGTTTGAAATTATGTCAGGGTCGGTAATCATTTTACCAACCTCAACAAAGCGGTAATGAATAGCCTCTAATTTTTGTAATAAATCCGTCATAAGGGAAAGTGCAAAATTGGGGCGCAAAGGTAAGGCAATATTCGTTATTCGGCACAACACACATCAGGACATCGGTTGCGGCTGAAAAAAACAATTATTTGACTTTCATGTCTGAGTCCATTCCAAAAAGTCCCTCCACCGCGGCGGACTTTCAAACTCCTCCTTGTCGATAAAATATTAATCCCGATAGCTATCGGAACCGGTTAAAAATTCACTTCGCGTCGATTTTGATTGATTCGCAACGTCGAACATTCTTTTCGGAGTGGACTCATGTCTTAAATACTAAAAAGTCCAACGCATTAATTTGTAGAAAATAAGCGAAAGTTGGATTTCCGTGAACAATTTCCACTAGCAGTCGCTTAATTTTTTCCTTTTAACTTTAGCGACTCAACAAATTTTTATGAATTCTAAATCAAAGCTCTTAGTCCTATTCCTGTTTCCTATTTTAATTCACGCCCAAAAGAAACCTATCAACCATGAAGCCTACAATAGCTGGAAAAAAATTGAAAAACCTCAGCTTTCGCATTCAGGGAATCTCGTTTCTTATGAAATAACACCATTGAAAGGCGACGGTTTTCTTTACATCTATGACGAGAAAAGGCAAAAACTTGATTCCTTCTATCGAGGAAAAGAAGCGAAAATTGCTTCATCGGATGCGTTTATTGCTTTCAAGGTAAGTCCGGGTTTTGATACCTTGAGAAAAGCTGAATTGAAAAAGCTGGACAAGAAAAAATACCCCAAAGATTCACTTTTTGTTTGGGTGAATTCTTCCGACTCCACTTTAAAATTTCCTAAATTGAAAAATTTCGAGGTTCCTGAATTTGGATCTTTTTTGGCATTCACGATTGACGAAAATGAGCGACCTAAACCTACTCCACCTCAACCAAAAAAATGGTATCAGATTTTTAAGAAGTCTCCATTACCTTCTCCTGAATGGCCGTCCTATAAAAGCGATGGCAACAAATTGTTTGTTTGGTCGCCAAATCAGTCCAAACCTAAACTTTTGGATTACGATGTAACCGAATTCGAATTCTCGAAAAATGGAAAATACCTGTCTTTCATCCAACAGCGAAAAGGAAAAGAAGATTCCATATTCTTGCGAATTATTGAAACTGAAACGGGTAAAAATGTCTTCTCCTCTCCACTTTGGAAGGCTAGTCAATTACCGAGCTGGGACAAAGAAACTTCCCAATTTGCTGTACTTTACTCGCAGGACACCACCAAAACTAAGCAATTTACCCTCTTTTCGCAGCAAGTTTCATCTGGAAAGTCGTTTGCCGTTGGTGACACCTTGAATCCGAAGTTCGATTTGAAAATGGGTGTTTCTGAATTTCGACGTCCTGCATTTAGCGAAAACCAACCTTTACTTTTCTTTGGAATCTCACCACGGGTTGAAAAAGAAATAGAAGATTCTTTACTTGATAGTGAAAAAGTTAGGTTGGATATTTGGCATTTTCAAGATGAAACGATTCAACCTCAACAACTTGTGAACCTAAAAAACAAAAAGAAAGAGAATTATTTATGTGTCTTTAATTTACTTGATTCAACTGTGGTTCAATTGTCATCTGACACTTTACAAGTTTCACTTCCAGATAAATGGCCAGGTGATTTTGTTTTGGGAGTGAATCGCAAACCTTACAGCATCGAAGCACAGTGGAAAATGCCAATTAAAGAAGATGTTTATCGTGTACAGATTTCGACAGGCGAAAAAATCTTGATAAAAAAAGGAGTTGAATACAACGGTAAATTGTCGCCAAACGGAAAATACTACACCTATTTCAATCCTTCCGAAAGACAACATTACGCGGTTGATTTACAAAAAAAGGAAGAATGGTGCTTGACATGCTCTGCTAAAAATGGACTTTGGGATGAATTTGAAAACGGACTGCCTATGCTTTCCGGTCCTGAGGAGATTTATGGTTTTGATTCAAGTCAGCAGAAATTTTATTTTTCTAACCGTTTCGACTTATGGGAATACAATTTTTCAACTCGAAAATTGGAAGCAATCACAAAGAATTGGGGAGAACAAAATAATACTATTCTAAAATTGAATAAATGGTCAAAAGATTCTGTTTTTGTTTATTTATCAGATAGTTATATTTCCGGTTTTCATCAAACCACCAAAAAGGCAAGTGTATTTCGATACGACCAATCATCGAACAACGGACTTTTCCAACTTTGGACAGCAGACGAAAAAATAGTGAGTGTAGAACGAAATAAACAGGCGAACAGCATTCTATTTAGAACCTCAACTTTAGAGAAATACCCCGAAATAACTTTGGTGAATAATGATTTTAAAAATCCAAAAACGATTTCCATAACCAATCCTCAACAAGCTGAATATCAGTGGGCGAAAGTTGATTTAGTGGAGTGGGAGGTAGGTAAACGCAAAGTGCAAGGATTGCTCTATAAACCAGAAGATTACAATCCTTCCCAAAAATATCCCCTGATTGTTTATTACTACGAATTATTGAGCGAAAATCTCCATCAACATCAGGCACCGCGTCCGTCGGCGAGTACCATCAATCCTTTGGAATACGCCGCTTCTGGTTATTTGGTGTTGATTCCAGATATTTACTACGAACCCGGGTATCCAGCGAAATCGGCATACACGAACATCATGAGTGGAACAGACCACATCATCAAAAAATACAGTGTGGATGAAAAGCGCATGGGTTTACAAGGACAAAGTTGGGGTGGCTACCAAACCTTGCAAATGATTACTATGACCAATAGGTACCAAGCCGCAATGGCAGGTGCGCCTGTTGGAAATATGTTTTCGGCTTACGGTGGAATACGTTGGGGGACAGGTTTGAACCGTCAATTTCAGTACGAATGCACCCAAAGTCGAATTGGCAAAACGATTTGGGAAGCTCCTGAATTATATGTTGAAAATTCCCCGCTTTTTCACCTTCCGAAAGTAACTACTCCGCTATTGATTATGCACAACGACAAAGATGGAGCGGTACCGTGGTACCAAGGAATTGAAATTTATACGGCGATGAGACGCTTGCAAAAACCATGTTGGATGTTGAACTACAACGACGACGACCACAACCTAATGAAAGCACCCAACCGTGTGGACTTAGCCATTCGAATGCGTCAGTTTTTTGACCATTATCTGTTAGGTTTACCCGCTCCACAATGGATGAAAACAGGAATTCCAGCAATTGAAAAAGGAAAAATAACAGGCTATGCAACCGAGGATTAAAAAATTACTTTTCGTCAGTTTGATTTTGGTGATAATTGGAATTACCGTATTGAGCTTGTTACCTCCACGTTCCGCACCGGATATGCACACGAACGACAAAGTGGGGCATTTTATCGCTTATGCAGTTTTAAGTTTGAATTTCGGACTGTGGATTAATCAAATCAAAGCACACGCAAAATACCTTGTCCTTCTTATCTCCTACGGCGCTTTAATGGAATTTCTCCAAGGTTTTGTTCCCGGAAGAGATCAATCTTTTTTGGATATGCTCGCAAATGCGTCGGGGGTAATTATAGGTTTTGGAATAAACTACTTAGTTCAATTTTTTAGAACGAAAAACGGAGATAAGAACGTAAACTGATTGTTTTTTTATCAAAAACAGATTGAAAATTTCAATTGATATTGATTTAATTTAAAATAAAAAGTAGCTAACAATTCTTGAGTGTTTTTAATTTAAGTTGGTGATTTTGATTTGTGTTTAATTCATTTTTAATTTGAATTTTAAGGTTTCTTATAACACTATCCAAAGAAGTAAAATCACTCTTGTTATTAAAAAGTAATTCATTCAATTCCTTCAAATTATGAGATGATTTTTTCTTCAATTTATTTATTTCTTTTATCTTAAGAAGAAAATTATCAAAAATTTCAGTGAATCCACGATCAATTGGAAAATCAAAACTATCAAAACCGAAAAACAAACTTTCCAATAATAAGTCATTAGAAATTCTATCTTTCACATCCTTTGTCCATTTTTTAAATTTTTTTTCTAATTCGACAGGATTATCCTCCAAATAATTTAAAATTTCAGGAGAATTTTTGACTGAACTCAATATCTCACTATAAGTAATATCTATAAAATCAGGTGTTAAAACCCTTCTTATTTCATTTTTATAACCTTCAAATGAAACTTCATAAGATTTTTTTATAGAATCGTAAACTTGCTTACTTATCCAATAACCAAAAGGTGTTTTTATTGAATATTTGACAAAGGCACTTTTCGCCTTAGAAAAACTTTTATCAAATTCAACGATATTAAGATAGCCACATTTTTTCTCATCTAAACTTAACGATAAATTTGAGTCTGTTATTTCTCCACCTATGCTTTCAAAAAGTTGCTCGGTATAATTATTTTTTTTCAGAGGTAACCTAAAAGAAGTAATGCTATTCAATGTTCTAAAATCATCATTGGCTGAAGAATTAAAAAGAATATAGCCATCTGAAAAAACTTCATAAACATTTCTGTACTTATTTACATCCAAAATTTTCTTGTCACCCTTAAATTTCTCAAATTCAACAATAAACGATTCCAATGAAACTTTATTTTTAAGTAAAACACCAGTTTCAATATTCTCACCCATATATGCTTTAGAAAAGTTTGCAGATGTAACAATTAGAAATCCCTCACCTGAGTCAAATTTTATAGATACACTACCATTTTTTTTACTGAAATATTTGTATGAACCATGGTAATAACAAATAGCCTTTCCATGTGCCAATTTGTCGCTGTTATTAACAAAGGATTTAAAATATTTACTCCCATTCAGTTTTTTTTTACTAGTTTGAAATGCACGTTTATCAAGTAGTAATTCAAAACTTATTTTATGCTCAGCACATTTTTTTTTTACCTCGTTTAAAATACTTTCATTTTGATTGTCATCACCACCAAAGTAACACGATAAAATTTTCAGATGTCTTTTGTGTATTCTAGGATATTTTTTAATTATTGATTCAATTTCTGCAAAAAGATTACTGAATAGGATAATTTGATTATTGAATACATAGAACTGATTTTCATTCATGAGTTGATTCATATTTTAACTAAGAAAAGTAAAAACTTAATGATTAAACAAATTTAAAAATAATGCGACATCTTGTTAAAATCAATATTTCAAACCAATACAATAAAAAAGAGCATCAATAGCATTGAATGAAACTATTTTCCACTAAAAGTAAGCGATTTATTTTGGTGAGGCATTTTTTTGTCTTTTATGATTAGAAGATAAGTATCCTTTTTGTTTATATTTAGGTTGAAAAAGCAGCATTATGAATTTTAGTTTACTCATTTCTCAATTAAA
>CAZWSY010000002.1:0-12323 GCA_964636775.1 uncultured Lishizhenia sp.
TCCGCTAATTTTTACTTTTAATTTTCCCCGCCACGGCGGATTTCAACTCTCAACTCTTAACTTTCAACTCTTAACTATCTTTACGCCCAGATGGAATTACAAGATTTTCTAAAAAAAATAGCTCAAATCAAAGGCGTTGATGAAACTGCTCAAAATCTTCAACAAACAAAAGCACGCATTCATTGGAAAGGACTCGTTGGGTCTGCCAAAAGTTTGACCGCCTCTGCTGTTGCTCAACAAATCCCAGTTCACCACCTTTTTCTTTTGAATGACAAAGAAGAAGCAGCCTATTTTCTCAATGATTTGGAAAGTCTATTTCCAGAGGACAAACGCATTCTGTTTTATCCCGCTTCCTACCGCGTTCCTTACCAATTGGAGGAAACCGATAACGCCAATGTTGTAACACGCGCAGAAGTTTTGGAACGTATCGCTAATGGCAACAACACGTGGATTGTTTCTTATCCCGAAGCGCTTTTTGAGAAAATCCCCACCAAGAAAAAACTGGTTGAAAATACGCTTCGCGTTGAAGTGGGAAAAACCTATTCAATTGATTTTATCAATGAATTGTTGCTAGAATATCATTTCGAAAGGGTGGATTTTGTTTATGAACCTGGACAGTTCTCCATTCGTGGTGGAATTGTTGATGTTTTCTCCTTCGCCAATGATAATCCCTTTCGAATAGAATTTTTTGGTGACGAAGTGGAATCCATTCGAACTTTTGATGCAGCATCACAACTTTCTATTGCCAACCATTCCTTTTTTAATGTTGTCCCAAACATTCAAGGGAAAATGACCTTGGATGGTGTTGCTTCTTTTTTTGAATTTATAGGAAAAGCTACCGTTTGGCTTTCTTCCTTCGAACGTTTGGAAAAAGTCCTCGACCGAGAATACAATAAAAGTGTTGAAGCATACACGAATTTGTCCGACAATGTTAAACGAACTTTACCTTCCGATTTGTACCTCCATCCAACTGAAATGCAAAAACAGTTGGAGGAATTACCAATTGTGGAATGGGGTGCAGATTATCATTTTTCAGCCAAAGAAACTATTCATTTTTCCTTCCAACCTCAACCAAGCTTCAACAAAAATTTTGACTTACTTAAATCTGATTTAATCGCTCGACAAGAATTAGGATTCACCAATTTGATTTTTTCCAACCAACCCAAACAAATTGAGCGTCTTTACCAAATTTTTGAAGATATCGGCGGCGAAGTAAAATTCGAACCCATGCACCTCGCTTTGCATGAAGGATTTATTTGTCCTGAACTGAAATTTACGTGTTACACCGACCACCAAATTTTTGAGCGTTACCATCGCTTTCGATTAAAAGAAGGATTCAGACAGGCTAAACAGGCATTGACTTTAAAGGAAATTTACAACCTTCAAAAAGGTGATTACGTGACGCACATTGATCATGGTGTAGGTCAATTTTCAGGATTGGAAACCATAACCGTAAATGGCAAACCTCAAGAAGCCATTCGTTTAATTTACAAAGATGGTGATGTGCTTTATGTAGGAATTCACTCCTTACACCGCATTTCTAAATTTACAGGTAAAGACGGCTCCGTTCCGAAAATGAACAAACTTGGAACACAGGCTTGGAGTACGCTCAAAAACAAAACCAAAAAGAAAATCAAGGAATTAGCCTTTGATTTAATTAAACTTTATGCTCAACGAAGAAGTCAACCCGGTTTTGCTTTCGCGCCTGACACATATTTACAAAATGAATTGGAAGCGTCGTTTATGTACGAAGACACACCCGACCAGTTCAAGGCAACCCAAGATGTGAAAAAGGACATGGAGGAATCGAGACCAATGGACAGATTGATTTGTGGGGATGTTGGATTTGGAAAGACAGAAGTTGCCATCCGTGCCGCATTTAAAGCTGTGACAGACAGTAAACAAGTCGCGGTTTTGGTGCCAACAACGATTTTGTCGATGCAACACTACCGAAGTTTTCGTGACCGACTCAAAGATTTTCCTTGTAAAGTGGATTTTATTAACCGTTTTAAATCGGCAAAAGAAACCTCCGAAACATTAAAAAAACTAGCAAATGGGGAAATCGATATTCTTATCGGAACGCATGCGATTGTTGCCGAAAGAGTCAAATTCAAAGATTTAGGTTTGATGATTATTGACGAGGAACAAAAATTTGGGGTAGCAGTGAAAGACAAACTCAAAACCATTCGCACCACCGTCGATACATTAACCTTAACCGCAACTCCAATTCCAAGAACCTTACAATTTTCCTTGATGGGCGCACGTGATTTGAGTATTATCAATACTCCACCGCCGAATAGACAGCCCGTACTCACCGAAATTATCTCGTTTAACGAAGAAACCATTCGAGATGCGATTGCCTATGAAGTCACCAGAGGCGGACAAGTGTTTTTTGTAAACAACCGACTTTCCAACATCCGCGAAATTTCAGGAATGATTCAGCGCTTGTGTCCCGGAGTTCGGGTTGGAATTGGTCATGGACAAATGGAAGGAGCGCAATTAGAAAAAGTGATGTTGGATTTTATTGAAGGAAGATACGACGTTTTGTTGGCAACAACAATTATTGAATCGGGAATCGACATTTCAAACGCCAATACAATCATTATCAACGATGCCCACAATTTTGGCTTAAGTGATTTACACCAACTTCGGGGACGTGTAGGACGAAGCAATAAAAAAGGGTTCTGTTACCTTGTTGCACCGAAATTCAGCGTATTGACTTCCGAAGCGAGAAAACGTTTGGAAGCTCTTGTTCAGTTTTCCGACTTAGGTTCGGGATTCAATATTGCGATGAAAGATTTGGATATTCGTGGTGCGGGAAATATGTTGGGAGGAGAACAAAGCGGATTCATTTCTGAAATTGGGTTTGAGATGTACCAAAAAATCCTGAATGAAGCGATGCAAGAATTGCGTGAAAATGAATTCAAGGAACTTTTCGACGAACGACAAACCGATTCTTTCCATCAATTTGTGCAAGATTGCATTTTTGAAACAGACATGGAGGTTCGAATTCCTGATGATTACGTGAATAATGTTGCCGAGCGTTTGAGTTTGTATCAAGAAATGGATAACCTGAAAAATCAACAAGAATTAGACGCATTTGCCACCCAACTCACCGACCGTTTCGGACCACTTCCAAAAGCTGTGAAAGAATTGATTTTTTCTTTCCGTTTACGTTGGTTGGCAGAAGAATTGGGCTTAGAAAGGTTGGTAATTAAATCGGAAAAAATGGTCGGATATTTTATCGCCAACCCACAATCACCGTTCTACGAAACAGAAGTTTTCACCACTTTATTGAATCGTATTACCGTCTTGGGTAAAGAATACCGATTGGTGCACCAGCAAGACAAATTGCGCTTGGTCATTGAGCCCGTTCGACATATTAAAGACGCATTTGAGAAATTGAGTGCATTGAGTGTGAAGTGAATACAATGCTTAAATTGTGCCTAGCAATGATTTATATTGAATTGTGGACAAACATAGTTTTGTAGATGAATACGACGAATTAAATAAAATTATTCATCTTTAAGGCATGGAAATTGAACTATTCACAGACGGTGCGGCAATCGGAAATCCTGGGCCAGGAGGATATGGCGTTGTACTTCGGTTTGGAAATCATGTGAAGGAATTTTCAGATGGATTTCGCCTAACCACGAATAATCGAATGGAGTTAATGGCGGTTTGTGTGGGTTTAGAGCAACTCAAAACGGACGCATATCCCATCACTGTGTATTCAGATTCCAAATACGTGGTTGATTCAATATCAAAAGGTTGGATTTTTGGTTGGGTACAAAAAGGATTTAAAGGAAAGAAAAACAAAGATTTGTGGTTGCGTTATTTGGAACTTCACAAAAAATATAAAATCTCAGTCCAATGGGTAAAAGGTCATGCTGGACATCCCGAAAACGAACGCTGTGATTTTTTAGCTACACAAGCCGCGAAAAAAAATCCTCAACAAATTGATGAGGCTTACGAACGGAGTCCGGATGAGGTAGAGACCTTGTTTTGAGAAGATGAATTTTTATGGAAGCGGAGGATGGGGATGTGGATGGGAATGAGAATGAGAATGAGAATGAGGATGAGGATGAGGATGGGAATGAGGATGAGAATGAGGATGAGGATGAGGATGGGAATGAGGATGAGAATGAGGATGAGGATGAGGAGGGGAATGAGAATGAGAATGAGGATGAGAATGAGGATGAGAGAATTTGAATCCGTCGTGGCGGAGAGGGGATATGAATGTGGGAAGAAGGATGTTTTTGGGCAGTTCATTAGCACATTGAACCATTAACACATTAGCACATTAAACCTCCGCCGCGGCGGAAGCACATTAACCCTTGTCTCAAGCATAAAAAAAATTGATACTCAATTCCACCCCGACCCATTTAATAAATCTAACTTTGTGCCGAAATAGAATTTGAATAAGTCTTCGTCCATATTGAAAAACATTGCGTTTGTAAAACGATTTGGATTTTACTTAGGTTTTTTCGCGTTGGTTATTTTTTTCCAGCTAAAAAAAACAAGCGAAGCCATCGCTATTGTAGATGAAATCAATCACTCCACACATTTTGAGAATTCTTCGAATGAACGATTTTCATTTGATTTTCATCTCCTCCACTCGCTTCAACAATCGGAGTTAATCGATTTTGGTGTTGACGATGAATTTCAAGGGAAAAGTAAAATTACTGGTGTAAAGAGTGGTATTTCAAAAATTACTATTCCTACTTATTTCTTTTACTTGGATGTTTTTCACCGTCAACAGACGATTTTTCTTCAAGAATATCATCCACCTTACCCTATTCTTTTCCACCAATTGAAATTAGATTGTTGCTAATGATTACGTGCTAATTAATTAACAATTAGCTTCTTAACTTATTAGTAATCAATTTATTTTTCATGGAAACATTGCCATTTAATTTCGGGCAAAGTCTCAAACATATCGCACATTTTTTGCCGCATCAAGCTGCATTAAAAGACTTTGTTCATCATAATACTTTACATGCATTTCAAAATCTGAACTTCCATCAAGCGAATAAACAGGCGGCGGATTGGTTCGGTTTTCAAACCTATCTCCCATTAAATTCCTACCGAGAATTGTTTAGAAAAGGGAGAATAAACCCGGAAATTCTTTTTCAGAAAGCAAGAGAACGTCAGGCTTTTTTGCCAAAGGACAGCAACAAAAATCTTTCCCAAATTGAGGAGGATTTGATTTATGCATCATTTTCAAGTGACCTTACGCCAGAAATTGGAAAACTTAGAAAATTGTGGAAAGAGCGATTTCAAATACAATTGGAAAAAATTACGCAGCCGATTTTGTTTCGTCTTTTGTCCAACTTTTTAGATCAAGGTGTGGCGATTTGGGAATTTCCTTCAAGCAATTGTTCGTTTCTTGAAGCAATTAGATTCTTGGAAAAAACCGCTTTTAATTCTATTTTCAAAACGGATTTTGCGAGAGAATTACTTTTTAAAGAAAACCTAAAAATTGAATACCTTCTAAATCTAGTGGTTGGGGATGAACGTTTTTTTGAACGTTATTTGTTTGATCAACAGTTTCAACATTCAGGTTGGTCAGGTTTTGTAAGTGTTTTAGAACATCAACCGTCGACTTTATTAAAACAGAGAAAAATTGACTTGTCTCAACTTGTTATTTTTGAAACCCTCCTTGAAGTAGATGCTTTGGTGGCAAAATTTGGAAAGAACTTTCAACCTTTACTTGCACAGCCAACTGATTTAAATCCAAAATTCCAAGGTAATCAGTCCACTGAATATCTTTTTCATCTATTAGGTATCTGGCAAGAAGCCTATGAGTGGAGTTACTTTGATGTGGTGCTTTGTGGCTTGAAAAAAGGGAATAGTCAACAACCAAAAGCAAAGCAATTTCAAGCACTTTTTTGTATCGACGATCGCTCCTATTCGCTCCGTAGAAATTTAGAAAATCAAAACAAGGATTGTGCAACCTACGGAACGCCAGGTTTTTTTGGTTTAGAATTTTATTTCCAACCTGACCATGGAAAGTTCTCAACAAAATGCTGTCCTGCTCCTGTTGAACCGAAATTTCTAATTAAAGAATTCAACCGCGAAAAAACAACCAAGAAACATGCATTTTTGAGTCCAACTACTCACGGATTATTCGGTGGTTTGGTTCAGTCTATTGGAACGGGTTGGTTGGCTGGTGCACAATTGTTCCGACAAGTTTTTGCGCCAAATTGGAGTGAAATGGCAACGGATTGCTCAACACACATGGATCCAAAAGCAAGTCTCCAAATTCTCACTGATGGTTCCTTAGAAAATGGTTTACAAGTGGGATTCACTGTCGAACAAATGGCAGAACGCGTTGGAAATGTTCTACGAAGTATTGGGTTGACTTCTGATTTTGCACCAATAGTTTACATTATCGGACACGGAGCAAGTTCGGTCAATAATCCCTATTATGCAGGCTATGACTGCGGTGCTTGTTGCGGACGTCCTGGATCGGTGAATGCAAGAATTTTTGCGCAAATGGCAAACCGACAGGATGTTCGGAGTTTGTTGGCAGAAAAAGGTGTTTTCATTTCCGAGAAAACAGTTTTCATTGGCGGACTTCACGATACCACAAGAGATAAAATTAGTTTCTTTGATTTACAGCTATTATCGCAAAATTCAATTGAATTACACTCAAAACACCACCTAGATTTTGCTATTGCCCTTGAAAATAACGCGGTTGAAAGAAGTTTACGTTTTCAAATTCCATCTAACTTATCGCCAAAAAAGATTCATGAGTCGGTTAAAAGGCGTGCTGTTTCTCTTTTTGAATTGCGTCCTGAATGGAACCACACGGATAACGCCTTATGTATTGTTGGAGGGAGTAATCGTTATGCGCATTTATTTTTGGATAAGCGTCCATTCGTGAATTCTTACAATCATGCTTCTGATCCCGAAGGAAAAATACTTTCAGGGATTTTGGGAGCAGCGGTTCCTGTATGTGGCGGGATAAATTTGGAATATTATTACTCCCACAATGATCAAGTTCATTTAGGTGCAGGAACAAAACTTCCCCAAAACGTGGTTGGTTTGTTTGGCGTGAATCATGGTGTTGACGGTGATTTGAGAACAGGTTTACCAAAGCAGATGATTGAAATTCACGAGGCAATACGCATTCTTTTTGTCATCGAACAAAAACCTGATATTGTTCTTAATACTATCGAACAAACACCGAATATTCTTTCTTGGTTGGAAAATAAATGGGTTGTTTTCAGTGTGATTCATCCTGAAACCAATGAGGTTTTTGTATTCAATGAAGGACGATTTGAGGTTTATGAACCTCAACTAAAGCCCACAAAATTTGAGCGGAAAGAGCAGTACAAAGCAGTAGTTCAACACGAACTACCTGTTTTTGAAATGGGGATAAATCACTAAAATCAGGAAATCATGCATACATACATTTATTTGATTTTCGGTGTTTCGTTAATCACACTTCTTCTTACGGTTGTTCTGGGACGAAAAAATGAAAAACGAATCGGAGCATTTGTTTTGAGTGGGAGTTCTTTAAATTTACTTGTCAGTATTGTTTGGATAAGTCATTGGATTATAAATGGTTTAAAACCTTTTAGTATTCAAGAATTTTCACTCTACGAAGCCAAGAAATTCAATTTTTTCATTGATTTCTACTTTGATTTTATCGGTGCGACCTATCTTTTAGTGGGGAGTTTACTGTATTTTCTAGTTGCCGTTTACAGCCGAAATTACATGCAAGGTAAACATAGCTTTCAACGCTTCTTCAGCACGATTCAATTTTTCTTTTTGGGCTACTTGATTGTGGTTTTATCTGGAAATTTTGAAACACTTTTTGTTGGGTGGGAAATTTTAGGTTTGTCCTCTTTTCTGCTCATTGCGTTTTATCGCTTGAGTTATAATCCCGTAAAAAATGCCGTTAAAGTTTTTTCCATATACAGAATTGGAGATGTCGGTTTGATTTTAGCGATGTGGATGAGTCATCATCTTTGGCATGAAAACGTCACTTTTCACAAGTTGCATCAATCTGTTTTGGTACATGAGCACCTCATTTCTCACAGTACTTGGGGCATATTTATTTCTGTAATGTTGGTGATGGCGGCGGCGGCGAAATCGGCACAATTTCCCTTTACATCATGGTTGCCAAGAGCTATGGAAGGCCCAACTCCGTCAAGTGCGATTTTTTACGGTTCATTGTCAGTGCACATAGGCGTTTTTCTGCTTTTGCGAACACACCCTTTTTGGGATGAACAAATCGTAATTCGTTGGGGAATAGCTGTTTTAGGAATTGTGACGGCGGTTATCTCCTCCCTAACTGCACAAGCACAATCCAACGTTAAAGGTCAAATTGCTTACAGTTCCGCTGCTCAAATTGGGTTAATGTTCGTTGAAATTGCACTTGGGTTTGAAGTCCTTGCTTTGGTTCATTTTACTGGAAACGCATTTTTGAGAACGTATCAACTTTTGGTGACACCGTCAGTTGTTACCTACCAAGTTCGACAACAGTTTTTCAATTATGTACCCAAAACGCAAGCCTCCTTTTTTAACCGCAAGTCTCCACGTTTAGCGACAACGCTTTATTTATTATCACTTCAAGAATGGCGTTTGGAAAGTTTGGTGTTCCGCGTTTTTTATGGACCAATCAAAAAATTCAAAAAACCACTGCAATTCCTTCAGTTAAAAATCACATTACTCTTTGTTATTCCAATTTATCTCATGGGATGGACTTTGGCCTACAGCTTTCCGATAAAAGGTGAATTTTGGCAATACGTTTTTGCAAATACCGCTGCAATTGTTGGAGTTCTTCTTTCATTTAAAGCATACAACGAAAGAAAAAGCAGCAGAAATGCTTGGTTGCTTCTCATTCTAGCACACTTTTTTATTGATTTAGCGGTCACCTTCAATGATCACATTAACTTAAAAGAAGCAGGAATTTACCTCAGTGGAATTGTGATTTCTGGCGCATTAGGATGGTGGATTTTAATACAACTGCGAAAAAAAGAAGCTGTTGGATTAAATCAATTTCACGGATTTATAGTGAAATATGAGGGTTACGGCATTTTATTTTTGATAGCTTGCTTAGGACTTGCTGGATTTCCGATAACGACCACTTTCTTCGGGGAAGACATCATTCTTACCCACATATCAAGCGAACAATGGTTGTTGGCTGCTTTGGTTTCTTTCAATTTTATAGTCATTGGTATTGCTGCAATTCGTTTGTATGCGAGGGTTTTTCTCGGAAAAATACACAATGACTTTCAAAAAACAACGGATATAACTTTTTAAAAAATTAAAAATGAAAACTTCAAATAATTTAGTTCTTGCAAACACATGGAAGCAAGACATCTTGGCTGGTTTTATGGTCTTTTTATTGGCATTACCTTTAAGTCTTGGTATTGCTAAAGCGAGTGGGTTTCCCGCCGCAATGGGAATTCTAACAGCAATAATTGGTGGTTTGGTAACAACCATTTTCAAAGTTTCGCCATTAACTATTAAAGGTCCTGCAGCTGGTTTAATCACCATTTGTTCTGGAGCGGTTTTGGAGTTCGGTGGCTTAGAAACAGGTTGGAAAGTTGCCGCGGCCGCTTTGATGATTGCTGCCGTAATTCAAATTTTAATGGCTTTCTTAAAATTAGGAAGTATAAGCGATTTCTTTCCGCACGCGGCAGTTCATGGTATGTTGGCAGCCATAGGAATTATAATTATTGCCAAACAAATACCGGTTTTACTCGGCGATGATCCAGCTATTTACAAAGGTGAAGGCCCGATTGAATTGCTTTTGGATATCCCTAAATTTCTTCATCATGCCCATCTCGACATCGCTCTAATTGGTGTCATTGCGCTTTTATTAATGTTTTTGTTGCCTAAAGCTAAATGGCAAGCAATCAAAAAAGTACCTGCACCGATGATTGTTTTGTTAATCACTATTCCACTTGGTTTGTATTTTCACCTGAAAGACAACGGATTAACTTATTCATTAGTATCAATTGGAGATTTTTGGGGTTCTTTTGGTTGGAATGCCAACTTTGAATTCATTGGACAATTTGCTTTTTGGAAATACGTGTTCATGTTTTTGTTTGTCAACACTTTAGAATCACTTTTAACGGTAAAAGCAGTTGATTCCATGGATCCTCAAAAACGCTCTTCCGACTACAACGGCGACTTACTTGGTTTGGGCGCAGGAAATTTAGTTTCAGGTGCGCTAGGTGGAATGCCAATGATTTCTGAAGTTGTGAGAAGTTCATCGAATGTTGGATTCGGTGCTCAAACAAAATTTGCCAATTTCTTCCATGGACTTTTCTTGCTTATTGCTATGATTTTGATAATTCCATTGATTGAAATGATTCCAAATGCAGCTTTGGCGGCTATGTTGATTGTAGCGGGTGTTCGTTTAGCAGCACCAAAAGAATTTGTTCACATGTATAAAATTGGATGGGATCAGTTGGTGATTTTTTTGGCGACCATCATCGTTACATTGGTGGAGGATTTATTATTGGGAATTGCTACGGGAATTGTTTTGAAATTTGTTTTTCACCTTCTGAGAGGGGTTGGTTTTAGAGATTTGTTTCAAGTAAAGAAAACTGAACAAAAACAAGCGAACTCAATTATTGTCTTTGTGGAAGGTGCTGGCGTTTTTTCCAATTTAATAGGATGGAAGAAGTATCTAGGAACTTTAAATGGTGAAACAAACGTATTAACCATCAATCTTGCAAACGCGAAACTGATTGATCATTCTTTTCTTTCTTTTTTAAAGCAATTGGAGCAAACATGGACAGAAAAAGGCTTTGAATTCCATGTGGTTGGACTTTCAGGACATCAAAAAACTTCCAAACACGACTTGGCCGTTCATCGTAAAAAATAAGCGAAATGAAACGTATTAACTTTTGCTGGTTGGGGAGTTTGATTATAACAACTCTCCACCTAAATATTGCTGCACAAAAAGAACTGCGATTTAATTTAGATTCTTCGGGTAAGACTTTTATAAAAGCAACTTTTCTCAATCAAACGTGGGTTCGTTTTTCCGAAATGAATCCTGCCACCCAACTTAATGGAGAGCCTGTTCATCAACTCTTTGATATTGGTTTGAGAAGAACCCGAATGCAGTTTTTTGGAAAAATTCATGATCGTGTTTTTTTCTACACACAGCTTGGGCAAAACAACTTTGCATTCAACACCTCTCGAAAAGTTGGTTTTTTTATTCACGATGCGTTGGGAGAATTAGCAATTTCAGACAAATTCTTATCGTTTGGGGCGGGGCTTACAGGTTGGACGGGTCTATCGCGATATGCTTCTCCAGGCGTTGGATCAATGTTATGCTTGGATGCTCCGCTTTATCAACAAGCCACAAATGACATAAACGACCAATTTTTAAGGAAGTTAAGTGTTTATGCAAAAGGTAAAATCAACGGGTTGGATTACAGGTTAACTATCGCAAAGCCATTTACCCTACAACAAGCAAGTGTTCCCGTAGCACCTATTAGTGAACGTTCCAATTATTCCCCTCTCAACCCGAAACTACAAGTTGATGGGTATATCATGTATCAATTTAAAGACCAGGAAAACAATCTATTACCCTATACTACAGGTAGTTATTTAGGAAAAAAGCACATTTTCAATATTGGAGGAGGATTTATTTTTCAAAAAGATGCGCTTTGGAGAAAGAACAAGCTCGGAGATACTGTTTTCCAAAATTTGCTTTTACTTTCAGTGGATTGCTTTTGGGATTGGAAACTAAACGAAACTAATGAGACAGCAATAACACTTTATTCGGCTGTTCAAAAGAGTGATTTCGGTAAGAATTATTTCCGAAACGTCGCCCCTATGAATCCCACAAATGGTGTTGGAACAACCAGTGTTGTGAATGGCACAGGTGTTGGATTTCCAGCGATTGGAACGGGTTGGACCTATTACACACAAGTAGGATACAAGTTTCGCAAAGAATTACTAGGTGAAAAATTAGGGACTTTACAACCTTACGGAAGTTGGGAAGTAATGCAAATAAATTATTTCAACAAAGCTTTTTCTGCTGTTCATTTTGGATGTAATTGGTTGATACTAGGTCATCAAGCGAAAATTTCCGTTGATTATCAGCTTCGTCCAATCATTCAACAATCAAAACCAAATCTTTTTGAAAGAAGTAAATACAGTGGAACATTTGTAGTTCAATATCAAGTTTTGATTTAAACAAAAAAGGGATGTCTGTTCGACATCCCTCACTTTAAATTCTTTCGAAAACTAGAATCCTCGGATCGCCTCGAATGAGCCGTTTATTGCTAAAGTTCCCCCACCATTTGCTGGATTTCTTCCGATAGAACCGTAGCAGTAACCAGTTA
>CAZWSY010000002.1:12423-112211 GCA_964636775.1 uncultured Lishizhenia sp.
GCCGAACCATTGATAATTTGATCTGGAAAAAATCCTTGCCAAAAGAAAGTTTGTTGACCAACATTCAATTTCCATTGAAGTGCACGTTCGTTTCTCGTTGGTTTCTCCGGTGTGCAAGAAGTAAAGCTTGAGATCGCAAGGGAAGCAGATACCGCCAAAAGTGCTATTGAACCTAAAATATTGCTTAATTTTTTCATATTCTTTTTTCTAAAAATCCTAAAATAGTAATTTTTTAAGGGTCTAAAGCTAAAAATTTAACCTGAAACCACAAAACTTCCATTGAATCTAACGGAAACAACAGGCTTTGGTTTCTATTTCAACGTAAAATTTGCTCATAAAAAGCACCAAACCCATCTACTTTATCCACTATGTGAATTTCAAGAATCCAAGTGCGGTTTTCGCCAAGTTTGTTTTTGGAGGGCCAAATAAGAGGATTGTTTGGATGAATATATAGCCCAACCGAACCTTTTTCAATTCTCTCGTGTGGAAATTGTCCAATCAAATGTCCTGCAATTTCACCTCCAAATTCCCAACCAAATTCCCGTGATTTTTCGCATGCAAATTCAAAAATTTGAGCACAAGAGACTTTACTTTGATTGATTACCCAATTACTGACCTCGTTCCAAATTCTTTCAACATCCTTACAAATTTTGTGGTGTTTTGGATTTTCTCCAACTACATAAGTTCTGCCAAAATCAGCTTCCCATTCTTCTAAAATTGGACCAAAGTCCAAGAAAACAACATCATTTTCTTGAATCATCAAGTCTTGTGGATTTTCATCGTAAGGTAGTAAAGTGTTTTTTCCTGCTCTAACAATTCTTTTATGCCAATATTTCTCAATGTTAAAACTTGATTTTGCTAAGGAATAAATTTCTTCATTGATTTGCGACTCAAATTTTCCTGGTTGAATAATTTTCTCTTGTTCAATCCGTTGGAACAGTTTTTTGGCGATATTCTCGGCATCAAATAGTTTTTCAAGCATTAAGTTTGTCAATTCGTTTTTCCAAAGATAAATCTAAACTTTCAGCGTGTTAAAAATTGTACCTTAAAGTTAAACCATAAGTACGCGGATCTCCAAGAACACCTGCGTAAAGTCCTGCGTTTCCAGCAGCTGCCTGAAGTTGCTCAAAATAATTTGTTTTTGTCAAATTTCTTATCCAAACAAATGCTGAGAACCTACTCGAACGAAAACCTAATCTTGTGTTGAGCAAGGCATAATCATCGATATTTAAAACTGAAGACGGAGTTGGGTTTGATGAATATCGAGAACGATAGGTAGCGTCAAAAGCTATGAAATAGCGTCCAATTTCATTCATTAATTCACCCTTTTTACTTAATTCAAATCCACCTGATGTATTCCATTTTGAAATTCCTGGCAACTGACCTCCAGATGCATCTATAAAAGCTTGTTGAACTGTATTTCCATTTTCATCAATTGTAGTTTGTCCTGTTAATTCAAGCGGAAGCGGGGCATTTTTAAAGGAAACATATTTTCCATCTGTGTAAGCTAATGCGGCGAATACAGACAAATAACTTCCAATCATGTAGTTAGCGTCAACTTCCAAACCTCTAACATTCACTTTCTCAGCATTTGACAAATATCCTCTGTTTACGCCAAGTTGTGGGGACTGTACTATTGTTTGATAATCCTGAATATCAGTATTAAAAGCCGTTAAGTTTAGAATTAAGCCCTTTATTGGTTTTGATTTAATACCTAATTCAAAATGCGTGACATACTCAGGTTTTATGACAGCCAATGAAAGGTCAGCCTCACCGTTACTCAGTGTTGGAAGACCTCCAACGTTTACACCAACAGGTTTGTAGGCTGTTGAAAAGGTAGAAAAAGCATTGAACTTACTCGAAGGTTGATAAGATAAAGTTACGTTTCCTGAAAGATTCGTATTTCGGGTCGAAGTATTAAAATTTTGATTCGAGTAAACCGCTCTTTGAAGAGAAAGCAAAACAGGGTCTGATGTTTGTAATCCACCATAAGTTTCTCTTTTGTAGTCGATTATCTTCTCGTCATAATTATATCTGAGTCCACCAATGAGGTGAAAAACTTTAAAGATTTTCCAATCTAATTGAGCGAATGCCGCTGCACTTGTGGAGTTTAACTTAGAATAAGTTCTGATTCCATAATTATCTAATAGTCCTGGAGTAGCATAAAGAGCTTGGTTTCCAGTGTTGCTCGTTTGAACAAACCTCCATTGATCAGGACCAACCTCTTCCTCATGATAAGGTGAAGATTCAAGAGTTTGGTTCAGATAATATAAACCAACTACTCCAGAAAGATTTTTTGTTATCTCTCCTGCGTATCTAATTTCTTGCGAAAATTGGTCGTGTCTCGACGGAGCCTGAGATTTGGTAAGAGCTGCTATTCCTGTAAAATCTCTATCGTTCACAGGATCCCAATTCCAAAATCGCCAAGCTGAAGTAGAAGTAATAGTTCCCTTTCCGATTTTATAATCCACATTTAATGAAAGACCACCGATAGATTGGTCGTGCCTGTAAGGGGTGTTAGTTTCTATTCTTCTTGAGAATGGGTCAATAGTTGGTAAATTGTATCCTAGGTCATTTACTATATTCTCATATTGTCGGTATGGTGATCTTAGCGTTGAAGTAATTCCTGCTACAACTAAAGAAGAACCATCTGGACGTTGATTATTGTAATCTCCAATTAATGTAATGTCTAACTGTTCATTTGGTTTAAAACGTAATTGTCCTTTCACTCCAATATTATTAAGTCCGTTGTATCGTTGTTGATCCGAATTATTGAAAACTGTACCGTCTCTTTGAGTTCCACTGAAGGAAATGCGTGTTGAAAAAGATTTATTTAATGGTCCTGATACAGAAGCCTTTGCTTGCATAAAGTTGTAATTCCCGTAACTAAGTTCAACTCGGGCAGAAGGTTCAGTTGATGGTTTTTTACTTGTAATGTTAAATGCTCCTGCTGTTGTATTTTTCCCAAATAGCGTACCTTGAGGGCCTCGTAAAATTTCAATTTGGTCAACATCGATAAAATCTAAAGCTGTTGCGGCAGGTCTTGCATGATAAACACCGTCAATATAAAATCCAACCCCTGGATCTATACCATCATTTGTAAGCCCAAAAGTTGAACCTAAACCTCGAATATTCAAAGTGGTGTTTCGAGCATTTGAGGAATACAATTGGACTGACGGTACAAGTTCTTTTAAGCGATTAACATTAAACGCACCAGCATCCTCCGCTGTTTGCCCACTGATTACGGTTATTGGAATAGGAATTTCTTGTGCGACCTCTTTTCGTCTTCTTCCCGCAACAATAACCTCTTCAAATAACTGAAATCCTGATAATCGAATCTCTATAATTTCCTCTCCCTTCCAATCAATTTGTTTGGTTTCAAAACCAATTGCTTCAACTTTGATAGTAAATGAGTTTGAAGAAATATTTTGAAGGGTGAATTTACCTTCAAAATCAGTGGTCGTTGGTGATATCGTTGGGTTATTGGTTGTAATTTTTGCACAATAAATCGGTTGTTGTGTTTGATCATCAATAACTTTTCCTGTTATTCGTTTCTGCGCAATTAGGGTATTTGAAACTGACAAAAACAATGTCAACGCACAAAGAATAATCGATTTACTGAATAAAGGATTTGAAATCCAAAAATCAAAAGGTTCTCGTTCATACGACGAAATCAAATTTTTAATTTTTTTTACATACATTGTCTATAGATTTTATATTTTTTGGCAAAAGTAATATTTATCCTACTAATTCGATAGATATTATGTGTTTTATTTTGAATTATTTTTGAATATGATTAAAACAGTAGCTCTTTCTACCTTTTTATTAGCATTGTTTTCCAATGCCTTACCTCAGAATTCTGATGATTTTCCACTTAATCAAATAAGTATTCTAGCTTCACACAATAGTTACAAAAAACTTCCAAATCCCAAAGTGATTAAATTTTTAAAGCGCTATAAAAAACGCTTAGGTGCAGAAAACGACCCAGAACAAATTGATTACGGGCACGATCCTTTGGAAGTTCAACTGGACTCATTCAATATTCGCGGTTTTGAATTGGATGTGAACTATGACCCAAACGGAGGACTTTACAGTAAGAGAGCTGTTAACGGATTTGTTTGTGGATTAAAAAGAAAAAATAAACATCCTGACTTAAAAAAGCCTGGTTTTAAATTGTTGCACATTGCAGATGTAGATTATGAAACCCACTATTACACGCTCCGTGAAGCACTCAAATCTTTAAAGAATTGGAGTATCAATCATCCGAACCACGAACCGCTATTTGTTAATATTGAGGCCAAAGGTTTTCATCCTGGCAATGCATCAAAGTTTTTGAGATTTGTTGGATTTAGGCAAGCTCTTCCTTTCGACCAAAAGGCCTACGAGGCTTTAGACCAAGAAATATTGCAGGAAATTCCGAGAAACATGTTGTTCTCTCCAAGTGATTTAAAAGGAAAATACTATTCCATTAAAGAGCGAATTGATGCTATTGGATGGCCTGCACTTTCTGAATGTAGAGGCAAGATTTTCTTTATTCTCGAAGGAAACAATCAAGAAATATACAATCCTGATGGACTTGATAGACCCATGTTCGTTTACAGTAAACCAGGTGGCGAACATACCGCTTTTGTTGTTAGAAACGAACCGATTGGAAAAGAAGCAGAAATAAGAGATTTAACAGCTCGCTACATCGTAAGAACAAGAAGTGATGCAGGAACTTTGGAAGCACGTGACAATAATTATACAAGATTAGAAGCAGCAAAAAGAAGTGGTGCACAAATCATTTCAACTGATTACTATCGCGCTGACAAACGAATAAGTACCTTTCGTGTTAAACTTAAGAACTAAGGTTTATTCATTTTTTCCATACCTCCAGGTTGGCAACACAAAGGCAGTTTTTTTTGTGCAATTGGATTTGCCTTAACCTCATCTGCGTCGTAACCAAGTTCGCTAACCTTCACCTTAATGCTTTGTAAATCAATCTTAGCCGGAGAAAATTTCACCGTTAGAATTTTACTCGGAACATCTAACTCAGCAAACTTAATACCTTTCATGTAGTTAAAAACACCTTCAATTCGCTCCTTACAGTCGCTACATTCTGCCGAAGTCTGGATTTTTACCGTTTGAAATTTTGGTTTTTTTTGAGAAAAGGACAAAAAACTGAAAGTCAGAAAAAGGAAAAAGAAGAATTTATTCACCATTTATGCAATTTATTATTGTCAAAATTAAGATTTAATAATCACATAAATTTTAGATAGCTATTTTTACTCAAGCTAATGTAAACCGCTTCCCTGGAACTTGACGAACAATATTTTGCATTTCCAAATTGAACAAAACGACATTAATCATCGAAGGTGACAAACCCGTTTTCATGGCAATAACATCAGCATGAACCTCACGTTCTTCAATCACTACATTAACTACTTTTCGGTCTTGTTCTGAAAGTTCGACAAACAAAGAAGGTGATTTCACTTTTGGTTTTTCGTGCTTCCAGTTCATAAACGTTAGGAAATCATCAGATGAAGTGATGAGGTGAGCTTTTTGTTTTTTAATTAACCAATTACAGCCTTCCGAATAAGGTCTATCAATATCACCGGGAAAAGCAAATACGTCTCTATTGTAATCGTTAGCTAATTCTGCTGTAATAATTGAACCTCCTTTCTGCTTGCTCTCGACAACAATAGTCGCATCAGACATACCGGCAACAATACGATTACGCATTGGGAAATTTTCGCGGTCAGGATTCGTTTTAATCAAAAATTCTGTAAGTAAAGCACCGTTTTCCTGCATTTGAGCAGCTGTTTTTCTGTGTTTGTGTGGATATATTCGATCCAAACCATGACCTAAGACTCCAATTGTAGGAATTTTATTTTCCACGCATAATTGATGAACCAATATATCAACACCATAAGCCAAACCACTTACCACTACAACGTCTAATCCTTTTAATGATTGAATTAATTCGTGAATTATTTTTTGCCCATAGGGTGTGATGTTTCTTGTTCCAACAACAGAGACCATTTTCAATGAATTCAAATCCACTTGTCCTTTAGAAAAAACAACTATCGGGGAATCAGCACATTGTTTCAATCTTCTTGGATAAGATTCTCCTAGGAAAAAATGTGTTTGGATATTGTGCCTTTCGTTGAAAGCCAATTGTTCATCAGCTAAATCAAGTGCTTCTTGACGGTTAAGCTCTTTAATCATTAAATCCGTTAAGCCTAATTCAAAGCGCAACTCTTTTTTGGAAAGCTGGAAAAATGACTCCAAAGTTGGTAGTTTGGCGTGTAATTGTGTGGCGCGAACAGGGCCAATCCCTTTGAGTTGGCTGAATGCAATTTGGTAGCGAAAGTCTTCTTTGTTCAAAATATTGTAGTTTTGCAGCATTAAGTTAATGAAATATATCTCTTCCACGATGCGTTCAGTCTTTTTTTTCTTGACTTTCTGCGCAATTTCCTTGTCTTCTTTTGGTCAAATTAATGGTGTTGTAATCGACTCCAAAAACAATACACCTGTCGCAGGAGCGAAGATTGTAGCGTCTGACGGCTCAAAAGCACTTTCGGATTTTGACGGAAAATTCGCTTTAAAAAGCCAAACATTTCCCGTTACATTGATAACATCGATGTTGCAATATAGCAATGATACTCTTGTCGTTACAAATGCCGGAAATGTTACCATTAAATTATCAGAGCCAGTAATTAACCTTGAAACTGTTGTTGTTTCTGCTGGAAGGCGAACGCAACAAATCGAGGATGTTCCCATTTCAATGGAAATTATTCGCCCTGAATTAATAAACAACAAAGGGTTAGCCAATTTGGAACAAGCTGTTGATCAAAGTCCTGGTGTTTATGCAATGGACGGACAAGTGAGTATTCGAGGTGGTGGTGGTTACGCTTATGGCGCAGGAAGTAGAGTTGTCCTACTTTGGAATGGTATTCCAATGTTATCCCCAGACATTGGAGATGCGAAATGGAATGCGATTCCAATGGAGCAAACCTCTCAAATAGAAATTATGAAAGGTGCATCTTCTGTTCTATATGGTAGTGGCGCGTTGAATGGAATCATAGCACTAACTGAAAAAGAACCTGGTCCTAAAGGTGAATTGAAAGCAAAAGTTCAATCAGGTGTTTATGGTAATCCTAGAAGAAGTTCGATGCGTTGGTGGGATAAAAATCCGACTTTTCATTTAATCGACTTGTATTATGGAAAATCATTCAAAAATGTTGGATTTACTTTTGGTGCAAACACTTATTTGGATTCTGGTTATCGTCAGGGAGAAAATGAAAAAAGGTACAGAATCAACGGATCCTTTTATTACAAACCGCAAAAATTCCCTCGCTTAAAAACAGGCTTGAGTTACAACGCTCAATACCAAGATGTTGGGGTTTTTGTTCTATGGAAAAATGATTCAATGGGCTTGCAAGCACTTGACAACACCTTAAGCCGTCAGAAAGCGATTCGAATCAATGTAGATCCTTATGTTAAATTCTATGATAAGTACAATAACAAACATTATTTTAGAACACGTTACTATTTAGTAACCACAGGTAACTCTCAAACTATCCAAAGTGCTTCTTTCGCTCAAATGTATTATTCAGACTATCAATTCCAACGTAAGTTTAGCGACCATTTAATTATGACAGCGGGAGCAATGAATAACATTAGTCAGGTTAAAAGTGCTGTTTTTGGAAATCACCAATCTCAAAATATGGCTGGTTACGCTCAATTTGAATCCAACTGGGACAAGTGGGATTTTTCTGGTGGTATGCGTTTGGAGTATTATCAGTTGGATACTTTAGTCCCTGACTCAAGATATAAAGTTGGTGACTCTTTATTTTTACCCGTTGTACCTGTTTTTAGAGCAGGCGCACATTATGCAATTAATAAAGCATCGCATTTACGTGCCTCGATTGGACAAGGCATTCGTTTTCCTTCAATTGCCGAGCGTTTTGTTTCTACATCAGTTGGTGGATTGATAATATTCAAAAACCCCAAATTATTACCCGAAAGAGGATGGGCTGGAGAAATTGGATACAAACAAATTGTAAAATTGGGTGATAGCTGGAAAGGCTATATAGATGTTGCCGGTTTTATCAACGAATACAGTAATATGACAGAGTTTGCATTCAATATCTACAACCCATTGACTGGTGATGTTTTAAACTGGATTGGATATGGAGCGGCTTCACCAGAGGATTCAGCAATTTGGAATAATTTGGTGGCAAATGGAGTAGGTTTTCAACAATGCATTGGGTTCCGTGCAACAAACGCAGAAAGGGCAAGAATTACAGGGTTGGAGTTGTCTTTCAATAGTCAAGGAAAAATTGGTGAAGTTGAACTTACATCATTAATTGGTTATACTTACATGAACCCTATTAGTTTGAACAATGATAGCGCCTATCGAGCCACCTTTTCAGATCCAAATTCAAATATGTTGAAATATAGATTTAGACATTTGGCTAAAGCGGATATTCAAGCAACTTACAAATCTTTTAGCGTGGGTTTATCAGCTAGATACAACAGTTATATGTCCAATATCGATGCAATTTTTGAAGAAAACATTGGTGGTCAATATTTGCTTCCTGGTTTAAAAGAATATAGAGAAAGATTTAATAAAGGAGCGTTGGTTTTTGATACAAGATTCAGCTATGCTTTCAAAGAACAATTAAAAATAAACCTAATTGCCAACAACTTATTTAACGCAGAATATGTCTCTAGACCAGGAGATATTCAGCCGCCAAGAAATTTCATAATTCAACTTCAAGTAGGTTTCTAACCTTACCAACAACGTTTTTTTGTGAGTGGATTTTTTTCCGAATTAACGTATTTTAGAAAATTTCTGCTAATATTGGCTTCATAAACCATGAGTATGAAAGGAAAACTATTAGCCTTTGGAATAACTATTTGTTCCTATTTTTCATTTTCCCAAGTAACCGGTGTTGTGTTGGATAAGTCTTCCAATGCTCCCATCTTAGGTGCAAAGATTGTTGCATCTGATGGCACCCGGGCAATAACTGACTTTGACGGAAAATTCAAATTGAACAGCCAAAAATTTCCAGTTACCATTGTCACATCAATGTTACAGTATGTTACTGATACCACTGTTGTAACCGCACCAGGCAATGTAACAATTAAAATAGGGGAACCAGTTAAAGATTTGGAAACAGTTGTGGTTTCTGCTGGACGTAGAAAACAATCCGTTGAAGAAGTTCCTGTTTCAATGGAAATTATTCGTCCACAATTGATTGACAATAAAGGTATTGTTGATTTAGAACAAGCTGTTGACCAAACTCCAGGTGTATTTACTATGGATGGTCAAGTAAGTATCCGTGGTGGTTCTGGTTATGCCTATGGTACAGGAAGTAGGGTTTTGTTATTATGGAACGGTATGCCACTTCTTTCAGGATATGCGGGGGATACACAATGGAATGCTATTCCAATGGAACAAGCGTCTCAAATTGAAGTAATGAAAGGAGCTTCGTCTGTACTTTACGGAAGTGGTGCTTTGAATGGTGTAATCTCTTTGCAAGAAAAGGAACCTGGACTAAAACCAGAAACTAAATTCAAAGTTGCTTATGGATACTATGGTAAGCCAAGACGCGAATCATTAAAATGGTGGGGAAATGTTCCTCCGATGAATCAACAAGTGGAGGCATACAGAGGTCAAATGTTCAAAAGATGGGGATATACTGTATCTTCAACTTTCTTCAATAATGATGGCTATAGACAAGGGGAAAGTGAGCTTAGAGGACGTTTGAGTGGCACATTGTATTTCAAACCTGCTAAAATTGACAGGATGAAGGCTGGTATTGGTTATAATGTTCAAATGCAAAAGACGGGTAGTTTTTTAATTTGGGAAAGTGACTCCCTTGGTTACCAACCAAGCGGAGGAGTAGATCCTGACGATACGAATTCCACGCTGAATTATAGTTTTGGTAGAAGGATGTTTTTCGACCCTTACCTAAAGTATATTGATAAGAAAAATAACAAACACAGTCTTAAATCGCGTGTATATTGGGCGACAAACGACATTTTAAACAATCCAAGTCAAAGTAATGGCGCGGTTATTTTCTTCTCCGATTACAATTTTGCAAAACAATTTGGACACGGTATTAACTTGACTAGTGGTATTTCAAATATCTACAACATAGTAAACTCTAATCTATTTGGCGATCACACATCTAATAACATCGCTATTTACTCCCAATACGAACAAAATATAGGCAAAGTTGATATTTCAGCTGGACTCCGGTTAGAGTACTTTGAAATGAACGGTCAACGCGGTGATTCAGATTTCAAACCTTTTAAAAATAATCAAGATTTTGTTGTTCCCGTTTACCCTGTTCTTCGCACGGGTATCCACTACGAAATTGCCAAATATTCACACTTGAGAGCTTCAATTGGTCAGGGAATACGTTATCCGTCTGTTGCGGAGCGATTCACAACGACATCTGTTGGAGCGTTGAATATTTTTAAAAACCCAGATTTACGACCAGAAATTGGATGGGCTGGTGAATTAGGTTTCAAACAAGGTGTAAAAATTGGGGATTGGAAAGGGATGATAGACGTTGCTGGATTCATCAACGAATACAATAACATGATTGAATTTACTTTCGGTTTATACAACCCAATTACAGGAGCAACAATCAATACTTACACTGAGGAAGGACTTCAAGAATACACTCAACTTCTCGCCTCAGGATACAATATTACCAACCTAATCGGTTTTCGTGCTTTAAATGCCGAAGCGGCAAGAATTACAGGAATTGATTTTTCTTTCAATAGTTTTGGTAGCATTGGTGAGTTTGAAATAATATCATTGATTGGTTACACTTACATGAATCCAATTTCATTGAACAACAACCCAACTTATGTGATTGGTAATTCTGATACAACAGCAAACTTATTGAAATATCGTTTTAGACATTTAGCAAAAGCTGATGTTGAGGTTAACTACAAAAAGTATAGTGCAGGTATTTCAATGCGTTACAATAGTTTTATGCGAAATATTGACCGTATTTTTGAAGAGGAAATCATTCCTGGAACGTCTATTTTGCCTGGATTAAAAGAATATCGTCAGATTTATAACGGTGGGAACTTGGTTTTTGATTTCCGTTTAGGGTACAAGTTCAACGATAAATATCGTTTGGGATTGATGTGTAATAATATTTTTAACGCTGAAGTAACAAGCAGACCTGGTGACATTCAACCTCCACGAAACTACCAAATTCAAGTTCAAATGAAGTTTTAATGAAAATTCTTGCAGTAATTCCTGCACGGTTTAAGTCTTCACGTTTTCCAGGAAAACCACTGGTTGATCTTTTGGGAAAATCAATGATTCAACGTGTTTACGAACGTGTTGTTGATTCTGATTTATTTGACGAAGTGATTGTTGCAACAGACGACCAACGTATTTTCAATCACGTAAAGATTTTTGGTAAAGTTCTTATGACTTCTGAAAATCATGCCACAGGAACAGATCGTTGTGCAGAGGTAGCAAATTTCTTTCCTGAAATGGAGTATGTGGTCAATATTCAAGGAGATGAGCCTCTTGTGGATGCCTTACAACTTCAAACATTAATTAATGAACTGACTAAAGAAAATGTTCAAATTGCGACTTTGTGTAATCCACATGTTTCTCAACAAGATTTAGAAAACCCTAATCGCATCAAAGTTGTCTTGAATTTCAGGAATGAAGCGCTTTACTTTAGTCGAAGTGCAATTCCAAATACACATCATTCTGACCCTTCTGTAAAGGCGCCATTTTTCAGACACATAGGATTGTATGGTTTTCAACGCAACACACTTTTGGATTTAGTTAAACTTCAACCCTCCATAATTGAGAGAATTGAATCTTTGGAACAATTGCGTTGGTTGTATTACGGCTACAAAATTCGTATCGGATTTTCCACCATTGATACACCGAATATAGATACGCCCGAAGATGTAGAAAAAGTTCTTGAAATTTTGAAAAGCTAAATCTTACGTTAGTTATTGATTAGTTTAGTCTCAACAGAAATTTGTCCACTTAAGATTTTATGAACAGGACAAGCATTTGCAATAGCTATAATCCTATCCTTCCGCGCTGCTTCTAATTCATTTTCTAGATGAATTTTTCGAGTAAAAACCACTTGTTGAAGTTCATTTTTTTCAATTTCCACGGTAACAGAGATATTTCCAGTATTCCATTCTTTTCTATCCGTGTACATGCGTAAAGTGATAGACGTGCATGAAGCCAATGACGCAGCTAAAAGTTCATTGGGAGCCATCCCCAAATCTTTTCCGTTTTCAGAAATTGGTTCATCCACCACCAACTGATGTGTTCGTGCTTCAATACTTGTAGTGTAAGTGCTTGGCGGTGTTGTTGCTTTAACTTGTGGTTTCATAAATTAATTTTTCACAAAGTTATAATGCTAAAAAGGACAAGGTGAAACAACGGTTACAAATACTTTGGTAATAGGATGTTTGAAAGTGAGTTTACTTGCGTGGAGGTGAAGGCGTTTACCTGAAGTTCCATACAAATCATCCCCGACAATTGGTGCATTTAGTCCTTCAAAATGTGCGGAATGAACTCTTAATTGGTGCGTTCTTCCCGTTTTTGGAAAAAAGAGAATTCGGGTTTTTCCATTGATTTTTTCCAAAACTTTAAATTCCGTTTCAGCCATTTTTCCTGTTTCAAAACATACTTTTTGCTTGGGTCTGTCCAAAACATCTAAAGTTAAAGGCAATTGAATGAAACCAAAATCCTGCTCAATTTCCCTTTCTAAAAGAGCGGTGTACTCCTTTTCTACTTTTCGCTTCACGAATTGTTGTTGTAAATTTTGATAGACTTCCAAACTTTTCGCAACTAGTAAAATTCCTGAAGTACTCATATCTAAACGATGAACTAGAAGAGGTCCAGACGACTGTGGGTATGCCCTTTTCATTCGGTGCCAAACACTATCCGTTAGTTCTTTTCCCGGAGCCGAAAGGAACTCTTCAGGTTTATTAATTACAACCAAAAATTCATCTTCGTACAAAATATCTAATTCATCTATTTTTTGTTGTTGCAAGAGCGGATTTTCATCCAATTCGATACCTGCCAAAACATGTTTAAGAATCGGTTCACATTTTCCTTTGCACGCTGGAAAATATTGTTCATGAACACGAATTTCAGATTGCGGTGATTTTCCCCACCAAAATTCTGCCATGCAAATTGGTTTTAAATCATTTTGAAAGGCATATTGAAGTAATTTCGGTGCAGCGCATTCTCCAGCTCCGGCAGGCGGTGTTCCAAATACCGTTTCCGAAAAGATTTTTAATAAACTTTTTTCCTTTTTGTATTTGTTCAGAAAGGTATATTGATTAAAAATTTCAGCTTGTAATTCAGCACTTTTTGCTGCGCGAATTATTTTTAAATGTTCCAATTGGTCTTCCAAGGTTTTCAATTGAAGAACCAGATTCTCTCTCTCGGTTTTATGTGAAAGTTTTAGCTTTTTTAGTGCGATTTGTTCCGTTTTACTTTCCTCATTAAGCGCTAATAAAATTTGTTGCGTTGCTGTAGTTTTTCTTATTTCATCGCGTTTTGCTTTTCCTAAAACTATTTCATTTTTAAGTTTTGCCAACTCATCGTTGAAGCGAGTGTCCAATTCCTCTAACGATTTCCTTACTTCGCCAGATTTCATTTCGTTTTCAAGTTCTGCAATTTCTTGATTCCACTGGTTTAATTGCTGTTCTCCAAGTTTATAAAAACCATCTTGTTTCAGCGTATCAAAAACAGGTGGAACGAACTTCTCAAAATAATTGGATTCAGCTAGTTTTCCTGAGAACGCAGCTAAATAACCAAGCATTCCATCTGACTTTTGAACCACCAAAACACCAAACATTTTCCCAATTGGTAGGCCTTGGTGTGATTCGTCTAGTCCAAAATTGTGCACCCATTCATTTTGATTTCGCAAGTAATCTTTTAGTTCCTCAGCGGCCATTTTTGCTAAAGGATGGGGTGTGTAGTAAAATGGAAAAGTAAATTTCTGTGGTAATGAAATAGAAGAAATATCGTGTTGAAATGTTTGAAAATGAAGCATGGTCAAAGGTACTAGAAAACCAATCTACAAAAAACGAAAAGGGAGCCTTTCGACTCCCTAATCCCTAACCTAAACTACTAATATGAAAACAGAGTTTTTGAACCCTTTTGAATAAAGAACGTGGGCTTTTGTGAATGATTACATTTCTAAAACATATCTTAACATTCTTTAAGAGCAAGAAAAAAAATGAAGTTAATAATGACTTTCCGTTCTTTCTCAACCAAACAAAGCCTCCATGTCCATATCGTTGTGAATTACATCGAGTGCATATTCGTTTTTATTTAATCCGTAGGTGGTAATCATTGTGAATAAAATTGCCTTCTTGGTCTTGGTTTTTTCTCGAAAAATGTTTGCTCTACGACGCAATTGTTCGGCGTATTTTTTATCAATGACCACTTCACCTGAATGAAATTTACACTCCACGATATTAATCACATTGTCTTGACGGTCAATTATAAAATCGATTTGTGCTTTCTCCTCATTAAATTCACCATACCATGCGTAATGAGAACTGTATATTCCACTTATACCCAACTGTTTTTTTATTGGATTGATATGGTACAAACAAACTTGTTCAAAAGCGAGACCTTTCCAAGAATTTAGCCTCGGTTGGTTTTGTTGATTAATCCAAAAGTTTGAATCGACATTCTTGTAGTTTTTCAAAAACCGAAAATAGAAAGCGGTATAAAAATCCGATAATCGATATATGGTTTTGCTTTGAGCAGATGAAAGATGATTATAAGAGCTGATGAATCCACTTTCCTCTAAATCGTTTAAAACTTTTGTGATTGTTCCACCGCTCTTAAGTTTTCCCTTAACAAGAATTTCAGACCGATTAAAACCTATGTTTTTCTGAGACAACACCTCCACAACCTTTTCATAAATTTCATGCTTTTTGAATAACGCTTTATACAGTTGTTTGAATTCATCTCGAAGTAAAGAGTTGTTGTCAAAAAACAAATGCTGAATACATTGCGTAGCACTCTTTCCTTTTGGAATTGCATCCAAATAATACGGAATACCGCCCATAGTCATGTAAAGCTCGATAATCTGATAATGTGTGAATTGACAACCTTTGTTCATTAAAAACGCCTTTGTTTCTTTTAAATTGAAAGGATAAATTCTCATTCTTTCGGTTAGGCGATTATGCAATCCTCCATGATTATTAATCAAGTTGTTCACCATCCATGAAGCCGCAGATCCACAGGCAATAAAAAGAATGTCATTTCTAGCGTCCGCAAAACTGTTCCAAAAATGCTCCAAACCAATCATAAAATCTGAATTTTTGGTATCCAACCAAGGAAGTTCATCAAAGAACACAACTTTCTTTTTTTTGCTACTTATTGAGGATAGGTAGATTTTTAATTTTTGAAAAGCAAACAACCAATTTTCTGAGTACTGCAACTCTTGACCTGTTAATTGATGAAGTTGGAGGTCAAAATTGAGTAACTGCTCTTTCGTTGTGGCGTTTGCAACTCCAGTTAAATAAAACGTAAATTCATTGTTGAAAAACTCGCGAATAAGAAAAGTTTTTCCAACCCTGCGTCGTCCGTAAACAGCCAAAAATTCCGATTGATTACTTTCGAAAAGTCGTTTTAAAGTAGCTATTTCTTCCTCTCGTCCAATGATTTTTTTGAACATATTGTTGATTTTAATCAGCCAAAAGTAAACTTTTTGGGTTTAAAATGGCTGATTATAAATTTTTAATCAGCCAAAAATGACAATATTTATGTGTTTTTGGCTGATTTATTCCTATTTCTAAAAATGGTATAAATTATGAAATTCGATTTTGTAATTTGTTTTTGAGCGATTTACGAAAACCGTTCCAATCTCACCTCAGCATTTAAAGCTTTTCCTTCAAGAATAAAATCTGTCATTTCTTGAGAAAGTAACGGAGCCATCATGTAGCCTTTTGTGCCCAAGCCATTGAAAACATATAATTTCGAAAACTCAGCGTGCCGTCCCATAATCGGTCTTCGGTCAATTGTTGTTGGACGAATACCTGCTTGTTGCTCAACGACCTCAACCTTCAAATCGGTGATAACAGCCAAATTGCCAAGTAAATGTGTTTTTGCTTCAGGAGTAAGACTCAAATCCGTTTGATTCCATTCGTAAGTTGCGCCGACTTTAAAATTTTGGTTACCTATTGGTAAAACAAAACACTTGCGATTTAAAGATTCATTTTCTGGTAGCTCTTGTGAATAAACTGTAAGAACCTGTCCTTTAGTAGTTTGAACTGGCAGATTGTTGAAAAAAGGAATTTCAAATTGCTGATAACCTACACAAAAAATGACACCATCATAAGCTATTCCTTTATAACTTGCCGTTTCAGGGTTAAATTCAGCATAGTCGAAATGTTCTTCCAATAAACAATTTAAACTTCGAAAATAATCGAGTGATGATTTGTAAAATACCTTTGCGTTTATCCAAAAACCTTGATTAACTGTACCACTCCCAAAATCATTTTTTGCTGAATCAAATTCCTCGTCTTCTTTAGAGACACGATTTAAGTAAGAAGAGTAATTAATGTCTTCTTGTCGCTCGAGCCAAAAGTTCTTCTCTTGTTGGGAAGAAAACAGACGACGTATGGTAATAGGAGAAAATAATTTTTCCTTGTATAATTCTTCTAGTTTCTTATAGAAAGGTTCAGCACCTTGCATAAATTCATCCAAGCGCCAGGATTTATTCATTCGCCTGAAAACCATTGGGTTCACCATTCCTGCTGCAATTGCTGTTGACGAATTCTTGCCACAATCAACGACAGTCACTTCATTTTTTGCCCACAATAAACGCAAGGCAATTGAGCTACCAGCTAGACCCGCACCAACAACTAAAAACGATTTTGACATAACCTGATTATTTCGCCAAAGCTAAACTTATAATATTGACTTGCAATTCGGGTTGTTGTTTCAAAAGTGCATTAATCATCGCTTCAAGCGTCGAACCTGTAGTAATCACATCATCGACTACTGCGATGTTCGAATAGTCAATACTTATATCACTTGAATTAAAATTTGTGGAAACATTATCCCACCGGTCAAAACGGTCTTTTTTGGTTTGTGAACCTGTGTGTTTCTTTTTACCAACTCCATTTTGAATGATTGGTATTTTTAAAACTTCCGCGATTCCTTTTGCAATTTCTTCACTTTGATTATACCCTCGAATAAAAGCCTTTTTCGGATGTAGAGGCACGGGTAATAAAGCTTCAACTTTTAGCCAATTTGGCTTGTCAAAAAGTTTGTTACCTATTTCCCTTCCCATACTATTCGCCAGTTTTCGTTTGTGGTTGTATTTGATGTTGTGAAGTATGGTTTGACTCGGCTTATCTCGTTCAAAATAAAAGAGAGAAAAAGTGCTTTGAACAGGCACTCTTCCCCAAAAAAGTTTATCCAATTCACTCGCTTCTTGGTAGCCCTCGAAGTAGGTCCATTTTAGTTGTGAATAGCAGAAGGGACATAAGTCTTGCATCCCTTTTTGAAGGGCTAAATCACAGTGAACACATGATTCCGGAAAAACCAAGTTGAATAAGTCCTCTTTAAGGTTATTAACAGTCTCTAAAAATTTAAATTCCTTATCTGTATTGGTTTTCATAGCTTTTTAACCGTGCAATGTTTATAACCCTAGTATTTTTTTTAGAATCAAAAATAGGCATTCTCTACTTTTATTCCACTGTTTTCGCTTAGGAAAATTAACCTTAAAAAAAAGCAATTGCCGTGAAATTTATTTATGAAAAATATTGCCTTTTTAATGTGGATATCTTTCCTGTATGTGTTGAAAATCGCCGAAAGTTTTGTGGGTGAAAGGGTTCTGAAAATTGGTGTTGATAAGAATGGTATTTTGTTCATTTCTTTCTCTCACCATTGGGGGAATTTTGACAATTTTTGTACCCCCTAAAAAAGACGGTTTTATCAATTTTCAACCAAAATAAACCGTCAGTCGAGTAACCAAAATGGGTTTCGGTTGTTAGGAAAAGCGGAGCAGTAAATAAAGACTGAAACGATAAAATAAATACAAAATGGACACATTGAAAGAACCAATTTTAGAAGAAAATAAAAGCAGATTCGTTCTGTTTCCTATTCAACACAATGATATTTGGTCTTTTTACAAAAAGGCAGAGGCAAGTTTTTGGACAGCAGAAGAAATTGACCTTGCAGCAGACTTAGTTGATTGGGAAAGTAAACTAAATGACGACGAAAGACATTTTATCAAGCATGTTTTAGCATTTTTTGCTGCATCAGATGGTATTGTTAATGAAAATTTAGCTGAAAATTTCCTTGCAGAAGTTCAATATACAGAAGCTAAGTTTTTCTACGGTTTCCAAGTAGCAATGGAAAACATTCATTCCGAAACGTATTCTCTTCTTATTGACACGTACATTAAAGATTCAAAGGACAAAACCTATTTGTTTAATGCAATAGACACCTTGGACTGTGTTCGCAAAAAAGCGGATTGGGCTTTACGTTGGATTGACCAAGGTTCATTTGCGGAGCGTTTAGTTGCTTTTGCCGCAGTCGAAGGAATTTTCTTTTCAGGTTCGTTTTGTTCCATTTTCTGGCTAAAGAAACGTGGTTTAATGCCTGGATTGACGTTCTCAAACGAGCTTATTTCTCGCGATGAAGGATTACATTGCGATTTTGCTTGTTTACTCTACACCAAACACATCATCAATAAACTTCCGAAAAAACAAGTTGAGGAAATCATAACAAACGCAGTTGAGATTGAAAAAGAATTTATCCTAGACGCACTTCCTGTTAAATTGATTGGAATGAACAGTGACTTAATGTCGCAATACATTGAATTTGTTGCTGATAGACTTTTGGTTGAATTGGGTAACGACAAAGTTTACAACACCACAAATCCATTCGATTTCATGGAAATGATTTCATTACAAGGTAAATCGAATTTCTTTGAAAAAAGAGTTGGAGAGTATCAAAAAGCTGGCGTATTAGCCGGAAAAGAAAACCAAGTGTTTTCAACAGACGAAGATTTTTAACCACTAAATTGCTATAAACCAAAATGCACGTAGTAAAAAGAGACGGCCGGAAAGAACCGGTTAAATTTGACAAAATCACAGCAAGAATCGTAAAAATGTGTTATGGTCTGGATCCTTTGGTTTCTCCAGAGGCCGTTGCGATGAAAGTAATTGAAGGAATTTATGATGGTGTACTCACCACAGTTCTCGATAATTTAGCCGCTGAAGTTGCCGCATCAAAAACCATTGATCATCCTGATTACGCACTTCTAGCTTCAAGAATTGCAATCTCTAACCTTCACAAGGAAACGAAAAAAACGTTCTCAGAAGTAATGTCAGATTTGTATCACTACATTGACCCAAAAACGAACGAAAGAGCAGCTTTACTTGCGGATGATGTTTACGAAATCATTATGAACAACAAAGAGTTGTTGGACTCCAGTATCATTTACGATCGCGATTTCCGTTACGACTACTTTGGATTTAAAACGTTAACCCGTTCTTATTTAATGAAGTTGGACGGAAAAATAGCTGAGCGCCCACAACAAATGTTGATGCGTGTAGCTGTTGGAATTCACAAAAACGATCTTGCTTCCGCCCTAAAAACTTATGAAATGATGTCGGAAGGTTGGTTTACTCACGCCACTCCAACACTTTTCAATTCGGGAACTCCTAAACCTCAAATGTCCTCTTGTTTCTTATTGACCACTAAAGAAGATTCAATTGACGGAATTTATGACACTTTAAAATCTTGTGCGAAAATTTCACAATCTGCAGGTGGTATTGGGCTTTCTATTCATGATATTAGAGCTACAGGTTCGTACATTAAAGGCACCAACGGCACTTCAAACGGAATAGTTCCAATGTTGCGTGTATTTAACGACACAGCACGTTACGTTGACCAAGGTGGAGGTAAAAGAAAAGGATCTTTCGCTATCTACATAGAACCTTGGCACGCTGATATTTTTGACTTCTTAGACTTGAAAAAGAATCACGGTAAAGAAGAAGCAAGAGCGAGAGATTTATTTTATGCTTTATGGATTCCAGATTTATTCATGAAACGCGTAAAAGAAAACGGTGACTGGACATTGATGTGTCCGCACGAATGTCCAGGATTATCCGATACGCATAGCGCTGAATTTGAAGCCCTTTACAAGAAATACGAATCGGAAGGAAAAGGACGTAAAACCATTAAAGCACAAGATTTATGGTTCAAAATTCTTGAATCTCAAATCGAAACAGGAACGCCATACATGTTGTACAAAGATGCGGCAAACGCTAAGTCTAACCAACAAAACTTAGGCACAATTAAGTCTTCAAACTTGTGTACTGAAATCATCGAATACACCGCTCCTGATGAAATCGCTGTTTGTAATCTTGCATCATTGGCCTTACCAAAATATGTCACTGAAAACGGAACTTTTGATCATCAAAAACTTTATGACATTACTTACCAAGTTACACTAAACTTGAACAAAGTAATTGATGTAAACTATTATCCAGTTGAAGAGGCGAAAAATTCTAATTTACGTCACAGACCAATTGGTTTAGGTGTACAAGGACTGGCTGATGCATACATTCAACTTGGATATCCATTTGAATCTCAACAAGCAAGAGCCTTGAATAAGGAGATTTTCGAAACCATTTATTTTGCAGCAATGACAGCTTCAAATGATTTGGCAAAATTGGAAGGTCCTTATCAAACTTTTGAAGGTTCTCCGGTTTCTAAAGGAATTTTCCAATTCGATATGTGGGATGTTCAACCAACTAACCGTTGGGATTGGAATAGCTTAAAGGAGGAGGTAAAGAAATATGGGGTAAGAAATTCTTTGTTGCTTGCACCAATGCCAACTGCTTCAACAGCACAAATACTTGGAAATAATGAGTGTTTTGAGCCTTATACTTCAAATATCTACACTCGTCGCGTTCTTTCAGGTGAATTTATCGTTGTAAATAAACATTTATTGAAAGATCTTGTAAAAGCTGGTTTGTGGAGTAAAGAAATGCGTCAGCAAATTATAGCTCATAATGGTTCTATTCAAAGAATTGCAGAGATTCCTCAAAACTTGAAAGACCTTTATAAAACGGCGTGGGAAATATCTCAAAAAGCAATTATCGAACAAGCCGCCGATAGAGGTGCATTTATTTGTCAAAGTCAATCGTTGAACATTTTCATGGAAAATGCCAATTTTGGTAAATTAACCTCAATGCATTTCTATGGTTGGGAGAAGGGATTGAAAACAGGGATGTACTATTTAAGAACCAAAGCAGCAACAGACGCCATCAAATTTACGGTTGAAAAAGATGTTGTTTCCAGCACAAGAACCAAAGAAATGGAATTGGAAGCTGTCGCATGTTCGCTTGATGATCCCGATAATTGTGAATCTTGTTCAGGATAGAAACCAGAAAATTAAGAACAACAAAACCGCATTTTTTCAAGTGCGGTTTTTTTTTCCTATCCAACTTAAACTCGGAAAAAAGCACTTTTCTTTACCATAAAAGCAAATTATTGTTTGATAAGCTAAGTTCGATTCCACAAAAAATCATTCTAGCAATTCCGCCACCGCAAAATAACCCGATTCTGCGGCTCCGTGAGCGGTTTGGTGATGCCCTTGAAGATGCATGGCTTCTCCTGCAAAAAAGATTTTTCCCGAAACTGATTCAGCAGCCCGTCTTCTTGCATCACCCATTCCGATTTTGCTGTAGGAATATGCTCCGCGAATAAATGGGTGTTTTGCCCAATTTTGAACGTAGGCATCTAAGAAATTTGCTGTTGCTTTTCCACCATAAATACCATCCAACTCTTCCAATAAAGTAGCAACAATTGCTTGATCGGTTAAATTGGAAAGCGTTTCTGCTTGTTCTCCCATTATAAATGCCAACAAAACATTATCTGTCCCTTTTTTCCCAACTTTTTCATTGGCATAAGCGGCACAAATTGAACCACCAACCAAGTTATCATCGTAGAATTTCTCATTAAATTTTAGAAAAACCTTCATTCCTGCGTCCATACCTATTTTTTGAAAGGCAGCCGTTTTCTCTGTTGGCAAAGGTGGATTGAATGTTATGTCTCCATCTTTTAAAACGGTGATTGGAACAGTAAGAATTAAATGTGAACAAGGGTAAGAGTCACCATTTTGGTCTTGACAGTTCAAGGTTTCCTCAGTGTAATCAATGAATTTAACTTGTTTTCCAACTTTGATTTTTGAAGCAATTGGGGCTAAAAATTGACTAGAAACAAGGTCGTAATAGGTTTTTTCGAATTTATAATCTTTGTCACCTGAAGACCATTCCTCCTCCTCTTTATTGTTCCAATACACCGACAAGCGACTTCCAGAGGTACCTTGGTCACCAGCAATATTTTCAACTATAAATTTATATTCATCCCCGAAACCTTTTTGAGTGGCGTGTTCAGAAAATGAAATATCTGGAAGATTTCCACTTGAAAAAATCCCTTGAATATCTTTTGGAAGTTCATTTCTTTTTTCACCATTGAATAAATAAGTGATTTCGGTATCATCCTCAGTAATAACTGTATCCGATTTGCGAATGAATTTCCGGAAAATATTCCTTTTACCGTGTAACCATTGTGCCCCTAAATCAAGTGGGTAATCTGCAAAACCTTCTAATTTTCCCATTCTACCCCCTACCCTATCGGAAGCCTCAAGTATTTCAAATTCAATCCCAAGGTCATGCAATAACTTTCCAGCGAACAAACCAGCCGCCCCAGCACCTACAATCAAAACTTTTCCGTTAAAATTCCCTTTTTTGAGTTTTGGGAATTTGGAACAAGACTGAAGTAAATGAGGTAAAATGGCAAGACCTGCTGTGCTAACAATACCATTTTTTACAAAATCTCTTCTTTTCATTCGTTAAAAGCAAACTTTTTACAACATTCCCAAAGCACAATTCCTGCGCAAACACTGACATTCAAGCTGTGTTTTGTCCCAAATTGTGGAATTTCAATAACACCATCAGCGATATTTACTACCGATTGATTTACACCATTTACTTCGTTACCAAAAACCAAAGCATACTTTTCAATCTTCAAATTATCTATGGTTTGTAGGGGAATCGTTTTCGTAGCTTGTTCGATAACACCTAAAAAATAACCGTCACCTTTCAATTTATCGGAAAGCGATACAATATCTTCAACATATTCCCAAGCGACAGTTTCTGTTGCGCCTAATGCCGTTTTGTGAATATCCCGATGCGGTGGCGTTGCAGTGATTCCGCACAAATAAATTTTCTCAACGAGAAAAGCGTCTGCGGTGCGAAAAAAGGAACCAATATTATTGAGTGAACGAATGTCGTCCAAAACAACAACAATAGGGAACTTTTCACGCTCACGGAATGTTTGTTCATCCAAGCGATCAAGTTCCCAAAGTTTTAATTTTCTATTTTCCACCACCTTTCTCTTGTGTTTTCGGTTGTGGATTATTGTTCGGACGCGTCATTCCACCCGGTTTAATTTGGCGATTCAGTTCAGGCTTTTTATCACCTTCTCCTTCCTTCTTTTCAGGTTCATTTTGTTGTGTTCCGTTTGAAGGTTTGGTTTCTGGCTGTGGATTAGTTGGTTTGGTTTGATTATTCGGACGCGTTGGGTTAGTTGGTTTAACTGGTTCGCTCGGTTTGGTTTCAGATTGATTATTCGGACGCGTTGGATTGGATGGTTTAGTTTCAGTAGGCGTATTTGTTCGTGTTGGCTGTGTTTGTTGTTGATTTGTTCGACCAGGATTGTTTCCACCACCACTATTATTTGTTGGACGTATTCCTGGACGTGGACTACCTCCATCTCCAGAGTTTCCTCCAGGACTACCTGGCTGCATTGTTCCACCTCCTGCTACAACATAATTGATTGTAATTGTTTCAGTGAATTGGTTACATGGCGTATTAACGTTAATTCTCACTGTATTAATGCCAGGATTTAAACTTACCATTCCAGAAACTAATTCACCTTGAATTTGGTAATTGTTGAAGGTTGCATTATTGAACTGAATGCTCAACCATTGTGGGTTTTCAACATTAAACAATTTGAATTGGAAAACTTGATTTTGTTCACTCACCGTAACATTGGTGGAAGTTGGACGAACTAGTGTTAACGATGCTGTTTTACAACGCGTAATCGTGTAAGATCCTTGATTAGAACCACAAGGACTGTTCGCTATTACTTCAATAGTTGTTGTGCCAAATCCCAAATTGATATTTCCCGTAATCACTCCATTGTTATTGTTGTAGTTGGTTACATTCACGCCATTCACACGAACGATTAACGACACATTCGGATTGTAATTTCCAATCACAATATTGGCAGAGAAAGAAGATTGAGTGGTGTACGATCCACTTGGCAAACTACTATTGAATGTAACGGTTGGAGCAACGCAACTATTCAAGTTTACAGAAGATGTTTGTGTATTAGAACCACAAGTATTTGATGCGGTAATACTTACATTGTTACTTCCATTAACCAAAGTGACATTAGCAGTTAGCTGACCATTATTGAAATTCACATTAGAAACTGCATTTCCATTCAAACGCACCACCACATCTTGCGGACTTGTAATGTTTTGAAGCGATGCTCGAACTTGATAATTTGCATTGGTAACCGTTGGATTGCTTCCGTCGGGTTCAATAAATGAAATGATAGGTTGTGGACAACTTAAACGAAGTGAAGCAGATTTAGTGTCTGTTCCACAAGCATTCGTAACGGTTATCTGAATTTGGTTGAAACCAGAATTTAAGGTCACGTTTGCAGCAACTTGTCCGTTATTCACACTCACACCACTCACCACATTTCCATTTAATTTCAATTCTACTTGTTGAGGTGAATTAATGTTTTGAACAGTCGCTTGAATGGTGAAGTTTGGATTGTATGCTGAAACTGTTCCTGGAGCAGGATTGGTAAAGGCTACTGTTGGTGCAATACAAGAATTAAATGAAACAGAAGCATTTTTGGTGTCATTTCCACAATTATTGGTGGCAGTTACGGTGAAATTATTCGCGCCTGTTTGCAAAGTAATGTTTGCTTGTAATTGGCCATTACTTAAACTAAACCCTTGGACTGGATTACCGTTGTGAGTAACCTGCACCGCTTGTGGGTTTCCAACATTCTGAATGTTCGCAGTCAAGGTATAATTTGGAACAGTAACCGTTGGGCTTCCCGCTGTTGGTTGAGTAATTACTACAACAGGCTGATTACAAGTCGCTAAACGAATAGCAGCATTATCACTAACCGTTCCACATGCGTTTGTTGCAGAAAGCATGAAGTTGTTGATTCCGTTGACTAATGTTATCGATGCCTGAAGTTGCCCGTTGGAAAAGCTAAAATTACTTACGGGATTTCCGTTATGTTTCAATGTAACCCCTTGGTTTGAATTTACATTCTGAACCAAAGCTTGAACAGTGAATTGATTATTTGTAGTTATAGAAACTGTAGGATTTGGACTTACAAAACTTACGGTTGGGGCAACACAATTTTCATAAGTGACTTTTTCAGTTTTTGAATCAGTACCACAAGTGTTCGTTGCTGACAAAACAAAGGTGTTTGAGCCTGGTTGTAACGCTACATTTGCTGTAATCAATCCGTTGTTGAAGTTGGCATTACTTACCACACTTCCGTTTAACGTTAACATCAATCCATTGGTTGAATTCATGTTTTGCACTGAACCATTAAACGTAAAGTTTGGTGTTGTAACCGTTGGTCCTCCATTTGGATTTACAATATTTACTGATGGTGCGTTGCAAGGAGTGAAATTCACTGTGGCGGTTTGTGAAATGGTACCACATGCATTTGTTGCAGACAAAACAAAAGTGTTCAAACCATTTGTCAGCGTTACATTGGCTTGAAGAACGCCATTTTGGAATGTATAATTATTCACCGCGTTTCCGTTCCAATTCAATGCTACTCCTTGTGAAGTAGTCATGTTTTGAATATTGGCTTTGATTTGGTAACTCGCTTGCGCAACGTTGGTTTGCAATTGTGAAGGTTGCGTAAATGCTACCACTGGACTTGCACAATCGTTGAAATTCACAGAAATAACTTCGTTGTCCGTTCCACAATTATTATTAACTGTTAAATCAAAAATGTTTTGACCTGGAACTAAATTCACAGGAATAGAAAGTTTACCCGCTACAAAAGTAAAGTTGGTTATTGCATTTCCATTTTGCTTCAAAACAATTCCTTGCGCTGAACTGATGTTGTTAATGTTCGCTTGTAGATTGAACGCAACACGATTCACTGACGAACCGCTCGCCGTTGGATTAGTAAACTGTGCCGTTGGAGGGGTACAATTGTCAAAAGTTACAGTTGTAGATTTTGTATCTGTTCCACAAGTGTTGGTCGCTGAAATTAAGATGGTGTTTAGACCTGTTTGTAACTGTAAATTGGCTTGAACTTGTCCGTTAGTAAAGTTGAGATTACTTACCGTTGTTCCATTTAATTTCACTACCAAACCTTGCGTACTCGCCATGTTTTGAACAGCTGCTGTGAAGTTGAAATTGGCATTTGAAACGGTGCTGTTGTTTGTTGCTGGGTTCAAAATATTAACTATCGGCGCCAAACATTCGTTGTAAGTAACTTCACCACTTTGAGTTACCGAACCACACTCATTTGTTGCTTTTAAGGTGAAAGTGTTTTTGCCCGGAACCAACTGAACATCTGCCGAAACAAGACCATTTACAAAACTTGCATTAGCAATTGGCGCACCGTTTAATTTGAATTCCAAGCTATTTGGATTGGCTACTTTTTGCACGTTGACTTTAACTGAGTAAGACGCTGAATTCGTCACTGCGTTAAAGCCAATAGGTTGAACAAAAGCAATCGTTGGAGAAACGCAATTACTAAAATTCACCGTAACAGTTTCGTTTGCCGTTCCGCAATTATTTTGAGCTGAAAGAACAAAGGTGTTCAAACCGTTTTGTAAGGTTACTGCCGCTTGAATTTGTCCATTTACAAAAGTGAAATTTGTTATCGCAGTTCCGTTTTGTTTCAAGCTCAAACCTTGTGTACTTATCATGTTCAATACATTCGCTTGCAAGGAGAAATTCGGGCGATTTACAGACCCACCACTATTGGAAGGATTGGTGAAAGAAACGGTTGGTGTTTGGCAATTATCGAAAGTTACAGTTGCCGTTTTTGTTGCATTCCCGCAAGCGTTTATTGCACTTAACTCAAAATTGTTTTGTCCATTTTGTAAGCTAACAACCGCTTGAACAACTCCGTTTAAAAAAGATGCGTTTTGAACTGGAATTCCGTTCAATTTTAGCATTAACCCTTGAGTACTCGGCATATTTTGAACAGTTGCCTTGAATGTAAACGAAGATGAAGTCACCGTACTATTTTCGGCAGGCTGAGTAATGACAATTAGTGGCGCTGTACAATTCAAAAATTCCACTGTCGCACTTTGGTTTACTGTTCCACACGCATTTGTGGCAGTTAGTTGGAAAGTGTTTATTCCAGGCTGAAGCATTACAGCAGCTTGAACAACACCATTTACTAAGGTCAAACCGGATAAAACATTACCATTCAATTTCATGGTAATTCCTTGTAAATTACTCACATTTTGAACGCTTGCTTTTACGATGAATGAAGCTATATTAACTTGTAAACCCTGAGTTGGTGCTGTGAATTGAGCCGTTGGTGGAACACAATTGTCAAAATTTATGGTGGTATTTTGGGTTAAACTTCCGCAATCGTTAGTTGCAATTAAAGAAATCGTGTTTGCACCCGGTTGTAAAGTAAGATTTGCGGTTAGAACACCTGAATTAAATCCATAACCAGTCACTGTATTTCCATTCAATTTCAATACGACTCCAGCAAGGTTAGAAACCTGTTCTACTTTAGCTTTAAAGCTGAAATTAGCATTGCTTACTGTTACTCCTGCTTGAGCTGGATTTTCGAAGATGATACTTGGTTGGGTGCAACCGCTATAAGTTATGTTGTAGGTTTCAGTAACTGTTCCACAAGGAGTTGTTGCTGAAACTGTAATCGTATTGTTTCCTGTAACCAAAGTCAAAGCGGCACTGATTTTCCCACCAATAAAATCGAAAGCAGAAATATTTTGTCCATTCAATTTCACATTGATTTCTGAAGCTTGTGATACGTTTTGAGCGAAAGCAACAAACACCAATGCAGGACGATTCACTGTTAGACCACTTTGTGCAGGGTTCACCAAACTGATTGTCGGATTCTGACATTGAACGTATTGAACTGTCCAGGTTTTCAAATCGTTTCCACATTGATTTACTGCTGAAAGAGCAATCGTGTTTTGTCCTGGCGAAAGCGTTAAATTGGCTGAGATATTGCCATTATTCAAGTTGAAAGGTTTAGATATTCCGTTGTGCATTAACGAAACTGCCGCATTTAAAACAGAACCTGTCACTGTTGCATTGAGCGTGTAATTCGCTTGTGAAACTGTTGCATTAGGTTGAGTGGAATTTGACAAGGTTAAAACTGGAGCAACACAATTATCAAGCGTCACTTGAGTGTTTTCAATCGCTGTTCCACAACTGTTTAGTGCCGATAAAGTGAAGGTATTTAATCCAGGAGCAAGAACCACATTTGCAGTAACGGTATTGTTTGCAAAACCAAAAGGAATCAATTGATTATTATGTTTCAAGCTTATGCTTTGATTACTTGTAATTCCTGTCACTGCAGCATTCAATGCAAAATTCGCTTGATTTACTATGGCATCCGGACGATTCGGGCTTGCCCATGAAATAGTTGGCGGAACACAGTTTACAAAGTTGATATTGGTTGTTTTGGTATCAAAACCACAAGCACTACTAGCGTTCATGCTGATGTTGTTTACACCCGGTTGCAGATTCAAATCTGCGGTAACTTTTCCATTGTTCAATACAAAAGCAACTGGAACATTATTCAAAGTCAGATTTAAAGTGGTGGAGGATGAAATATTGGAAACCAAGGCACTGAAATGGTAAACCGGCTGATTAACTGTGGAGCCTGGTGCAGAGGGTTGTTGGATAACCACTTGAGGCGTAACACAATCATTGAAAGTAATGGCTAGGGTTTTGGTTGATGTTCCACAAATGCGATTAGCGGTTAAAACAAAGGTGTTCAAACCTGAACTTAAATTCACTGCACTTGTCAAATTTAATCCGTCGTAATTGAAATTAATCGCTTGTCCGTTCCAAGTTAATTGGATTCCAGAGGGGTCAGGCATATTGGTTACCGTTGCAGCGAAAAGGAATGCGGCCGTATTCACATTGCTTCCTGCGGACTGAATTGCAATGGTCGGGGCAACACAATTTTCAGCGTTCACCACAATTGTTTCGATGTCAGTTCCACATGTATTTGTAGCTTGAATGGTAATCGTGTTAACTCCATTTTGAAGAATTACCGTTCCCGAAATTTCTTTGTTTGCGGTGTTGAAATTGAAGTTATTCCAATTCACTCCATTTACAGCAATTTGAATATTTTGCTTAGCCGTGATGTGTTCAGCGCGGAAACGAACAGGAAGCGAAAGTGCATTTACCGAAGTGTTCTGAGCAGGTGTAATTGCTGAAATTACAGGTGCTTGACATGTTTGAAGATTAACGGTGAATGAAGTTGTTTTTGCACCACAATTATTTGCAGCGGTAATGGAGAAATTATTTACGCCAGGGTTCAAAAATCCATTGTACGTCAATTGTCCGTTGATAAAACTAAAAGCATTCGTGGACAAGTTGTTGTGAATAAAAGTGATTTGATCTGCACGTTCAATGTTATTCAACAAAGCTCGAACGGTGTAATTGCTTTGAGAAACAGAAACACCTGTAGCTCCAGGTGCAACAAGTTGAATGGTTGGTTCAACACAATTATCATAAGTAACAGAGGTACTCATGGTTTGTGTTCCGCATGAATTTTGAGCTTCAATACGGAATTGATTTAGGCCCGGAGAAAGGAAAATATTACTCGAAAGTGAACCATTGGAACGATTAAAAGTGAAACCAAAAACAGGATTGTTGTTGTGGAACAAACGAATGTTATTGGCATTCTCCACACGTGAAACAAAAGCTGTTAAGCGGAAATTCGGATTTCTTTCAATTGTTTGTGGATTTGCTGGATTGGTGAATTGAATTTGTGTGATGTTACAAGGCGTGTAGATAACTGAAAAATTCCTAGTGTCTGTCCCACAGCGATTTGTAGCGCGAAGGGTAAAATTATTTGTCCCTTCCATCAAATTCAAATCTGCTTCAATGCGGCGTGTAGTAGGATTGTAATTGAAGAAAAATTGCTGACCAGACGAATTTGTAAGAATTAATTCTTGTGCATTAGAAAGATTATTAACCGTTGCTTCTAAACGATAAGTCGGGAATTGAACATTTTGTCCGGTAGCTGATGTAATATTTATAACAGGTTGGGGACAGTTGGTATTGAAATTATCTACATTTCCACTCGAATTGGTGTTATCGCCTCTCCAACGTGTTCTAAATCTGAAATTAAGGTAAGCAGATGTGTAATGATGACGGTCATTTTCTAATCTTACATCACTTTTCAAACCGTCGAAATCATCACGAAGTGTATAGGTGATTTTGTGCTCTATCCCAAGTGAAACTCTTTTTCCAATTTGATAACCCAAACCAAAACCCCAGCTAGGCATAAAATTAACACTGTATCTATCGGCATTTCCGTAAAGTGGGGTATCGTAAATTTTATCTAGCTGTGTACTTAATTGACTACTCAAGCTGGAGCTATTGTCCAACATGGCTTGATAATCATAAGGAAGACTGTTATTGTTTTGATCCAATAAATCACCAAAAGTTTGTCGGAAAGTTAAACCAGCACCACCAAAAATATAAGGATCCCAACCGGTTCTTTCTGTAAGTGCGTTTAAATGCAACACCAATTCTATTGCGCCACGGTGAATATCGGTTTGGAAATTGTGAACCGTAAAACCTTGACCTTGTGCGTTAAGGTAAGGGTTGAGAGCCGCATTTGCTGAAGATGCGAATATAGCAGTAGTATCGTCGTCTTGTCCTATAAAATTACCCCTAAGGTATCGACCGCGAATATCGAAACTAAAAACGCGACCGTAATCGAAATTGTAGGATTTACCAAGGACAAGTCCATATCCGTTGGAAACCACATTTTTTACATCGCTTTGATGCCATGTAGCACCAATATTAAATCCTAAAAACCACTTACTCGTTGTTTCATAAATGATTTTTTGGGCTGAAATTGAGGCGATTGTAAAAAGCGCAAATGCGAGAGCATAGATTTTTTTCATAACGTAGCTTTAGAACACGAAACCCGCCTACCTATAATTGTGCCAAAGCAAAAGAATACAGTAGTTTAGGTTTTCGGAACACAAAACTACCTAAAAACCTTAGTTTTAGTAGCATTTTCCTCTAACATGCTATGTGGTAATCTAAAAAAGAAAAAACCACCTCTTTCTAGTCAAAAAAAGGTGGTTTTAAAAAATTTTCAACGAAAATGCTAATCCCTTATCAAGAATTGATATTTATCAATATTTTTCAATGCGATACTTGTTCCACGGGCAACCGCTCTAAGTGGGTCTTCTGCAATATGAACAGGTAATTTGGTTTTTGCGGAAATTCGTTTATCCAATCCTCTCAACATTGAACCACCGCCAGCAAGATAAATTCCCGTTTTGTAAATATCAGCAGACAATTCAGGCGGAGTCATTTCCAAGGCACTTAGAATCGCTTCTTCGATTTTAGAAATAGTTTTATCTAAGGCTTGAGCAACCTCAACGTAGGACACCATAATTTCTTTCGGAATCCCGGTCATTAAATCTCGACCACGAACGGCGAAATCAGCAGGTGGATCATCCAAATCTGTGATTGCCGCTCCAACTTCAATTTTAATTTGTTCTGCGGTTCGTTCACCAACTAAAATATTGTGTTGACGGCGCATGTATTCTTCAATGTCATTGGTGAAATCATCTCCAGCAATACGAATCGATTTGTCACATACAATTCCTCCAAGTGCAATAACTGCAATTTCAGAAGTTCCTCCACCGATATCAATAATCATATTACCCATCGGTTCTTCCACATCAATTCCAATTCCAATTGCCGCTGCCATTGGCTCATGAATTAAATAAACTTCTTTTGCACCGGCGTGTTCGGCAGAATCACGAACAGCACGCTTTTCAACTTCGGTAATACCAGACGGAATGCAAATCACCATTCTAAGGGTTGGGTTGAACAAACTTCTGCCAGGATTAATCATTTTGATCATACCCCTAATCATTTGCTCAGCGCTCTGGAAATCGGCAATTACACCATCTTTCAATGGTCGAACCGTTTCGATAAGCTTGTGAGTTTTTCCGTGCATTTGTTGCGCCTTCTTCCCGATGGCTACAATTTTTCCGGATTGGATGTCCTTCGCAACTATTGACGGTTCATCCACAACTACTTTATCATTCCAGATAATGAGTGTGTTTGCCGTTCCAAGGTCGATGGCAATCTCTTGCGTTAAAAAGCTAAATAATCCCATGTTGTGTCTTCACTTATACGATGACACCTTCTTATTCGATTTATGCTAAAAAAGGTTTCAATTCGTGGATATTGTTCAAAATTAATGTTTAAAATGACGTGTTCCTGTAAATACCATACTCATTTCGTGAGCATTACAAAAATCAATGGATAATTGGTCTTTTACAGAGCCGCCAGGCTGAATCACCGCTCGAATACCAGCTTGGTGGGCAATCTCAACGCAATCAGGAAATGGAAAGAAAGCATCACTCGCCATTACCGCACCGTTTAGGTCGAAATGGAAAGATTGGGCTTTAGCAATTGCTTGACGAAGTGCATCCACCCGTGAGGTTTGTCCTGTTCCACTTGCGATTAACTGTCCATTTTTAGCTAAAACGATTGTGTTTGACTTGGTGTGTTTTGCGAGTTTATTGGCAAATAATAGATCCTCTACCTCATCCGCAGAAGGAGAAAGTTTTGTTTGAACAGTTAAATCGTTTTTGTTTTCAATTTTTACATCTCGATCCTGAATCAAAACACCATTCAAAATTGTTCGGAATTGCTCAGTTGGTAGGTTGGTTTCTTTTTGTAATAAAATGATTCTGTTTTTCTTGGATTTTAGTAGCTCCAAACCTTCACTATCAAATCCCGGCGCAATTAAAACTTCGCAGAATAATTCATTTATTTTTTGAGCAGTTGAAAGGTCTATGTACGCATTGGCAATCAAAATACCTCCGAAAGCACTTACAGGATCTGCCGAAAGTGCGGCATCATAAGCATCGGAAATTTGGTCACGCGTTGCAATTCCACAAGCATTGTTGTGTTTTAAAATGGCGAAAGTTGGTCCAACGCCTTTAAATTCTTCCATTAATTGAACCGCTGCATCTACATCGAGTAAATTATTATAAGACAGTTCTTTTCCATGCAATTTCTCAAATATTTCATTCAGGTTGCCGTAAAATGTTCCTTTTTGATGAGGATTTTCTCCGTAGCGCAAAGGGCTAGATTGTGCAACACTCTGCTTGAAGTATGGACTTTCACCAGCCAAATAGCGGTGAATCATGGTGTCGTAATGCGAAGAAACATGGAACGCCTCTGCCGCAAGTTGATGCCGTTGTTCAATAGTGGTTGTTCCACCTTGATTTTGAAGAATGTTGAAAATTTCAGCGTACTGCGCCATTGAAGGAACAATAACTACGTCATTAAAATTTTTCGCTGCGGCACGAATCAAAGAAATACCACCAATATCAATTTTTTCAATAATTGCCGCGTGGTCAGCACCTGATGCAACTGTTTCTTCAAAAGGATATAAATCTACAATTACTAGGTCAATGGATGGTATATCGTGTTCTTCAACAGCTACTTGATCATCAGAGAGAGACCGGCGATGTAAAATACCACCAAAAATTTTGGGATGTAAGGTTTTTACGCGTCCGCCCAAAATTTCTGGAAAATGAGTAACGTCCTCAACCGCAGTCACGGGAACACCTAAACCTTCAATGAAAGTCTGTGTACCACCCGTAGAATAGATTTGAACACCTAACTTATTGAGCGCAAAAATGATATCGTCTAAACCATCTTTACTGTAAACACTAACTAGTGCGGATTGAATTTTTTTGTCGGACATGCGTATTGAAATAAGGGCGCAAAGGTAGGGATTTGATAGGGGAAATTAACTGTTTTAAAACTTAATTTTTCTGCTTAAATTTTCACCTCAGAATATTAACGTGACCCGTTAAAATATGTCTTGTTTTCGCGAAATCTTGATAAACTAGCTTCCATACATAAGTCCCGTCTTGGCATTTTTTTCCTTTGTATGTTCCATCCCAATATTCATCAGTTGAGCGAAGTACTTTTAAAAGTTCACCCCAACGGTTGTAGATGAAACATTCCATTTCAGCTATATTACCGCCATAAACACGGAAATAGTCATTTACTCCATCACCGTCAGGAATGAACGTATTTGGAACATAAATGACAACATCGTATTTAATACTAACATAAGATGTGTTTTTACAACCATTATCATCAGTAAAAGAAACATAATAAGTTGTGTTAACATTTGGGGTAGCAATCGGATTCGGGCAATTGACACAAGTCAATCCTTCAGAAGGAAACCAAACGAAATTTCCAGAAGTATTCGTTTGCGCATTCAATTCAACCTCATCATCATAAAACGCGTAGATTGTTGGTGAGATAATTAGCGTTGGATGCGGATTGACAACAACTTCTACAAATGCAGTATCCCGACAACCAATTGCATCAACCCCAACCACCATATATTCTGTGCTAATGGAAGGTTTTACACGAACTGTATTTTGAGTTTGTGAAACAACCGTATTAAACGGATGCCATAAATAGTCTACAGCTCCTTCTGCCCACAGTATAGCCGTTTCTCCAGAACAAATAATGGTGTCATTTCCAGCAAAAATTACCGCTTCCGTTACTTCAACAAAAATAGAATCACGAATTGTTCCACACGCATTGGTGACATCAACATAATACCATTTATCAGAAGGAGGATAAACCGTGGCTAATGCTTGATCTATATTCGAAATGTATTCATTCGGATACCATAGATAAGCGTTTCCGCCGAGGGCATTGAGTCCAACCTGACTACCTCGACACATTTGAGTAGAATCGGGAAGATTAATGTTTGGTAATTCAAAGTAAACGGAAATTCGAACTGTGTCGCTCACTGTACAGCCTTGGTCTGTAGTGGAAACGGCCAAATAAGTAATGGTGCTTTCAGGAGTAGAAGTTGGATTTGTGCTTGATGGATTGTCAAGATAAAGCGACGGTGACCAAAGTACATTTCCTCCTGTATTTGCAAATAATGGAACCGATGCACCGAGACAGATACTTGTGTCGGGTGATATTTCAAGTGAGTTGGTAAAAACAGGAACAACAACGGGAACAGTATTTGAGCCACAAGTGTCTGAAATGGTTACGTTAAAGGTGGTAGTGGTGTTAACAGTTGCGATTGGATTTGGAATATTTGGATTATTTAAAAATTCAGCTGGAGACCAGAGGTAAGTTCCTCCCCCACTTGCATTAAGTTGAGCTGTCTGTCCAGCACAAATTGACCCAACGGTTTGCGCTGTTCCAGGTGTGAACCCACCTATTCTAACTGTAACTTCGGCAGAATCAGGTGAAAAACAACCAAATGAATCAGAAACCCTAAGTCGTACGGTGTAAACACCTGGGCTTGTGTAAGTGTGGGAAGGAAACTGAGCGGTTGAAGTATTCCCGTCTCCAAAATTCCACAAATATGCATTTCCATTAACGCTATTGTTTTGAAATTGAATAGTATGCGGGGCACAACCATTTTGAACCTCGGGTAAAGCGGCTGTAATTTTATTCAATTCAAATTTGAACGTAGCCATGTTGCAATTGCTACTCGGGTTAGTTGGTGAAAAACTACCAGGTGTACTGGTGAAACCTGTCGGATTTCCTCCACATGCTCCACAAACGGCGTGATAAATTCTTCCGGATTTGTCAAAGCGACTTGTTCCTCCGTCCACATGATTGGAGCTACTTGTCATTCCCCCCATGAACGTAGCGTATTTCAATTGAGCGGCGTCAGGTGAGAGAACAGCTACATAAAAATTACTTCCATTGGTCATTGTTTGATATGCGTCGGCTGTAATTTGAAATCCATTTGTGGAAGAGAATGTTGCTTGCCCATTACTTGAGTTCAATTGTCCTCCCCATCCTGCAATATAGATGTCATAACAATCCGAAACGAGAAACGCGGTAGGAGAAATTTCAGGATTGCCCGTACCTGCACCAATTGATGTAGTCCAAACAACATTAATTAAATTTGAGGTATATTTTCGTATAAATTGCCCAGAATTATTGGTTCCGTATCTTCCAGGAGAAATTGGAAAAGGAGATGCTGTTTGACCATAAACATAAACAAAGTTGTCAGGGTCGGTTTGAACAAAATAAGCTTGGTCGTATTTGCTTGTGCCAATATATGAACCCGATAAAAGTGTGCCAGAATTACCGTTAATTCTAAGCACATATCCATCTGCACTTCCACCTGAGTAAGTTGTTCCATGTCCTCCTGTTACGGGTAAATTTGTAGATGTTGTTCCTCCCGCAACATATACAGTTCCATCATTACTAATGGTAATTGAATTCCCAGTTTCAACACCAGTACCACCGAAATAAGTACTCCAAAGTAAGGAGCTTAAATTTGAATTTAGTTTAAAAATAACAGCATCTTGGCTTCCTGATAAAGTTCCTTGAATAGCATTTACCGTTGGAAAATTACTGGAAACTGATGTACTGGAAACAAATACATTTTGTTGTGAATCGAGGATTATTTCTCCTCTAAACTGATCGCCATAGTTGTAATTAAGCGCACTAATATTCAATCCGTCTGTACCTGAACCGCCTATAAATGTGCTGGACAACAAAGCGTTTCCAGCAGGACTTAAACGTGCAATGAAAATGTCTGATCCATTAAAATTTAAAGAGTTTTGAGTAACATTTGGTCCACCTGCGAAGGAATTATCGTAAGGAGTTCCAGCCATTGGAAAATTTGTTGAAGACGTAACTCCATAAATATATAACTCACCGTTCGGTGCTGCCACAATACTATGTGGTGTTTCGTTTCCACTACCACCTAGAAAAGTCGAATACATAAGTGCATTTCCGTTTGTGGTGTATTTCGAAATCGTTACATCCATTGGAAAAGACCCTGTTCCGCCACCAAAAGACACATCATAAGCCCCTGCGGTAGTTGGATATCCTGACCCAAAAACGATTCCTCCTCCAAAAAGATTTCCGTTAGCATCAGGTGTTGCAGTGAATCCCCAGTTATCAGAGGTTGCACCAGAAAAAGTTGAGAAAGTCAAACTTGGATCAATCACCAAGGGTTGAGTTGAATCAAATCCATTTGGAAACTCAAACGAAAATTCATTTCCAATTAATTTGAATCGACAAGTACGAAAAATTTTAGTTCCATCCTCACCAACATTCCAAGCAGTGGGAGCCGATTGATGAATTTCACCAAATCGATGGGTGATAACAAGAGAACCATCAGGATCGATTCGCATTTGTTGTCCTCCCTCAATTTTAAATCGAATTTGGCTTGGGCTAGAGTTAGCTGCAATATCAAAATGATAAGCTATCGAACCACCTTGAGAAACATATCTTTGACTAATTCCCGGATAGACTTCATTAAATTTTAAATAACCCAAACCACGAATTTCACTTTTCCATTTAGTGAATTCATTTCCCAAAATATAATTGTGGTAATGTTGAGAAAAATGATCTTCGATTATTTGAGTGGGTTGTTGTGCACCGATTAACCTTTGATGTACAGCATGATATTTAACTGTACCATCATTATTGTTGTTGTGTTTATGTTCTAAAATGTCTGAAAAGAAAAACGTCATCCCCTTCTCTTCAATGTACATTTTTCCTAAACTGAGATCAATACTGTACTTAATTTTCTCATCCCATTGACCTCTGTTTGGGAACATCCAAACATCTTGTCCAAAAACAAGAAGAATAGAAAACAAAAAACAATATGTCAGAATGATTTTCACCAAACGCTAAGTTACTTTAAAAGAGTAGAATGTTTAACTTAAAAAAGCACAAAAAGTTGCTTTTAAATTGAAATGATTATTTGTTGTAAAATTTTTCATAACAAAAAAAAGACCACTCTAGCGAGTGGTCTTTTTTATTTTGAGTTTCAAGTTAATACTACTTAATCACATGTTTAATAACCTCGCTTGTCGTTTTGCCGTTGTTCAAACGAACGTAGTAAACCCCTGGAGTTAAATTCTCACTGAAGAAGACCACATTATTACCCTGCTCTAGTTTCACTGACTTAGTTGCAACTACCGCACCCTTTGTATCTGTAATTGAAATTTCAGTAGTTCCAACTAACTTATCATCACTCACCAACAAACTAAATTGATTACCACTTGGATTAGGATAAGTAATAAGTGAATTGGACATGTCTCCGCAAGTTACAACAATCGGATCATAAACTTTGAAATCACCATTAATATCATTTTGACGTAAACGATAGTAAAGAATTTCATCTGTTGTATTTTGGTCAATTATACTGTAACTCAATTCTTGCATACTGAAACCTGCTGCAGGAAGAGAAGCAATAGTTGTCCACAATGATCCATCACGTGAACGTTCAATAGTAAATGATTCACTTTGATTTTCAGAGGCAGTTTTCCAGTTTAAGATGTTTCCTTCATTAGAACATGAACCAGAGAAAGAAAGCAACTCAACAGGAAGTGGGGTGGAATTGTCACCTCCAACATTGAACCATGAAAATCCAGTTAATGTAGCTTCAACCATATAATCGAAGTTTGTGCTTGAAGGAGGAGTTACTGCAGAAATAACAGCTTCAGCCGTTCCAATCGCCCACTCCTCATGTTCTAGTGAAAGTGGATTTCCTTTCGCACGAATGATTCTCATAGATGGAGGATCAGGTAAGTTGTTGCCATTTGCTACAGCATTTGGATTATTTATTCGAACACGAATTTTATATGGTACATCATCTAATGAAGCATAAGCCGTTCCACTTGCATTGTATGGAGTAATGCTCCAGTAACCTGTTTGGTCGGCGTTTTGAATATACTTATTCGCTCCGTTAACATTGTACATTAATGGTAATTCATAGTTATTATCTGGTAAACCATTAATGTATTCAGCAATAATATAACCACCTGATGAACTTTGGTTAAAATTAATTTGCACACTTCTATTGAAATCCTCGTTTCCAACAGGAATAAGACCTTTTTCAGCGGTTTGGTTCGTTCCTGTTCCGTACCATCTTTTCACTGGACCTATTACTCTAGCATTGGAAGTATTGCTCCAAATCACATCCGCCACTGCTCCAACTCCTGTTCCAAGTTCTAAAAGATTAGTGCTTGATGTCTCAATTTTACCATTACTTAAATCTAATGTATTACTTACTGTTAAAGGTGCCCCTAGGGCTATTCCACCATTTCCTGAAACTTTAAGATTTTTGGCATTACCTGCGAAAAAGGATGACGGCAGTGGCCAATTCGCGCTATTATTGAAATCAATTGTTCCGTTATCCACATCAACTGAACCACCAATATGAATCATGTTTCCACTTAATTTTAGAGTATGGTCTTCAACATCTATTGTTCCGTTAGTTAACGTGAAGTCCCCTATAACTTCTAAATCATCCGTCAAATTTATTCCTGCACTTCTGTCAAATTCTAAATCCTTAACGACAGGAGAACTAAGAACACCTACTGCAAAAGTTGGCGATTTAAATACAATTTTAGCATCCGTTGCGTCAAGACTACCAGCAGCACTTGTCCAAGTTGAGGTTGGCTCCATGGTTAAAGTATTGCTACCCATTTCTAAACTACCATTCGTCATCGCCAATGTTCCATTTAAGGTTAAATCTCCAGCACTTGTAACATCTCCACCACCATTTAATGTCAAATCATTGACCGCAGTTACAAATATACCTGAAGGTAATGTCAAAGGATCAGAATTAGTTAATACAACTGTGGCGTTAGCTGCTTCAATTTGAGCAGAACCAGTAATTACTAAACCTTTTGTAGTCAAACTATTTGCTCCCATATCAAGGGTTGATTCATCTAATTTTAAGTCGTTGTTAACAACTATACTACCATTGGCTGTTTTCGTGACTTGTCCTAGAGACTCTAAATTATGGTAGGTTGTAGCTACAATGTTAGTAGGGTCAGTACTTACATATTTCACGGTAGATGTGGAAGGTGTAAACGAGCCGTCTAAAATCCACGGGTCTCCCGGACTCCTTAACTCAATTGTTTTTGAACCTCCATTTAACGTTTTTCCAGTTCCAACATTTAACTCACCTTCAACATTAATGTCTTGGTTTAGGGTTAATGTACCTGAACCACCAGCAACATTAAGGTTAATAAATGTATTCACATTAGAACCTGCGATCTGTTGTGCGGAAGTTCCATTCATATTAACATTTGGTGCTCCAGCAAGAGCCCCATCAATAATTAAATCTCCTTTCACATCCAATTGATTGAAGTCCATATCCAAGGTACCCTCACTTATTACCAAATTCCCCCTAAGGTCTAATCCTCCTTCAGGTATTGCAACACCACTATTTTGTTGAGCGATTGTCAAATGATAATAAGAAGCAGGTCCTCCATTAGGAATTGGAATATATTGACCTTCACCTGCAAAAACAATTGTATTTTCGTTTGTACTTGCATTTAACGTTCCATTATTAGTTAAAACATTAAGGATAGTATCAACACTATTCGCTTGAATTGTAAGGGATTTTCCAGTGTTAACTGATAAATTATAAAATTTGTTCTCTCCTGAAAGTGTTGCATTTGAATTATCAAAAATTACTGTACTTGTTCCTGGATTGAAAGTTCCTTGATTAACCCATGAACCCAAACCACCGTTACTTTGTGGACCACCAGTTATAATTAGCGTTCCATCTTCTCCATGAAGAACCCCCCCTTCTTTAATCAGTATTGAACCGGCATAACGTGTTTGATTTACTTTTAGCTCTGATTTATAAATGGCAGGGTCAATAATGACTTTAGTATTATTTGAAGGAATAACACCAGACGTCCAATTTATTCCTGACTCCCAGTTATTTCCTGCGCTACCACCTGCTGCACCTAACCATAAGGTGTCAAGAGATATTTTTTGAGAAAGCATCCAATATTTGGTAAAAGCAGCATCACCTTCCTGAGCCAAATAAAATAAACCATGATTTGAAAGTTCTACATAATTTGACGAGGTACTCGCGCTCGTTTTACCATGTTCATGAGGTGTCAAACCAGCGTATGGAATATGGTGATCCCATGTCACTAAATTAGCCTCAGTATTACCATTTAACTCTGAATCTAAATAAGGAAATCTAACAGTGAATTTAACTTCTGTAGAACCCCCTGTGCGTAGTACCTGCCATAATCTTTTAACTGCCGCATTACCAATCAATGTATCTGGTTGCCCTGGTGTGAAATCGGATGTTCCATCTTTATCGACATGTAAACCATAGTCCCCTCTTGTTGATACTACTGTTACTTGTGTAGGAAGGGTACCACCATTCTGATCAAAGCTCAATATCATATTAGCATTTCCAAACGTGTATGATACGCCATCAGAAATTGATGTTCTTCTTATTTTACCTGTTACATCTCCAGAACCAGTAGTTGAAGAATTTGGCCCCATTGTCAAAACAACTGAATTCAAGTTATTGTTAGCATCAGTGCTGTTTTCAGATCTTGTAGCCGCATATCCACTGTAACTATTTACTAAATCTAAAAGACCGTTCGTAGCATCTGGATTCAATGCACTAAGATTCAATGTTCCATTTACTGTAAAATCAGATTGTGCTTTCACACGTGCATTCGAAAGTGTCAAATTATTAACCGCTGTGCTAAATACGCTTGTTGGTAGAGTAAGTAAACTTGCATTGTTGAAAACTAGCGTTGCACCTAAATTACTTGCATCAATTGAACCACTGGTTCTATTAATTGTGCTACCATTCATTGTGAAAGTATTAGCTCCTAAAACCAAAGTTCCAGCCGTTAAATTCAAAGTTGAACCAACAGATGTTGCACCTCCTAAGGTTTTATTACCACTACCACTAATGGTTAGGTTGTTGTATCCAACTCCAGCTACCGTTTGATTACCAGACCCTGAGAAATTAACTAAACCTGTACCAGCATTAAAGGTTCCGTTGTTTACAAGTGGGGTTCCAACAAAAGATAAAGTTAAGGTATGAGAACCCGCATCTAAAGTTGTTGAAGCTCCAATTGTAAGAACTCCTTGAACTGTTGTATTTCCTGATAATGATTTAGTACCACTTGTTCCTGTAGAAAGATTTCTGTAAAGTAGAGTAGGAATCGTTTGAGAACCAGAACCATTAAAATTAACTGTTGAACCAGCGGTTTGCGTACCCCACGTTCCATTAATTGTTAAAGATCCTGCTACATTTAAAACGCTTGAAGCATTATTTAATGCAAACGATCTACCACTCTCAACAGTCAAGTTATTAACTGAAACAGTATTTGCACCTATAATAGCATTGTTAGCCGAAATACACGATCCAGAGGCAGGAATCACCACGTTCGCCGTATTGTCGTTTGGAGCAGAAGCCGGTGTCACAAAATTACCACCGCTTCTTTGTAGCCAGTTAGTATTTGTATTCCATGCTGTGTTTGTATTACCTGTCCAAACAAAATCTCCATTGTTTAGTGTTGTTGTTGTTGTTGGATTATTGATTGTAACTACCCATGAACCCGTAGATTGAGTAAAAGTTGTGTTACAAGTATTGTCTTTCGCCCAACGTGTGAATGTTGTAGAAACATTAACTGTATTGATTGCCGGGTCAAAATTCGAAGAATTAGAAGGATCTATAGGACTTCCGTTCGCTCTCCACTCATAAGTAATAGAATTATCGCCACCACTCGCAGGAGTAACACTCGCAATATTTGCAGGGTCTAAACTTGTACAAATTGTCTCACCTGTAGTTGCAATTGCACCAGCGGTAAATTGAGGACGAACAGTTATACCAACAACTGACGTATTTGAACTTTCACAACCGACACTATTTTGTGTTGATAACGTTCTTCTTCTATACCAACTATTTGAAGTTAAGGCGCTAGGTGACAATGTTGAAGCTGTTTCAGAAGGTACTGTCGCAAACCCACTTACCGCATCGGTTGTACTAACTTCCCAAATGTATGTAATAGTTCCCGTACCTGTTCCATCCGTTGAACTTGATAGAGGAGTTGGTGCAGTGTTGTAACAAATGGTTTGATCTGCTGCTATAGCACCTGCTGTAACCTCCCCTTGAACAGTTATTTGAACCACTACCGATGCAGCACTTTCACACATTACTGAATTTACAGTTGACTGAGCATAACGACGATACCAAGTTGTTTGTGTTAAAGCATCAGGCGAAAAACCAGCTGATGTTGCACCATTATCTGAGAAACCGCTAATTGCACTTGTCGTGCTACTTTGCCATCTGTATGCAGTAATATTATCACCTGTACCATTAGTTTGACTTGTTAAAGCAACCGGTGTTTCACCATTACAAATTGTTTGATCAGAGGCGATTGCACCAGCATTAACAACAGATTGTACAGTCACTTGAACTGTGTTTGTTGGCACACTGTTACAAGCATTACCCCCTTCCGTTGAAACTGTCAGACGTCTATATTGTCTTGTAATCGACAAACCACTTGGAGGGTCATAAGTCTCAGTAGAGACACCAATATTTGTCCATGTATCAAACCCAGGTGCATCGGCTCTTTCCCATCTATAAGTTATGTCTCCATCGCCGGTACCCACTCCTGAAGAACCAAATGCAACAGGGTTACCACCATTACAAATTGTTTCCCCACCCGTTATGGCATTTGCACTTGGCACACTCTGAACATCAACTTGAGTCACTGCCGTCGAAGATGTACTTTCACATGAAATAGCGTTTAGGGTATATATGGTATATCTTCTGTACCATCTATCTGCTGTAAGCGTAGGAGTTGTATAATTGTTAGTTGCTCCAGATACAGTAGAGAACCCGCTTGAAGGACCTGTTGTACTTTCTTCCCAACGATAAGAAATAGTTCCTCCTGAAGGTGAACCTGTACCAGCAGTTACATTCCCAATAGCAGTAGTAGTATTGTTACAAATGTATCTTGTAGATTGAATTGCACCAGCGGTAGGAATACCTTGCACTGTAATTTGAATGGCTGTAGTTGGTGAAGTGCTTTCACACATTACTGTATTCTGAGTAGATTGTGTATAACGACGATACCAGGTTGTTTGCGTTAAAGCACCTGGAGAGAAACCAGGAGTTGTCGCTCCAGCATCAGAAAACCCGGCTGAATTACTCGTAGTACTGAATTCCCATCTGTAGGCAATAGAACCACTTCCTGTTCCGTCCGCAGAACTTGTCAAAGCAGCTGGTGTTGCACCATTACAAATCGTTTGTGCCGAAGCGATTGTACCCGGTGTTACAGTGGATTGAACGGTCACTTGAACAGGAGTTGTACCTGTACTTCTACAAGCGACACTGTTTAAAGTTGAAACCGTTTGACGACGGAATTGTGTAGTAACAGTTAAAGTACCATGATCATAAGTTGCATTAGTTGCCGAACCTATATCGTTCCAAGAACTAAACGGGCTCACCGAGCTTTGCCATTGATAAGTAATTGAACCATCTCCTGTTCCTGCACCACCACTGGTGAAAAGCGCTGGGTCACCGCCATTACAAATAGTTTGATCTGAACCGATTGAACCGTTGGTTGGAACCGATTGAACTGTCACTTGTACAGTTGCTGTAGGTGTTCCCTCGCAGGATACACTATTTAATAAAGAGACTGGAACTCTACGATATTGCCTTGTAGTGGTTAAACCGGCAGGGACATCATAAGTTAAGGTTGTAACTCCAACATTATTCCATGAAGTAAATGGACTTTCAGCCCACTCCCATCTGTAACTTATTGTTCCGCTTCCTGTCGCTGCTCCACCACTTGTGAATGCAGCGGGGTCTCCACCATTACATATTGTTTGAGCGGCAGCGATAGAACCAGAAGCAGTAATACTATTTACAGTAACAACCCATGAACCTGTTGATTGAGTAAATGAGGTATTACAAGTATTATCTCTTACCCAACGTGTATATGTTGTTGTAGTTGTTATTCCAGGTGCTGGGTCAAAAGCACTTGAATTAGAACCTGCTTGAGGAGATGAACCTGCTCTCCATTCGTAAGTGTACGAACCGTCGCCACCAGAAGGTAGAGTTTGATTGGTAATATTTCCAGGGTCTCCACCACTACAAATTGTTTGACCAGTTGTTGTGATTGCTCCCGCACTGAATGCTGCTCTCACTTGAACTTGAATTACATTTGAATATGCCACTGTACCACAAGCATCTGTTACCTTACGTCTAAACCAGGTTGTTGCTGTTAGGTTTCCAGGGTCGTAAGTAATTGCTGTGGCACTAGGAACATTGCCCCAACCAGCGACAGCACTTGTTGTAGAAGATTCCCATTGGTAGGTTGGTGCAGGAGGAGAACCATTCTGTCCAATTGTTCCGCCTGTTGGTGTTCCTGTATTAGTAAATGCACCAGGATCGGTATTATGACAAATAAAAGCGGCGTCTGTAATTCCACCGATTGTTCCTCCAGTTAGAGCAGGGTTTACAAGCGTAAAATTCAATCCTTGATGAGAACCTCCAACTCCCTCCAGGTGACGAACTTCTACTTGACTGGAACTAGACAAATATCCTGTCCATATATCAGTATGCGAATCACAACAACCAACATGTTCAAAAACCATAGATCCATTTACCCATACTTGAATATCATCATCGTGGTTATTAACATCTATTCTGTAAACACCACAAGGAAAACCTTGTCGTTTTGCAGAGACAGCGTGATTATCAACAGGTACAGGTGTTCCACAACCAGAGAAGCCTGCTGCATTAGAAGGAGATAAATTATCAGCCCACTGATTTCGGGTATCATAATTCAAAGCTGATAAACTGTAAAAACCTGAATAAACACCAGATAAAGCAATATTACCACCATTATATGCGTAGTAATTCCACTGATCGGTGGGGAAAGTGGCAGGTGTGCCTGGTGCTGCTGTTGAGGTAGCTGTCGCACTACCTTGAGTACCCCAACAACCATTGTTTGCTGACCTGAAATAATAGGTTCCGGTACTTGAAACAGCTTGAGAGGTTGAGGCAGTTGCGGTGCTCGTACCACCATTTGTTGTGTTTTGCCAATAGACGGTTCCATTTCCACCACCACTTGCAGTTAAGGTTGTAGAAAGACCTGTACAGAAATTACCTCCACCTGAAACTGATACAGCGGCTGGCTCTGTGTGTCTATAAGTTAGAGAGGCAGAGGTTGTATTCCAAGCTGAGCTTGATCTAACGGCCCGAACCCTAATTGTAGGAGCTGTTGAACCAGAAAACCAAGCTGTGGTGTTTGTATTAAACGTTGCACTTGTTGCACCCGTTCCACCTGAAACCACCGCTGCATTAAAACCATTTGTTGTACCTCCAGAATTATTTGTCCATGAAAAATTGTACCATGTGTTTGCTGCTAGAGAAAGGTCTCGAGACTCGCCTGATGCTAAACTTAGAGTTGCATTGTTGCATGATGTTGCCCCACTGGATGCCGCGGCACCGGATGCCCATGCTAAACTTCCAATGGAAAAAGTTGTTGTTGCAGAAGACCCAGACGACAAAGTATATGTACCTATAATCCAACCGTTAGCAATAATCGTAACTGATCCACCACCATTCCAACCATCTCCCCAACTGTCCTCCATACGTAATGTAAATGTACCAGAAGTGGTAGAGGTTACCGTACCTACAGAAACATTGTTCGCGGAATAACTGGCATTGGCGCCGTTGTAACAATTAGCTGGATGACAAATATAACTACTACTCGTGCTTGCTTCTATTCTAAATCTGCATTCACCTGAATAGGAAGGCCAGTTTATGTTAGCCGTAAATGTTACGGGCGCTATGTTTTGTGAAAATAGCGACGTTCTAAAAACAAAAAAAATAAGAATAAAAATAATTAAACAATTTTTCCTCTGTAGATTTTTGATACATCTAAAATGGTTTAAATCAAAGATACTACAAAAAATACTCTTAAAAACAATTAAATTTTTCATCTCAAAAGGATTAAATCACACAAATATAGATTTTTAAATGAAAAGTCAAGTTTGAAAAAAAAATTACAACTTAATGAAAGAACAAAGTGTTTCAATGAACAATCCTTCCGATACACTTAACTTCCTAAATGAATAGAAAAATTAGATTTGTAATTAAAAAACTTCAAAATTGAAAATCCTCGGTATCTCTTCTTTCTACCACGACTCGGCAATCTCACTTTGTGAAAACGGAGCGATCATTTTTGCTATTCAGGAAGAACGTTTATCGAGAAAAAAAAACGATGATTCCTTTCCTACACAAGCAATTCTTGAAATGATAAAGGAAACAGGAATTAACTTTCGAGAACTTGATGCTATAGTATATTACGAAAAACCTTTTTTAAAATTTGAACGACTAATTCAATCAGAACTGAAGAACCCAATAAGGGTTTTCCCTCAATTCTTGAAATCAACTCCGGTTTGGTTGAAGGAGAAACTCTTTTTGAAGTCTAAAATCAAAAAAAGTCTTGAGAAAATTGACCCTTCAATCGACTGGAAAACAACACAATTATTATTTTCAGAACACCATCTTTCGCATGCCTCTTCATCCTTTTACAGTTCACCGTTTGAAAGTGCAGCAATTTTAACAATTGACGGAGTTGGTGAATTTGCAACAGCCTCAATTGCATTAGGTTCAGGAAACAAAATCAAATTGTTGAGAGAAATGCATTTTCCCGCTTCAATTGGCTTATTTTATTCAGCTATGACCGCCTATCTCGGATTTGAAGTGAACAATGGAGAATACAAAGTCATGGGATTAGCACCTTATGGAGAAGAACTTGAAGTTGAGGTTCTAGAAATCGAGCAAAAAATTAGAAAAGAAATTGTAGAAGTTTTCGACGACGGGTCGATTCGTGTTAATCAAAAATACCTAGGATACGAATGGAGTAATTCCATGTTCAATAAAAAAAAATGTACTACACTTTTTTCATTTCCACCTCGAAAACCGAATTCAGAAATTGAGAAAAATCATTTGATACTTGCAGCTGCAACACAAAAAATTACAGAAGATGTGGTTATAAAAATGGCTAGTTATGCAAAAAATTTAACTCAATCCGAAAATCTTTGTCTTGCTGGCGGTGTTGCGCTCAACTGTGTAATCAACGGAAAATTAAAGGAATCAGGAATATTCCAAAACATTTATGTTCAACCTGCCGCTGGAGATGCAGGAGCAGCAATAGGATCAGCTCAGCTTGCCTATTATCAATATTTTAACAAAGAAAGAAATAAAACAACTAACTCAAATTATTACAACAGTCGGTTAGGAACACAATTCTCCTCGCTAGATTGTTTTCGTTCCTTGAAGAAATTCAAATTAGAATTTGAGGAATTGGATGAAAATGAATTAATTGAGAAAACTGTTAAGTTATTAATTGAAGGTAAATCAATTGGTTGGTTTCAAGGAAAATCAGAATTTGGACCAAGAGCTTTAGGCGGTAGAAGTATTTTGGCTAATCCTTTATTGGAAAGCACACAAAAAGAATTAAACCTACAAGTAAAAAACAGAGAAAGTTTTAGACCATTTGCGCCAATTATTTTAAAAGAAGATTTCAAAAAATATTTTGGTCAAGATTACGATTCGCCTCACATGCTGTTTGTACATAAATTAAAGGAAGAATACCGAATTCCAAGAGTACAAAATGATGAAAATTGGTCAAGCCGCATAAACGAAAAGAGATCTCCATTCCCTGCTGTAACACACATAGACTATTCATCAAGAATTCAAACTGTTACTGAAGAAAACGACTCACTCCTTTTCCGTTTGTTGACTGCTTTTAAAGCTGAGACAGGTTACGGGATTTTAGTAAATACAAGTTTCAATGTTAAAGATGAACCAATTGTAAATAGTCCTGATGATGCAATAAAATGTTATCTTTCAACCAAAATAGATGTTTTAGTTTTAGGCAATTATATTAGTAAGAAATGGAATTCTTAAAGGATTTAATAATGTTCATGAAAGAACGTAAAAAATGGTGGTTAATTCCAATAATCATCAGCATGATTCTAATTGGTTTGTTAGTTGCTTTATCCGAAAGTAGCGCAGTTGCACCTTTTGTCTATCCTATGTTTTAATGAAACAAAAAGACGCTTATCAACTTTACATTCTCATATTAGGAATTTTACTGTTCTTGGTGTGGCGAAACGTGATTTTATTGCATCCTATATTTTTTGTTGTTCTGTTTTTAATTCCACTAATTTCTGATAAAGTAACCGAAATAGTTGTATTTCCTTTTTTTCATTTAGGGAAACTTCTGTCCATTATCCAAAAACATATTATTTTGACCATTTTATATTTTGCGGTTATTCTACCTATTTCATTACTTTACATGCTTTTAAATATCAGTAAGCAAGAAAATACTACAAACTGGAAGAATATTGAAGATAAAGGAGAGATAAATTTCAAAAATCTTTGGTAATCGAAAATTTATTATAAATTGTTTGAGCAAGGATCTCATAACCTTTTGCATTGAAATGCCCATCAATTTGCCAAGAAATGTTTCGCCAACTTTCTTGATTTACAACGAGTTTTTCCATTTCCTTTCTTAGAGAAAATACTCTTACGTTATTTGATTTTAATAAAACATCAAGATTTTCAACGTAGTTAAAATCTAAGCGTGAATCTAGGTTTTTGTAATATTGCTGGGGTATTGGATGTATAAAAACAAATAATTTTCTATCGTCTTTAAGACAACTTTCATTCAATTGAATTAATGTAGAAGTTATATCCTTTAGAATTTTCTTCAAAACAGCTGAACGATTTCTTTTATCCAAAAACATATAATCTTTACCTAATATAAAGTGATTATAAAACCGATACAAATGTAAGTTCTCGTAAAGCTTCAAATTGACATCACATTTAATGTCCTTGCTGTGACGGAAACGAAAATCAGCTATATCGGAGTAGTTGAGTAAAACCAACACATATTTTGAGTTGACTTTTTTTCGCAATCTTTTATATTCTTCTAAATAAAAATGTGGATCGCTACCTATCTTTCCTGCATTGTAAATGGGCGTATCAAGTTGTCGCGAAAGGAATTTAGACCATGTACTATCTTGGTGAGTACCCAAACCTTCGGTAAATGAATCGCCGAATACGAGAATTTCTGAAAACTTTGAACTTCCTATTGAATTTCGAAAGCCAAACTCGTCATAGAAATGTTTAAATGTGAATTCCTTGGTAGAAACCTCCTCAATCACCTTTGGATTGTAATGTCCTTCAAACTTTTGTTTAAATGGATTAATAAAAACATTAAGCGTTTTTTCAGTTTGAGTGGAATAAATTTGTGAAAATCTCAAAATAAGTTCCGAAGAAAAAGTGAAAATAATCAACGATAAAAAAAATTTATACCTCATGATAATTTGACTTAATCCTTAAAAACCGAGTCAAAATCTTTTATTAATGAAGCTATTTGTGTTCCATTTGGGTAGTTGGTTTGACCTTTTATTAGAACTTTTTTCGCTGTCATTTTATCTCCTTTCAAAATATAAGATTTACACAACGCAATGTACGCTAACTCTTCCGGTGTGTTTTTTATCCATTTATTGGCTGTTTCCCTCATGTTTATTGCATCTTTTTGCATATCGTAGTATTCACAAAGCATAAGATATGGTTGATTGAAGGTTGGATTGTACTGAATCGATTTCTTTAGTCCCAAAATTGCATCTTGGTTTTCACCCAAAATCATAGAAACTCGGGCATAATCGAAATATGCGTTTGGAAAATTAGAATAAATAGTAAATGCTCGTTTGAAATGTTTTTTGGCTTTTATAAAGTTCATTCTTCTGACGTTTTCATCTTGTTGTTCATCAGCAAATTTTGCCAAATTCAAGGCAAATAAGTTATTAGCTTGTGCCGAGTTTTGCAAATGATTAATGTCTTTACTCATTAAAGTAATAGGGTCTTTCCAATTCGAGTTTCTGTTGTAGGTTAGAGCTAAGAAAACAAATAGAACTAAACTGAGAAGTATTCTTTTCAGTAAAAGAGAAAAGAATTTTGAAAAATAAATCAAATACACTAGTATAAGAATAAAAGAAAATGAAGATACAAAAATCAATCTTTCACCTAAAATTCCAGCAACTAAAACAAACCAATTACTAAACAATGACAACGACAATATTAGGCTAAAAACGAAAAACATTAAAGTGTAATTTTCTTTTTTATAATAGTAAAAAACTAATAAAATCAGTATACATGAAAGTGAAATACCAATAAATGCGTTAATCGTTAACTCAGAGGTATAGTTAATCAAATTATAACCATAATAAAAGCTTAACGGATAAGGAATCAATTGCAATTTAGTGTAATGACCAATAGTTTCAAATCCTAAAATCAATTTTTTCTGATCTTCGTTTGAGTTAATAAGAGGATTCTCTACAAAATTCAATTCCCTTCCTTCAGCAAAGTCGTTATTTGCCTTCAAAGTTTTATATTCCGTATTATGTGAAATGGACTCTATTTTTCCTGAATTTTTATTATTCCCTGCTGCAAGTAGAACAACAACACCTAATAAGGCGATGTGATGAAATGAAATTCCAATTTTATCAAAAAATCTGATTCTATCAAAAAAGAGAATTAATGTAAACAATACTTCATCCAATTCAATTCTTCCATTAACAGCAATCATAGTAAAAACAAATAACAGAAAGAAATACTTAAACCATTCATACTTTAGGAATAGTATCAGAAATATAATTTTAATAAAAATTCCTATTAATTGATCGAAATGAATAAAACCATTAAAATCAATCAATATTGGGATAATATACACTAAGGTGATCATTTTAAATTTCTCATTTTTTGCGTTTTTTGTTAAATCGAATAAAACAAAAATGGCAATTAATGATGCGGTTTCGCTTAAAACTGTAATCTTTAAAAATAGACCTGAGACAAACAAACTGAAAACTAGGAGAAAAGAAATCAACTCTTTTTTGCTAATTTCCAAATAAATGAATAAGGATAAAAATGCGTAAGATACAATTAAAACTTCTTTAGATTTGAAAAAAATTGACAATACAAATAATAAAAGGAAACAAATTAATAGCGCGAAAGAATAACTATTCTTGATTGTAAAGGAATCAGGAATATATTTTTTCCAAATTCTCCGATTTTTAATCACAAAAAATAAAATAGACATCATACTGCTTATAAAAAAAAGTTTTAGAGACAAAATAATATTGAAATCACTGCCAAAAATCGACGCTAAAAAACTAATAATGAATGAAAGTACAAAGTAGCTTAAGGTTTGAAGTTTGTCATTGTTGACAATAAGTAACGGCGCACAAAAAAATATGGGTATTGAACTCTTCTTTGATAACACTGAACAAATGAGGAAAATACACATTAATAAAAACCACAAATATTTCTTTTCATAAAAATTTTGCTTCAAGAGAAATGTAATTGATAAAATTGCAAAAATTAAGGCAAGCAATTCATCTCTATTTTTTAGGCTATCCACAACTTCTGTATGAATCGGATGAACGGCAAAAATGAGCATTGCAATGAAGGCGATTTTCGTTTGATTTTCACCCAACAACCTGACCAAGAAACGAAAAGAAATCAATATGAGAATTACGTATAATAAAACGTTGATAAAGTGACCAATTTGTGGATCCTCACCGAAAAAGTAATTTTCAATTGCGAAAGAAAGATGAACAATAGGTCGATAACCATAGCTATATCCCATATCGTCTTGATAATAAGGTGAGGTGAAAATTTTGCCAATAGAATCAAGTCCATGTGAGGTTAGCGGATGATTTCGTGTAACCAATTCGTCATCTATATTATAGCCATTTTTAATACTATTAGAATACACAACAAAAGTTACTATTGCTAAAATGAGCGGAAACCAACGTTTCCAATTAAAAGATTTTTCTTCACTCACAACCGGATGCGCGATTCCCTTTTTTAATTTCTGGTTCATTTATTTTGCTTTGAAATCCAATGATATAATTCTTTTAAACCTAAATCCAAATCCTTAGATTGTGACCAACCTAAATCGTTATAAATTTTTTGATTATCCGAAACTCTCCCGTTGACGCCTATTGGTCCCGAAACATGCTTAATTTCTATTTCCTTTTTGGCTATTACCGCAACTTTACGAACCAATGTATTTATACTAATCAACTGTTCGGATCCGATATTATACGGCCCTGTAAATCCTGAATTCATAAGTAGATGAATCGCCTGTAAGCAATCTGAAATGGGTAAAAACGAACGAGTTTGTTCGCCATTCCCCCAGATTTCAATCACCCCATTATTTGGTGCGTTGAACACTTTGCGACAAATTGCCGCAGGAGCTTTTTCCTTTCCGTCATTCCACGAACAATGTGTTCCAAAAACATTATGAAGACGAGCGATTTTAACATCCAAATTATAATTGCGTCTATATGCTAAATACAATCTTTCTGCTGACAATTTTTCCCAACCATAATCGCTATCAGGACTTGCTGGATAAACAGAATCTTCCTTACAAATTGGATATTCTGAATCTACTTGATTGTAATCAGGATAAACACAAGCTGACGATGAAAAGAACAACTTTCCAATAGATTTCTCAACTGCAACTTTCGCAACATTTAAATTTATTCTTGCAGAATTCTGTAAAATTTCTGCATCATTTTCACCTGTAAAAACATACCCAGCACCGCCCATATCAGCCGCCAATTGATAGATCTCATCGCATTTTTCTGGAATCACCTCTCTTACCGATTCTATTTCACGTAAATCAACTTCATAAAACAAATCAGCAATTTGTAGATCATGTTTCGATTCTGTTGACAAATCAATTCTATCGGCGCCAACGACATAGTAGCCCTTATGTTTTAAAAAATCCACTAAATGGGATCCTATAAATCCGCTTGAACCTAGAACAACCGCTTTTTTCAAAATCCAAATTAATTTTCAAAAATACGATTTACGCGCCAAAGCAAATAACTAATAAAATCAATTAAATCAGTTTTGAAATTCCTTTTGGCAATTTGACTTTCAGAGAATCCGTTCTTTAATAAAGATTTCTTATACACTGTGTATAAAGAATAAAAAGGACTTTGAGGATTCCCAAACTCTTTGATGCTGTGAGGGGTGAAATGTACAAAAACAATTTCACTTGATTCAGTTTTTATTGATTCTTGAAACGATAAATTCCAACTAGCGAAATTATTGCCATATTCCTTGATAATGTGTGTGTTATCAAATAAAATCGGAATTAAATCCAAGTATTTCTGATCGTCGAAAAGACCACGTCGAGGGGATTTTTTTACATTATATAAACAACAATTTATCCACCAATTTAAAATTGGAATTGCAGTTGAATTACATGCAATAAAACCAGCATTATAAAGTCCAATACGAAAATTGGCTTCAAACCAATTTTGATTTTTAGTAGGATCCATACTGTAAAAATGTGGTGTTAGTAAAAAACGATATTCGTCTAGATTTTCCAACAAACGAATTGGACTTGAAAAGAAATAGATGTCGTTATCACAATAAATCACTTTATCAAAACTTTCGTGATACAATAAAAACTTTATGAAAACAGGTTTCATTGACCATCTAAAAGCATCACTATTTTGACCAAATTTCTTACGGAATCGTTGAATTTTATTCGAATCAACGTGCTCAATATCTGATAACGTATAGATTTTTACAAAAGAAGGAATTTGAAAATCTTCAGAAGTCTTGTTCAATAATAAAATACTCGTTTTAAAACCAAATTGAAACAAACTTTCCACCAATGATATAGCCTTCGGAAGATGTGAGAATGTGGTTATGGTACAAAAAGTTTCGATTTGTTCTGTATTTTTACAATTCTTGGATAAAATTATGAAAATACTTGGGATTTCAGCATTCTTTCATGATTCCGCTGCGGCTTTAATTGTCGGAGGCGAAATCATTGCTGCCGCTCAAGAGGAACGTTTTACACGAAAAAAAAATGATGCCTCATTTCCTACACATTCCATTTCTTATTTTTTGAAAGAAGCTGGGATTTCAGCGAATGAATTGGATGCCATTGTTTTTTATGAAAAACCATTTTTAAAGTTCGAACGCATTCTTTCAGAGTTCGTCAGTAATGCCTCGTTTGGATTGGTTTCTTTTGCGAAAAATATGCCTTCTTGGATCAAACAAAAATTGTTCATGAGAAGAGAAATCACGCAACTTTTCGATGAACATTTTGGAGCAATGAATTGGAATAAAACCTCATTATTATTTTCAAAACACCATTTATCGCACGCAGCTTCTAGTTTTTTCACCTCTCCATTTCCAGAGTCAGCAATCATTACATTCGACGGAGTTGGAGAGTTTTCTACTGCCACAATTGCATATGGAAAAGGGAATCAAATCACAACGATAAAAGAACAACATTTTCCTGACTCCATAGGACTTTTTTATTCTGCAGTCACCACTTACCTTGGATTTGAAGTAAATAATGGCGAATACAAAATGATGGGTTTGGCTCCTTATGCTGAAAACGATTTGGATTTTGTAAATCAACTAATTACAATTATAGAAACTGAATTGATTAAAATACATGATGACGGCTCAATACAATTAAATCCTGACTATTTTCAATTCGGAAATGCTGCTTCTATGATTCACAAAGAGAACGTTTCTCAACTTCTCAAAATCCCTTCGGTTTCCACAATCGGTATATTTTCAAAAGAACAAATTTGTTTAGGAATGGCCGTTCAAAAAATCACAAAAAAAGTGGTATTAAAAATGGTGAAATTCGCTAGGGAAAATGTTCCATCTGAAAACCTTTGTTTAGCAGACGGATTGGCTCTCAAATGTGTTTTGAATGGCAAAATAAAAGAAAGTGGCGTGTTCAAATCAGTTTATATTCAACCAGCAGCGGGCGATGCAGGCGGTGCACTTAGTGCGGCTTTGTCTGCAAACTACATTCATTTCCAAACGCCAAGAAAAGAAGTTCTTCCAGACAAAATGAAATTCAGTAAACTTGGAACTGAATTCAGTTCAAAAGAAATTGAAACAGCACTCAAAAAGCACGAATTAAAGTATGTAAAAGTCGGTCAGAAAGAAAGAAATTCTCATGCAGTTGCATATTTACTCCAAGGTAAAAACATAGCATGGTTTCAAGATAGAATGGAATTTGGAACGAGAGCACTTGGCAGTCGAAGTATTTTAGGAAATCCATTATTGGTCAAAACTCAATCGGACCTAAACCTGAAAATTAAACAACGAGAAAGTTTCCGCCCTTTTGCGCCAATTCTTTTAGAATCCGAATTTGAACATTATTTCGGTCAAGATTACAGTTCTCCATACATGTTGTTCGCTCATAAATTGAAACCAGAATTTCGGAAAGAATTTGAATTAACCACTGATTTATTCTCCAGTATTAATCAAGCTCGCTCGCCTTTTCCCGCCGTAACTCATGTTGATTATTCATCAAGAATCCAGACTGTTAATAGGGGAATTAATCCAGATATTTTCGAGATTTTAGTTCAATTCAAGGAGAGGACAGGTTTGGGCATCTTAGTCAACACCAGTTTTAATATTAAAGACGAACCTATCGTTTGTACTCCTAATGATGCAGTTGAATGCTTTTTAAAAACTGAAATTGATATTCTAATTATGGATAACATTATCATCAATAAACTCGAACAATGAGATTCATTTTGGAAGTATTTCAATTTATAAGAGAGCGAAAAAAATGGTGGTTAATCCCCATATTTATCAGCCTTTTAATAATTGGATTGTTATTAGTTTTTTCAGAATCAGGTGCCGTCGCCCCATTCATTTACTCATTTTTTTAAAATGAAACAAACTAAAGTACTTCAATTGTTTCATGTTTTGGCGATTATCCTGATTACGATTTCTTATTTTTCGTATCAGTCGAGTTTACTATTTGTAGCAATAGGAATACTTCTAGTCCCTACCCTATTTCCTGGTTTTGCCGTGAAAATTGAAATAGTTTGGAAAAAAATTGGTGGAAAAATTGGCGCTCTTCAAACATATATTCTACTTAGTTTATTGTTTTTAACGACTGTATTACCATTGCGCCTTTTTACAAGAAAAAAGAACGGATTTCCAAGTCAAAAAAAATCGAATTGGGTTGATGTTCAGTCTGAAAAAGTAAATTTCGAAAAACCTTGGTAATCGATGAATATTCAGAAAAGAATAATTTTTTGGTTGTTATTTTCGTTGACAATTGCCTATTTAACATGGGAACTTTATTGGTACTTAAATGTTGGTTTAGCGTGCATTAAATGGCACAGTCACCTTTTTTTATTTTCTGGGCCGATACTATGGATTGTACTTTATTACGACATCTACAAAAAGAAACCAAACGCTCGAATTTCATTTTTACTTTTAGTGCTTTTCACTTTGTTTTGTTGGGAAACAATTCTAACCATTTCGGGATCCGTTAAAACGGCAGAGGAAAAAAATTTAGGTTATTTATACGTTCCTCAACGCATTTCGAGTAATAAAGAACAGTATTATCACATTGACAAACCCAACACGAAAAAAGTAGTTCGGAAAAATGAATTTACCTTCCGGCGAAACATGAATAGTTTGGGGTATGCAGACTCAGAAATTCAAAAACGAAAATCAGCCAAAGAAATTAGAATTCTTTGCTTGGGAGACTCGTTTACCGAGGGAGATGGTGCCGATTTTAATCATAGTTATGTAGCTCAATTAAGGTCAAAATTGAATAAAAAGAAAGGTGATTTTTATGTTTTTAATGCAGGTAAATGCGGAAGCGATCCTTTTTTTAATTACTTGAATTACAAAGACTTGCTCATTAAATATGATTTTGATATTGTTCTACAAACACTTTCCACAAGCGACATTCAAGATGATATCGCCTCGCGAGGAGGTTTTGAGCGGTTTAAAAAAAAATATGTCGTTTCATTTGGAAGGGTAAATCCGATTATAGAACATATCTATGTGATGAGCTATGTTGGTCGAGTAGTATTAAAACAAGCTGGATATAACCAACTTATCATAAATAGTAGCAATTTACAAGAGGATGTTCGAAAGACTGAAAACCTTATGCATAAATTTGCTTTACTGACAAAAAAAAACGAAACCAAACTTATATTAGTAGTGCTTCCTAATAAAGTCGAAGTACTAGAGAATTACCCAGAATATTTCCAATCCTTAATAGGACGAATAAAGAAAAAAAACACCATCGCAGTTATAGATTTACGTCAATTGTATCGGCAAGAATTAAAAGAACAGCCATCAAACTTCATAGATAATCACTGGTGGAAAGAAGACTGGCACCATAACTCAAAAGGATATGAAATGATGGCAAACTCAGTTTTTGTAGAACTTGTTAAAGGTGGATTTTTAACAAAATGAGTTTGTAATTGATTTTCTGGAACTTTTTAATAATCTCAAAATAACGAAAATCACCCATGAATTCTTGTAGTGATATGTAGCATTATTACTTCGTTTAATTGACATATTAAAAGTCAATTTCGCTAACAAACTCCGAAAAAATCAACTGAATTTTACACCTCACCGAATTCTAAATAATTAATTACTTTCTCCTCACCGTTGTTTCGAATTGACCACTGTGCAGCTTCAAGCATACATGAAATTTTTAACGCAAAACTAGAAGAACTAAGTGGCGTACTTTCAGATATCACTGCCCTATATAGTTCGTCGATTAAGGTCGCAAGCGCTTCTGTTGTGTCGAACTTTGGAATAGCTATATCTCCAACACGATAATCCACTAAAATTTGATGATTTGTTTTCTCCTTAAAATTTAGGTTACAATCGTATATTTTAATTTTATCAGTCGGTTCTATGTCATTATAAATCAACATCTTCTTCTCTCCTCCTATCAACATTTGACGTATTTTAACAGGCGAAGTCCATGAACAATTGAGGTGTACAATAAACTTTTCCTCCCCGTATTTTAAGGTTACATAAGCGATATTTTCAATTCCATTTGGCGTATGTGAAATACCATCTGCCTTTATACTACTCGGTAATTTTCCTGTTAGGTAATACAATATTGCTAAATCATGCGATGCCAAATCCCAAAGAACATTGATATCTTGTTGAAAAATGCCGAGATTTATTCTTGTGCTATCAATGTAATTCATTTCGCCAAAATCTTGTTTTTTAATCAATTCATTGATTTTTCGTACGGCCCCATGATACAGAAACGTATAATCCAACATCAAAATACAGTTGTTTCTTATCGCAATAAAATGAAGCTCTTTCAATTCTTTAAACGAAGTACAGCCCGGCTTTTCTAGTAAAACGTGTTTCTTATTTTCAAGAGCTAATTTAGCAACTTCATAATGCGTTTCTACCGGAGTTGCTATCACAACAATTTGAACATCAATATCATAAATCGTTTCTGAAAAATCATCAAGAACAGAAACACCTGCAAAAGTTCGAGTAGCAACTTCCTTCCTTTGATGGTTTTTTTCGAAAATGTACGACAAACTTAAAGAAGGATGAGCAACAATATTTCTTGCCAAATTAGGACCCCAATACCCAAATCCAATCAAAGCAACATTTAAATTTCTTACCATGTTTTACTTTGTTTTAAAGGGCGCAATATCAATTGGCTTATCATGTTTCCAACTATTATTTTGTCACTAAAAAATTGCCTATAATTAAAGCATCTAAACCACTAGCGAAAAAGGTAGCAATTGCATCTATCGGGCTTTCCACTATGGGCTCGTGCGACAAATTAAAACTTGTATTCATCACAACTCCATGACCTGACTTCAATTTGAAATTTCGTATCAACTTATAAAACAATGGATTATTATCACAATTCACCGTTTGAATACGACTTGTACCATCAACATGAACGATTTCGTGAACATTTTTTTTAGCAAATTCAGTGGCATCGAAAGTTCGTGTCATATAGGGTGAAATAGTGTTTTTACTTGAGAAATAAAGTGGCGCATCTTCCTCCAAAACACTAGGTGCAAATGGACGAAAGGACTCTCGAAATTTTATTTTTTGATTGACATGTTGTTGCATTCCTTGCGTACATGGATTTGCGAGAATGCTACGATTACCTAAAGCACGAGGCCCAAACTCTGAACGTCCTTGAAACCATCCAATCACCTTGTTTTCTGCTAATAAACTAGCTCCAGTATCCGCAGGATCATTCAATTTCAAATATCGCAAGCCACAATTTCTAAGAATCTTTTCAATTTCCTCGGGTGAATAGTCAAGACCAAGATATGTGCCCGTTGTTGCAATTGGTTCAAAACCATTATGTTGCGAAGAAAGCCAAGCTGCACCTAACGAAATTCCTGCATCACTTGCCGCGGGTTGAATGAATATATTTGCAACCTCATCCAATTTATTAAGTTGCTGATTAATTACACAATTGAGTGCAACGCCACCTGCTAAACAAAGATTTTTCTGATCATATTTCTTCAAATAATATAAAGTCATTTCTTTAAAAACCGTCTCTAACTGCTTTTGTGCTGACGCTGCTAAGTCTTTATATTCTTGTGTAATAGGAGCGTTGTGAGTTCGTCTTTTAAGCTGAATTAATGCTTCAAAATTTGAGGTGTACGCCAATTCATCTTTGTGTAAGGACGGCTCCCCAGGTTTTGGAACTTTAATGAAATGTGGATTTAAAACAATGTTGCCTTGTTCAAATTGAAGCACTTGTGATAAATCGTATTTGTTTCCGTCGCCATAACTAGAAAGACCCATAACTTTATATTCATCACAGTCTTTTGTATATCCACAAATTTGGGTAATCAACTGATAAAATAAGCCAAAACTATTCGGCCGCGCGAAACGTTCTTTTATACTAATTCTGCCATTTTGTCCAACTGCAATTTGAAGCGAGACTCCGTCACCTGAATTATCTGCTGTAACAATTAAAGCATCATCAAAATTAGAGGCAAAATACGAACTAGCAGCGTGACAATCATGATGATGATAGCGTTCAATCGGTGGACAAAAACCAAAATTCCCAAAATAAAATTCTCTTATTTTATCATCAATTTCATTTCCCCAAGTTGAACCGTGAAAAGCAATGCGATCAAGATCAGAAAATTGAAGTTTAGCTCTTTGCAACAAGGCATTAACAGAAAGAAAGGGTAACCTTCCGGCAGAAAACTTTATTCGGTTTAAACGTTCTTCTTCAATCGCTCCAATAACTTTTCCATCGATAATTAAAGTTGCGCTAACATCTTGATAACCTTGACGAAAACCTCCACTAATTCCTAAAATATTCATTTTTTTCGTTTTAATAACTCTCCAAATTGCGTACCTTTCCATTCCCCTGTTCCTAATTCGAGGTCTAAAATTTTCAAATCGCCAGCAAACTCATTTTTCTCTCCTTGGAACAAGTTTCCATGTTTATCAACGGCAAGTGAACAGCCTATCATTTTCTTTCCTTCATAAGGACCACCAACAATGTACCCAACACTTGTTGCACTGATAACAGGAATTTCATACAAGGTGGCAAGTTCTTTTAATGGCTTAATCCATTTGTCTTTATACGGATCTTCTTCTTCCGTAACCGAATAATCTACTGTCCAACTTGAAGGAGACAAAATAATTTGGGCACCCAATCGTGCTAAAGAATGACCTAAACAAAGAGCATCCTCGTAATTATCAGCACAAATATTGACTCCAATTCTTCCAAATTCAGTCTCAACAACCTCTAATTTAGAACCCATTTTATAGAAAGGAAATTCCACTTCCAATAAGTTGATCTTATGGTGTTTCAATTGAATTTCACCATTCCTATCAATCAATATTGCCGTATTAAAAATAGAATTCTCCTTTTTTTCAGTCAATCCTACACAAATCCAAAGGTTATGAGTTCTCGCAAGATTAGAAAAAAAATCACTTCTGATACCAGGAATCTCCTCTGCCTCTTCAAACGCACTTGGATGTGTCCACGCCAAATCTAAGGTCTCTGGAAGTAACACCATATCACACTTTTCTGTGGCTGCACGTTCAATCATTCGCTGCGCACGGTCAAAATTTCGATCGGGTTCACCACCTTCCACCAACACTTGACAAACTGCGATTTTCATTTGTTCTTCTATTTGAAAGGTAAACCAAAATATTTCTCATAAACCACTTTTGGAGCAATTCCGATTCGTGTCATAACCCAAATAGGAAATTTTAAGGCACGAAGAATAGAATAACTTGTGGGATAATCCCAGAAATTCTTAGGCGGTAATTTCATATAAGAATCAAATTCCTCCCGTGAAATTCCTAGGCGTTTTATACAAAGTGTTATTATCTTCTCATCCTCCATCACGTATGGACTTTCAATTGATTTAAGTGCGAAATCACGATTCATTTGATTGCTTCGGATCAAAGCGGAATAAGCAATTTTTCGAAAGTCAATATTGAATTTCACACGATGAACGTAGGTAATTAAACTCCAATACAAGTCATCATAATAATGTGCTCCTGGATAGGTCCAATCGAGTTCCCTTTTCAAAATTTCATCCGCATTCGAACGGATATAGGGGTAATAATAAAACGGCGCAAAAGTTTTAATTCCATTGAGCGTGTAGAATATCATTTCCTTGACTCCGAGATTATATCCTGGATCAGAAGCTTTCCATTTTCGAAGTGGGTGAGATCCAAATCTTTTATGCAGTTTGCGTACAAAATCACCGTCGAAATAAGCCCATGCTAAAGGACGTATCCCTTCCGTTCTGAAGCTTTGACCGTATAAAATTGTTTTTATCCCTTCTTTATAGGCAACACCATAAAGTGCCGCACCTATACCTAAATCTGTCCCATTGTTTAATAAAGGAGTTGAGGCTTTTAAGTCAATTATTTTCAAATCCTTACATTCACGGAAGTCAGAGGTTATCGTTCTTAAATCAGCACCTAAAATCTTCGTTGCTTTCAACATGTTTTCGCCTGCGACAGGATTATCAAAACCATCGTTGAAATGGACTGCCAAGGGACGCAATCCCCACTCTTTTACCGCAAGATACAATAAGTAAGTGCTATCCCTTCCTCCACTTAATCCGATAATGCAATCGTATTTTTTATTTCTTCCTTGAGCCTTAATTTTTTCAATTTTCGACTGGAGCTCTTTAAGTGCGCCCTCATTTTCGGGATATAAATCACACAGCCGATCGTGAAAATCACACAATGAACAAACGCCTTGTTGATTGAAAGAGATAGCAGGAATAGTACTATCCGCAACACAACGCCTGCATTGTTGGTATTCTATTTCTTTTTCAAATCCGCTAACTACTACCATCCTCGACATTGATAAATTTAGATTCAAATGTAAAAATACAATTTGAGGTTCAATTCGAGTCAATTATTAATTTTGGAAGTTGATGCAAAGATTATTATGAATAAAAATTGTATCCAATCCCAATGAATCGTTAAAAATAAAATGGATCAAGCAATTTTTAGAAATCAAGAATTAAATGAATCATTTTCTCGAGAAGGCTATGTGGTTTTGGATGTATTTACTGATGACCAAATGCAGGATTTTCAGAAGTATTTTGAGTCATTTCATGCTGATATTTCCGGTCATTTTCATTCGAGCCACTTTTCAGATAATTTGGACTACAAAAAAGCCGTTAATCGTTATTTTAACGAAATTGCAAAAGAAGCTTTAATTCCGCTTCTTCTTGAATATCAAGCCGTTTTTTCCAATTTCATGGTGAAGGATAGTCATCCGGAAAGCACGATGTCATTACATGCAGATTGGACTTATGTTGATGAAGAGAATTTCACCTCCTTAGCTTGCTGGTTTCCACTTATTTCTACGAATGAAAAGAATGGCTGTTTGGGTGTAATCCCTAAATCTCACAAGCTACCCATCAATTTCAGAGGGCCGAAAATACCAAGTCCTTTTCATGCGGAAAACGAAAAAATCATTCGTCATTTTGGTCAATTGCTCCATATGAAAGCAGGTCAAGTAATTATTTATGATCACCGCTTGCTACATTATTCTCCCGCAAATTTATCTGGACAAGTTCGCCCAGCTATAAATATCGTTTTACTACCAAAAAACGTGGAAGTTTTTCATTATTTAAAGCAGACTTCATCAGACAAAAAAACAATAAAATACTCAGTAGAAGACACTGATTTTTATATGCATTACACACATTTTAAAACACCAGAAAAAATCAATAAAACGGAATTTTTAGATCAAATCGTTCAACCAATTTCGTTTGAAAAAGTTCAGGATATTTTGAACGAGAAAAGAAGTCCATTTTTAGAAAGATTGCTGAAAAAACTATTCTAAAATCTACGTATAACCTTGCTGAGTACCCATAATTCGCTTACCGCTTTTTTAACTGTTTTTAGTGAACCACCTTTCGATTCTCCAGCCATTCGTGGTAGATAAGGAGAGTATATTTCAAGCGGTTTGACTTTCTTTTTAATCAGTTTTATGCAAATTTCACTTTCTACTAAAGAACTAAAAAGCTCCAATTTCAGCCCGTCTAACTGACTTTTTCGATACACTTTCACCCAATTTACATCCTTAATCTTAACACCAAAAAACAGGAAATTAAAATACCGATTGGAATGATGTAACACATTTCTAAACAAGCTTTTATACGGATTTTTTCTATAAAAGGAAGTAAAGGTGTTGTTGTCAAAATCGTTCACTTCACTCAATTGATTCACATCAAATTGATTATCTGCTGGAATAGCGCAAACGTAGTCCTTCGATGCCAACGAATAAACTTTCCGAAGCGCTTGACCAATTCCTAAATTCGTAGGATGATTATGATAAACAATGTATGGAAATATACGTTGAAATCCTAATACAACTTCTTCTGTTTTATCAGTACTTCCATCATTCAAAACGATGATTTCAACATCTGAATTAGGGAATTTTTGTTTGAACTCTACAACGGATTCGAGCACCTGTCCAATGCTTCCTTCCTCGTTGAAAGCGAAAATTAAAATGGAACAATTTGAAAGCATCAGTTGGACAAAAATAGTCAAACATTAAAGGTTACCTGCGATTCTTCCTCGATAATTGTCGTAATTTTGAGAGGAATTTAAGGATGTCAAAAATAGTTTATTTCATTTCTGAACAAGACCAATATCACGGACCAGAGCCTGATTTTTATCAACCCGAAGCATATTCGTGGGTAAAAACTTTGGAGGAGAATTGGTGCATCATTCGTGACGAAATGGAACCTATTATTTCGGGAAAAGAACCTATTGAACTTTCAAGCTCAAATCCACCGTTTTTGTCCAATGCTACTGCATGGAAAAACATCTATTTTTTCAATTTCATGTGGAAATCGCATCGCAATATTCGACGTTTCCCAAAAACCCACCAACTGCTGAAATCCATTCCCAATCTCACTTTCGCAGAATTCACAGTACTTGAACCGCATTCTAAAATTCTACCCCATATAGGAGAAACTAATGCAACAATTCGAGGACACCTTGGAATAGACATTCCATACCCCTATCCCAAAATGGGCATTCATGTTGGAAAAGAAGAAAAAGGTTGGGAGAATGGAAAAGTCATTTTATTTAGCGATGCATCAATTCATTACGTTTGGAACGATTCAGACAAACGCCGATTCATCCTTGTTTTTGATGTCATAAAAGCAGAAAATTCCCACAAAAAATTATGGATTTGTGCCCAATCTTTGGGAGCATTAACCGTAAAGTGGTTCACAGCACGTTTTACAACATTGGAGAAAACACCAAGAATCTTAAAACGACTTTTTTTCACAGCCTTTTCGATTTGCTGGTTTTTGTATTTACCGTTGCAACGGCGTGTTAATTTTCTTCCATAATCTTTAATGGAAGTTGTTCCTTTAACAAGCTAGAATCGTTGGTTTTCGCATGATTAAGTTCTTCATTTTGAACCTTTTTCCATTGTAGGCGAGCTTCAATCATGTCATTTCTAGTTGGACTTCTTTCTGAAGCTGTGACAATTTCATAATCAATTGGTTTTAAGGATTTTCTTGACGAATTTTTAAAAATACTATAAATCAATTCTATACCAGCCTTGCGGTATTTTAAAATGAATTTGAAACAATCTATAAAACGAAAATTGAAAATAAAAATAGCGAGATAAGCAACGAATTGAAAAACTTTAATGATTCGCATCGAAAGCCCAGTAAAAGAAAGCGAGTGATTGATTTGCTTGCTATAATTATCCCAATCGAAAGAATGAAGCTGGTATCCGTGTGAATTTTCAGAAGCCATTTTTGAAACTTCTGTTCCAGGGTAAGGCACCATTGTTCCGATTAAGGGTTCATTTGGATTTATTTTAATCCCAAATCGTATAGTTCGTAAAATGGTTCGAACCGATTCATTGGGCTGTCCAATGAGAAGAAAAGAACCCGTTTTTATTCCGTGTTTTCTTGCCAACTGAAAAGCGTTAAGAATCATCTTTTTGTTCGTGGCCTTGCCCATGCGTTTTAGTGCTTGATCATCGCCAGTTTCTACTCCCATTTCAAGGCGTTCAATGTTTGCCAATTTCATTTTGACGAGTAAGCTTTCATCCACATAAGCAACATGTGTTTGAACGTCCCAACTCACTCTTTGTCCAATATTTAAGTCAATCATTCGGTCGAGTAAGTCGTGTGTTCGTTGATAGTCCACACTGAACAATTCGTCACCGAAAGAAATGTGTTTAGCACCGTAGTTTATCAAAAATTCTATTTCTGCAATGACTTTATCAACCGCAATCTTTCGTGCTACTTTTCCGTTATGATTCATGCAAAAAACACAATTCAAAGGACAACCTCGAATAGACTGAATGAAATAAGTTGATGCTTTAGGAAATAAATCCCAAGCAGGCATAGGCAATTGATTTAGGTTTAACAAGCGCTTACGAAGAGGCGTTTTCTTAACCCCGTTCTGAGCTCGAAAACAAATTCCTTCTACATTTTCATACGGCAAATTGCTTTCAATCGCACGACACAACTCCAAAAAAGTAATTTCTCCTTCACCACAAACTCCCATATCAAAAGTTGGGAATTCCTGCATGGTCACCTCTGGAAGCGCTGTGAAATGAGGACCACCAATAACTGTAATCACATTCGGTAAGATAGCTTTTATCTTGGCAGAAACATACGCAGCAGGTTTAATTTCATTTGTAAACGCTGTGAGCGCAACGATATCAGGATTTAGTTCAACGATTCGCTCTGTCAAATTTGAAAAATCTAACTTTTCAAATTTCGCATCGATGCAATGCAATTCATAACTTTCGTGTTCCCTTAAATAACCTGCAAGGTAGGCCAATGAAGTCCGAACAAAATCTGGCTCATCGAACCAAGGTTCTTGAACGGAAATAACTGGTGGATTGATTAAGAGGATTCTCATTAATCACCAAAATTAATTAAGATCAGGTTATACCTGCATCGTGAACACATCAAAGAAAAAACTCAAATGTAACTTCAGGTAAAAATAAATACTTTAGCCTAATCTAAAAATTCCCACATTCAACTTACTTTTGATTTCATAATGATACTTCAAACAAAATCAAATTTTATTTTAATCACATTTGTTTGCTTCATTATATTTTGTGTTTTAACCTACTTTTTCGGATACTACGAAGAATATGAAGCCTATTTTATTAGTATGCTTGGAGGGAAATTAACTCCTGGTTTTGAATACAATAACTTATATTATTATGGACAAGTTGGAATATCATATATCTATTCTTATCTGTATAACAAACTACCTGACATCCCTTGGATACCAATTGTTTACAATTTGACTTTAAGTTTGTCTTTTCTCATATTTTTGAGACAATTTGGAAATCGAAATTCAAACTATTGGGCAATACTAAGTTTCTGTTTTGTTCTTTTTCTCTTAATTGAACATATATTGATTGTTAATATTACTCGAATTTCATTTATAGTAGTTGGACTAAATCTACTGACTTCAATTAATCTAAAAAAAATTGGCAAAACGTATTTTTTATGTCAAGGACTTGCAATTTTCGGAGTATTGACAAGGGTTGAGTCGGCAGCCATAACAATTATAATTCTGATTTTAAACCAATTATCTATTGCTTTGTGGCAAAATTTTTGGAATGAAGTAAAAATAATGTTTGTACATCTCGGGCTAAGTACGTTACTCATTGGGTCGATTTCCTTATATTTTTTTTATGATTTTAGAAATAGCAATGAGTTTTACAAAGAAATTGAACCTGATGTTGAATATGAATTGATGGTAAAACAAAATTTTAAAGAAATCTCAAAAAACAGCGACTCTATTTTCTACATGAGATATAAAGCCGTTGAAGGAGGGTATTGGGGGGACAGTGAGACAAACACAAATAAATTTCTCCGTTCTTTAATAAACACTGAGAATATTAAAGTTTTTCAATATCAATCATTACAAACACTTATTGAACTTGGTATTAAAAATTGGCCTTTATTGTTGATGTTAGCTTTATTTATTACAATTCACACTTTAACGTTTGGACTAAAATCTGTTGAGTTAAAGCAAACCATTTTTTTTCTTCTTTTGTCTTCTTGTGTTTTAATATACATTACGTTCAAAATCAAAATAGTTGATAGAGGTTTTTCAACATTTCTATTCTTAATCAATTTAATAATCTTAATCGAATTATTAAAGAAAAAAATGGCCTATAAAAGTACTTTTTGCATACTACTTTTCATTTCAATTCTCCAATTTTTTCAATCCTATGCTAAAATAAATATGCTTAAATCCAACAATGAGGATTATTTATACATTTATAAGAAAATACAAAAAAAATTGGAAAACAAACCCTATGTGTTTCTAGGAAAGCAATCTATTGATATTTTTTTTCATTCGCAAAGACCTTTTAGCAGACAAATTTATTTCAATAACATATACATTTTCAATGCTTTAGCATTCTCGACTATTCAACCCTATAAAAGATACTTAAGAGAGAAATGGAGGTGCAATCCGAACGATTATTTAGCCTTTTTTAAAAGATTTGTTCAAACAGAATGTTATTTCTTGATTTCAGATGAAGAAATTGATTTTATCGAAAACTACATGCGAATTGTCCACAAATACCCAATTAAATTCGAAAAGATTAAGAATATTTGTTTTAAAATGTCTGGAAAATCTTTCAATTACATTTGCACTTTAACACCTCCATATGCGAACAATTAAATATCTTCTTGTAACGATATTCTCACTAATTAGTATAGAGACTTTTTTTTTGGTGATTAATAAATATAATGGAAATGTATATCCATTTTTATTTGACCTAAAAAATTCAAAGGTTAATGACAACAACCCAAATCACTTTGAAATAAATCCTTTGTTGGGATGGTCTAATAAAAATTTCAAATCATTCGAAAATAATGGAGAGGAAATTATTTTAAAATATCATAATGGAAATGATAATCCCTACAGAATATACTTGTCGGGAGGATCAACAACAGATTTGGTTTTAGATTCTAATAACTGGCCAATTTTTCTATTACAAGAATTCAAAGAGAAAAAGATTTCTGTTGAAATTTTGGTAGCTTCGGTCGGTGGATATAGTAGTGGTCAGGAATTATTAAAATTGATAACTAGAAAACAAGATAAAATAGATCTTCATATTTCTTATTCTGGTGCAAATGAGTCTGATTCTCCTTCATATGTAACAAACTATGAATTAGAAAACTATGAAAAACTTGTCAATTCGAAGCCCAAACTATTACCCAATACCATTCGTTTTTTTCAAAAATCAAATCGTTTTTCTGTAAGAAATGTTCGTAAATATAAGCCAGAAGATTTTTGGATTGAAAACATGAGAAAAATGAATTGCCTCGCCATAGGAAATGGCTATAAGTTTATAGGGATTTTACAACCTGTAGCCGGTTTATTCTCAAAAAGACCTAAAGTCATGCCAAATGGCAGTGAACGTTATCTTCCGATCTATAAAAAAATGTATCCTAAAGTCATCCAACAACTTAAAAACGTGAAATACCTAATTGACTTTAGCAAAATTTTTATAAATCAAGAGCAAAGCCCATTCAAAGATGATTGTCATCTCAAATTTAAAGATGATCAAAAAATTATAGCCAAAAAAATTGCAGAAATATGTTTAGACTTAATTGCTAAAAAACAATTCTAGTAATGAAAGAACTCGTTGTTTATATAGACGATATTGGCAAGTTTTTCCAGCTAGAAAACGGAAAGCAAATTACTGTCCTAGAAAATATTTCCTTTTCAGTTAATCGTGGTGAAACGGTAGCACTTATTGGAGAAAATGGATCAGGTAAAACAACCTTGTTAAAAATCTTAGCAGAAATAATCAAACCAAGCTTTGGAGTAGCAAAAATTTTTGGAAAGACAGCAGCGTTAATAGATATTGACGGTTTTTTTGAACGAGATTTAACTGGAAGAGAAAATGTGACTTTGTTCCTGAAAATGCATGCATGGGAGAACGAAAATATTGCTACAACTCTTTTTAAAATTAAAGAACTCAGTGGGATAAATGATTTTTTTGATCGCCCTTTGAAGACCTATTCCAAAGGCATGCAATCGCGACTTATTTTGTCGGCAGCATTGCAGCTTAAAGCTGAGGTGTTTTTAATTGATGAAGTCTTTTTTGCAGGTGATGAAGGTTTTATCCGTCAAATTGAAGACAAAAAAAATGAGTTAAGCAAAAAAGGTGTGTCTTTCATTCTTGCAACACACAACCCAGAAGAAGTCAAAATGTTTGCAGATCGATGTATTTGGTTACATGAAAATCAAATCAAACTACGAGGTGATTCAGAAACTGTACTTGGTGCTTATCATAAATACCTAACGGCAAAACTTTCAAGACAGAAAGGCAAAATCTTACATTCAGAACAAAATACTAAACCAATTACACAATTAGAAAACGACTTTGTAAAAGGGATAAAAATTACACCAATTCAAAGCGATTTGTTTAGTTATAATTATGGTTTCCAATTGAAAATTGAATATGAAGTCTTCAAAACTCAAAACCAAATATTGTTAGGCATCCAACTCCTTGACCGAAAGAAAAAAATACTTTGTATTTCATCTGTCATAAATTCAAAACTTGAAAATGACAAGCAAATTCTAGGCAAAAAAACTTATCACTTTCAATTTCCAAAAGAAACACTCGTTCAAGGTGATTACTTCTTGGAATTACTTTTTTTTAAAGCTCCTTATACCGATTTACCCCATTTAGAAGAGGTTTTCAGGTTTCCTATTCTGACTCCTTTAAAAATTCATCCAGATGAAACTTTTGTTTACGGAGAGGACGACCCTAACTTCCCTTTGAATTTAAAAGCCAATTGGACTCAAATCAAAATTGATAAGTAGAAATAACTACTTTTATATGATAAAATAAGTGTCAAAAATTCATGTTAAAATCATCTGTAATTGTAAACCATGTCTCGAAAAAAATTGACTTAAGCGCTTTTTTTTCAAAGAGTGAGGATATTACAATAATTAAGAATTTTGTTCACTCACCAATTATTTCAATTGATTCTGAAATCGATGAATTATTGAATCTTTATCCAGAGACCCAACTTTCGCTACCCGATGGATTATTTACACCACTTCCATACTCTACTGTAAATGAACGCTTTGAAAACGAAACTGAAGCGCTAAATACGTATTTCGCGCATGCACAAACTTCTATATGTGAATTCAAAACCAAACATGTAGAATGGTGTAATTGGTTTGAAAATAAGATTAATAGTCTTTTCAATGATAAAATAAATCGACTTCGATTTGAAGACAAATTTTTCGCGCCTTTTGGTATTCGAATTTTAACTTCTAACAAGAACGGACTCGATATTCATTGTGAAAATGCCTTTTTGCATCAATTAGCACCACGATTTAGGGATTGGCTCAAAATTAAAGTTGACATTGAAAATTCTATTTCTATTTTCATAACATTGCAACAACCAGAAAAAGGAGGTGGACTAATCATCTTTGATATCGATTGGGACAATTTCAATTTACAATTAGACTCAACTACTTATGAAGAAAGGCATGACTTGAATGGAAGCATCTTCTCCAATAGAGGGGAAAATGAAGTGAAAAAGACCTCTTTTAATCTTGAAAACGGGGACGCAATTTTATTTAGAGCGGCGCAATTATGGCACGCTGTCGAACCTCCTAATGGAACTAAAAACCGTATAACTATCGGTTGTTTTCTCGCGAAAGGACACGATGGAAATTATTATTATTGGGCATAAACTCTTTGATATGAAGATTTTTAAAGACGAAAAGTTGAACAATGAATTTTTAAATCAGGGATTCACAAAATTTCGATTGCTCACAGAAAATCAAGTGGCTGAATTAAAGCAATTTTATTATAACGAAGTTAATGAAACGCAACAACAACTTACAAATGGAGGCTTTCACACAACGAGCAACACCAATGACAACGAACTTTTAAACCGAGTTGATACTTTTAACAAATCCATTTTATTGCCCGAATTGAACAAACATATGGAGCAGGTAATTTTCACCATCTCAAACTTTCTTGTGAAAGAATCGACTCCTGATTCCGTTGTCCCCCCCCATCAAGACTGGCTCTTGGTTGATGAAGAAAAATATACATCTTTCAATGTTTGGGTTTGTTTAGATGCTGCCAATTCGCAAACAGGCGAAATGAAGTTTATTCCTGGAAGTCAGCGATTATCCAACTCACACCGAGCAAATGGAATTCCTCGGTATTTTGATAATTTCTCTAATCAATTGAACTCGCTTTTTGTTCATGTACCTACCTTACCCGGAGAGTGTGTTGTTTTCCATCATTCCATTATCCATGCTTCGGACGCCAATGTGTCTGGAAAAAAGAGACTTTCATGTGTATTAGGAGGGTTCTACACCCAAGCTGAATTGTTATTTTTTCTACCAAACCCAGAAAATCAAGCTTACCTTCAGAAATTTAAAATTAATCCATCCACCCTTATGAAAATGGGACCAAATTACACACCAACTATAGATGTAATCTCCAAGGAAATTATTCAAGGAAATTTTGAAAAATGGACATACAAACAATTTATTCAACAACTGAAAAAAAAATATCCTGCAACAAAACTTACTTTTATAGACAAGATCAAACTAATTTTTAGATAATCAAAAACATTTCCATGAAACTGAAAGAATACGTATGTCAAGATGCCAATTTCCATCAATTAAACGTACTAAAAGAATTGGAAACCAAGCAAACCGATGTTGTCATTTTGCGTAATTTTTTATCTACGTTAGAAATACAACAACTCCTTTCCGTATCTAATTCCGTGGAAAGTTATTACGAAGTTTATGATGGCTATAATGCCTTTCCACGACCTTTTGATCATATTCCAAGAAATCCAATTACCGATTATCAAGAAGAATGTCAACGCTACCTCAAAACGATTGAAAAAAATAGAGTCGCCGAACATTTTCAAGAAAAACTTAAGACCATTTCAAAGGATTTTGAACTTCTTTTCAATACTCGTGAAAAGGAGATTAATCATTCTGGTACATGGTCGTCTTTCCGTCGTTTGGCACTCGGTAAAGGATATTTTGAAGTCCATTGTGGCCGTCTTTTTCAAGATTGGAATAAAGCATATTTTGAAAAATTTACGCAAAAAGCCGACATCGACACGCAATTTGCTTTTTTAATAATACTTCAACGTCCAATTACTCCATGTGATATCGAGATTTTTGATTTAACTTGGGACGAGGCAGCAGTCAAAATAGATACCAATCACCTACAAAAAAAGAACGGTGAAATTTTATCTTTGGATAAAATCCGTTCGGAAAAAGTAGAACTTTTTGAGGGTGATTTGCTCCTTTTTGACGAAGGGAATTATTGGCACCTAGTCCCCCCTTTTACAGGTGAAAATCAACGTGTTTCCTTCGGAGGATTCATGACTAAATTGAGAAACGGACACCAATATCTGGTATGGTCATGATACATTCCGAAAATAATACACCTTTTTGTCCAATTAAAGACTTGAATAAAAGAAATGAATTTCTTTCGGAAGGGTTCATATTAATGGAAAACATCGTTTTGCCAATCATTGACGAATTAAATGCCCTATGTAAACCATTTATTACGCACAAAAATCAGGCTTTTCAATACTCATTAATGGAACATTCTTTTGAAGAAAATTTAGCTTTTCATCATCAACTAACTGTAATACTTACTCCTTTGTTGAACCAATTATTCAAGTCGTTTACAGCTTATAGTGCATCCCTTTTAATCAAACCTTATGGAACAGGAACTGAAATGGATTTGCACCAAGATTGGACTTTCACCGACGAGAAAAAATATTCACCTTGCACCCTTTGGATTCCTTTACAAGATGTTGATAACACGAACGGAGGGCTGTTTTTCCTTCCAAAATCTCACCTGTTTTTCACCAATTTTCGTTCACAAGATTTGCCCACAGCCCGCATTAATCGACTGTCTTTAAATTCACATTGTCAAGCCATTAACGTTAAAAAAGGCGATCTGATAATTTTTCATCCAGCTGCTTTTCATGGTTCTTTCTCCAATTCCTCAACTGACGACAGGGCAGCTATTTCAATAACGATTTTGCCGAATAATGCACCTTTTATACATGTGAAAAAATCATCGGAAGTGCAAGCCACGATTTACAACTTGAATGCAACAACTTTCTTGAGTGATTTATTCCAACTAAACCATTGTTATCGTTTCGAATCAGATGATTTTGAGACAATTGATTACTTACATCATGTTCCTAACTTAGTTGAAATAAAAGAAAAAATCAGAAACTATGTTCAGTGTTGAAGAGAACAACGAAACTATGAACAGACTTGGGTTTTGTAAAATTCAGGGCTTTTCACAAGGTACGATTTCAGCTTTATTGCACTTATACAAACAGCATTTCACTCTATTTGAAACCGACCGTGATTTAATGGTGACACATAATCACAAATCAAACCCGTCTCCTTTATTGATTCACGAAGAAATTTGCAAGATTGTAACTTCAGACCTTCAGAAAATCGTTCCTAATTGTACCATTTTCGCATCTCATTTTGCCGTAAAAAAAGCAAAAAGTCAAGGAGCGTTTCAATTACATCAAGATTGGACCGTTACCGACGAAACCCAGTACAAGAATTTCCAAATATGGATTCCATTAGAAACTTCATATCCTGAAAATGGGGGACTTTGCTTTATTCCTGAAAGTCATACTTTTTTCAACAATTTGCGCTCAGGTTCCTTCAGTATTCCTCGAATTCCCATCGGCGAAAAATTATACTCTTACCTTAGCTTCTATCGTCTTTTACGCGGAGAAGCAGTGGCGTTTTTCACTCGAACGCTGCACGGTTCTTTTATCAATTCCAGCGACTCTGATCGTGTTGGCGTTATTCTAAACATGCTGGAAAAAGATGCTCCATCATTATATTACCATAAAAAAGACACGAATGAATGTGCTATTTATCCGCTAAACACCGCTTCCTTATTTTCCAACTTACCACAACTTGAAAAAGGTGAAATGCCGTTTAATCAAGCCCTTGAAACTAAAAATATTGGACTTCAAGACAACGAGGAAATTGACGAAAAAGCTCTCTTACAACTGATTAAGAGAAATGCAATAAACGTCAATAGAGAAGAAAACTATGAACACAAAGAATGTCAAATTCTGCGCGATTCAAACTTAGAGAAAGAAATCAACGCTAACGGTTTTGCGATTATCGATTTCTTATCAAATAACGAGATTGAAAAATTGAAAACTGTTTTTGAGTTTTTTTTTCCAAATCGTTCACTTTTCACAGGATCTTTTTCTAGTATGAGCGCCTTGGATAATGTTAAAAGACAAGCAGCACATCAATCAATTCAACAAATAATCCATTCGAGATTAAGCGATTTTTTCGATAATTTTAAATGTCCAGTTAGCCTTTTATATTCCCGACGTCCAGATGGACAGCATAAACTTGATTGGCACAGTGATCCCGCTTTCAATTTGAATGAGCATATTGTACCAATTTATGGGATTTGGTGTCCCCTTCAAGAAGTAACAGAAAAACATGGAGGACTGCAATTGATTCCAAAAAGTCATCGTTTAATTCCGAAATTGAATCTGAGTTATGTCAATTGGAAATGGCCCTTGGAACCTTTCCGAGGATATCTCGATCAATTCGGAAGAAGTTTTTCTTTGAAAGCAGGACAAGCATTAATTTATGACACACGAATGATTCACGCATCCAAACCGAATACTACTGATATTGAAAGAGATAACATAGTGATGCGCATTTGTCCGCAGCATGCACAATTCTTTAAATTCGTGAAATTGGAAGCGAATGTTGGTGAAATTTACAGTGTCAACGATTCGTTTTTCTTTAGGGAAAGTGCAAAGAAACACACTTTTGAACCCGAAAAGGATGTTTATTTTAGCAGAAATCACGACATGATGCAACTTTTCGATTATGAAATTTCGAAGTTTGAAATCGATAAAAAGCTAAAAAACAAACTATGACCAGTAAAAACAGCTTTTATCATCCTCAGAAAAATTGATAAATCCTCCAAAAGTAATTCGAGGAAGATTACCGATTATTGGTTCAACACGATGCCAAATTTTTCCACCGTAAAAAATCAATAAATCGCCGGGTTCAGGATTGTATTTCACATGGTTAACATCACTCAAATACACCCGATTGCCGTCTTTATCAAGCACATATTCATTGTTTTCTGGAAAATCTTTGGCATTGACATTTTCCCAAATCATATCGTATAAGGTCAGTTCACCACCAGACGTAGGTTGCTGAAGTACAATGAAAAAACTCAATTGCCCTTCCTTGTTCATCGGTTCTACGGCATCATAATAAACAGGAGATTGTTCTTGAAATAGATAACCACAATGCACAAATAAACCACCCATTTCAGGTAGAAAATGACGAATTGTTGCAGGAACAGCATCAATCGAAGAATCAACTATCATTTTTGGAGGACGTACAAAAAACTCAGATCCAATATGTTGCATCACTTGCTGAAGCCTTTCCGTAAACACCTGAAATCCAGAAACATCAAATCGTTTCTTTTTTGAAATGTAATTTTCCAAGCGTTCATCAAGGTTGCTAATTGTTGCAAAAGGATCTGGAGCGATAGTTCCTGTGTTAGTTTTCAAAAAGAACTGAGAATCTAATTTTTCGATTTTCTCAAGAAATTCACCTACTTCTTTGTTTGAAAAAACATTTCTAAGAATAAAACCTTCTATTTCACCTTGATGGACTTGGCGAATAAGATTTTTCTGATCGTCAGAATTAGAATCGTAATCGCTAGTTTTAAAATTGAATTTGACGTCTTGATTATTATAAGTTGCCATTTTTTTATTCCAAAATTAGGGTTTTCATTGCAACTGAAAGTTATCGCAGTAATAGATGTCGAAATGTATTATTTTAGCCTCGTGAGTATGAAACCAACATTGCTTTTTTTGAACCTTCCCAACAGAGAACGAATAATGAGAAGATACATGTGTTCTTACAACTCACCTACATTTTTATTTCAACCCATTGAGTTAATTTCACTTGCTGCAATTGCTCGAAATGAAAAAATTGAGGTTTCTTTGGTGGATGCTATTGCTGAAAACCTTTCATCTCCAGAAGTTCATCAGAAAATAAATGATATTAATCCTTCATTTATTGTTAGTCTCACAGGTTTTGAATGCATTGAAGAAGACTTACTAGAACTAAAAGAACTTAAAAGGCTTTTTCCTAAGACAAACCTGATAGTTTTTGGACATTACGCAAGTGTATTCCGCGAGGAAATAATGAACCTCTACCCAATTGATTTCATTATTCACGGCGAGCCCGATTTGATCTTCAAAGATTTAATTCAATCCATAAAAAATAAAAAATCCTACACAGAAATTGAAGGTCTTTCCTATCGTTCTGAAGAAAAAGCAGTTCACAATACAGTTGCAGGTAGAGTAATTTACCCGAATGAATTACCAATGCCAGCCTTTGATTTATTGAAAAACAATTTATACAAAGAACCTTTTTTTCCAGCTCCTTATGGATTAATTCAAAGTGCAAGAGGATGTCCTTTTCAATGTAATTTCTGTGTGAAATCGTATGGAACAAAATTAACAACACTGACACCAGAAAATATTATTCTCCAATTGGAAAATTACATTCACTTATTCAATATCAAAGCGTTTCGATTTATTGACGATACATTCACAGCGATTCCAACAAGAGTTATTGAATTTTGTAAATTATTAATTTCAAAAAACTTTAACTTAAAATGGTCATGCTTGGTACGACCCGACACACTTGACACAGCAATGCTGGAATGGATGAAAAAAGCAGGTTGTGTTCGTTTGTACATTGGTGTTGAATCTGGCAGTCAACAAATTATTGAAGCTTTACATAAAAAATTCAATGTTGTTGATGCTTTCGAAAACTGTAAAAAAGCTAAAAAAATGGGATTTGATCTCATGGGATTTTTCATGGTTGGTCATCCACAAGAGAAAATTGATGACGTTAAAAAAAGCATTCGATTTGCGATTAAGGGTGGATTTAGTTTTATAGTTATTTCTACGTTAAAACCCTATCCAGGAACCAAATTGTATGATGAGTATAAAAATGAAATTGATTTTTCTTTTTCTCCTTATACAAATGAATTTTCATCAAAAGAGATCATCGAAAAGGCCAAAATTCATCAACAATTATTAACTAGAAAATTTTATTTAAGTCCAATAATTTGGTTGAGGATATCAAAATTTGCTTTGAAAAACGCAAGAAATTTCATCCACAATTTACTTTCATTTCTCAGTTATCTGAATAATAAAAATACAAATGCATCACGAAAAGACTATATTTGATTCAATACTAAAGCATGAAAATTTCAATTATAGTTCCTTGTTATAATAATGCCGGGAGTATTCCAGAATTATGGGAACGATTAATCCTATTGTCCTCGAAACCTATTTTTCAAGAGCACAAATTTGAATTTGTTTTTGTTGACGATGGCTCATCAGATCGAACTTTGTATGAACTTCAAAAACTTAAACCGTTTTCTGATAACTTGATTCGATTAATTAAGCTAACAAGAAACTTCGGGTCATATAACAGTTTTTTAGCTGGCATGACACATGCTACTGGTGAATGTAATGTGTATTTACACGCGGATTTACAAGACCCGCCCGAATTGATTGAAGAACAGTTTTCCTATTTTTTAAAAGGAATCCCGCTTGTGATAGCTAATAGATTATCGCGTGAAGATGGAAGTTTATTGTCAACATTTTACCATTGGATTGTACGAAAATACGCACTTAAAAAAGCTCCAATTGGTGGTTATGACTTGATAATGTTCAGTAGCAAAATTCGAGATGAAGTAGTTGAAATTGGAGAAAAAAGCACCAATAATGTTTATTTAATAAGTTGGTTAGGATATCCATTTGTACAAATTCCATATAATCGAGTTAAAAGAAAACATGGACATTCTCAATGGTCCACGAGAAAAAAAATTCATCTATTTATAGATACTATTTTCTCGTTCACTAATATTCCATTGAGTGTTATTCGTTTTTTAGGTTTGATTGGCATACTTCATTTTCCAATTGCGAGTGTTTTCTTCGTTTTAAACAAAACAATGCCTTTCCAAATTTGGTTTTGGGCAAGTTTAATTTTACTTTTTCTATCCATATTTATATTAGTTGTTACTGAATATATTATTCGAATTCATGAAACAGTAAGAAACAGACCTAATTTTGTGGTTGAAAAAGTTATTGATATAAGTAAAATAAACTAAATGAATGGCAAAGGCGATGAAATAAGTGTAATGGCTGTCAATCTTCCTTTTGAGGAAAAAATTACACGTCGATACATGTGTTCATATAATTCTCCAGAAAGTCTTATGCCTCCTTTAGAGTTGATTTCGTGCATAAGTTCATTGAGGGAACAATTTAATGGGCGGTTTTCTTGCGAAGATTGTGTTGCAGAGAAAAAAAAAATTGAAGATTTAGAAAAATCAATCCAAACGTTCAATCCTGAATTTTTGATTTTTTTAACGGGATTTGAATGTTATGAAAGTGACGTTAACCTCATCGCGAGATTAAAAGAAAAATTTAAAAAAATTATTTTTATCGTATTTGGTCATTATCCGACCTATTACCCAAAAGAAACCTTATTCCATACAAAATGCGACTATGTTCTGTTGGGAGAACCAGAAATAACATTAAAAAATTTAATTCAACATCTCATTACTAAAAGTCCAATCCATAGAATAGAAGGAATTGTCTATAAAGTGAACCAAGAAGTAATACAACAAGGTCAAAAGCAAAGAATTATTGACACAACACAATTAGGACATCCCGCAATTGATTTATTAAAAAATGTATCTTCCTATGGAGAGCCAATGATGCGTAAACCTTATGGGATGATTCAATCCACGCGAGGGTGCCCTTATCAATGTAACTTTTGTGTGAAATCCTATGGTTCAAAATTTACGAAAATTGAGGCAACAAGAATTCTTGAGGAAATTAAATTATGGATACACCACCACAAAATCAAAAGTTTTCGATTTATTGACGATACTTTCACTGTTGATAGGAATAGGGTCATTGAAATTTGTGATCTTTTGATCGGGGAAAATTTAGGTTTAGAATGGAGTTGCCTAAGTAGAACAGACAATCTTGACTTTGATTTAATAAAAAAAATGAAAGCTGCTGGTTGCAAAAGAATATATTTTGGGTTAGAGAGTGGAAGTCCTACGATACTCAATGAAATCAAAAAGAATATTGACTTAGACCTTTCTTTAAAAACTATTGAAGATTGTTACGAAATTGGTGTTGAATCCGCCGCCTTTTTCATGTCTGGATATCCTTTTGAAACAAAGGAAGATTTTGAGAAAACACTTAAATTCATCAAAAGAAGTAAACTTAATTTCGCTTCACTTAACCCACTTGTTATCTATCCAGGAACAGCCTTGTTTAATCAATTTAAAGAACAAATTGAATTTAATATTTATCCCTATGAAAACTCATGGAGATCAATTTCGATAAACGAAAACTTTTCAGAAATGAAAAGAAGGTTCTATAAAACTTTCTATTTACGAATTAAGTTTTTTTACATTAACCGTAAACTATTAATCAAGTACTTGTTTTCATCATTTGATTATGCGTCAAGAATTCTTAGATACTTGTTTATTGATAATAAATTCACAATATCCGGAATCAAACCAAGGGGAGAAAAATAGATTTCACGGTAATTTTACCATTTTATTGTTAACGGTTTTTCATTATTGTGAAGAAGTTTCTTTTCTTGATTTAAAAATGTGAACCAACATCCATTCACCTCTTGTTTCTGCTTTTCCTGTGATTAATGATTTCAAAAGTCGATAAAATCGAACTGGCCTAAAAATATAATTGGAAACATAGAAAAGAAGATAAATTGAATATTGCATAAATATTAGTTGCCATTTCTTTAGGTGTTCATTGTAATTTTTAAAAGAATGAAAAGCCTCAGAATGAACAACAGCTTCAAAATAATTATCATCCAAAACGATTCTTCCCTTTTCATATAAATCATTGAATAATTTAGATCCGGGGTAAGGGTTGAAAATAGAAGGTGAGGTGTCGTGTGCTCCATAAAACGAGGCTTTGATTAAAAACACAACAGTTTTTAATATATCAATAAGCTTTTCATTTGGGTAACCAATAATTATATTCAGCTTGATGTTTAGACCTGCTTTGTTCGATTCACTTATTGACTTCAACATCGAAGATATTTTTACCTTCTTTTTAATCTCCTTCAACATTCTTTCAGAACCTGATTCAGGAGCATAGGTGATATTTTTACAACCAGATGCTTTTAGTAATGTTGCCACCTCAAAATCAATTGCCTCTGCTCTTGTTCCTGCTGGAATTTGGAACGTTATATCAAGTTTTCTTTTAATAATCTCCTTACATAATTCAACAATCCACTCCTTTTTGATAATAGCCGTCAAATCAAAAAAATCAATATTTCCAGCACCATAATTATTTTTCAAAAATTCCATTTCGTCAACAACACTTTGAACGGATCTCATCGAATAACTCCTACCCCACATATCTGGACTTGAGCAAAAAGTACATTCATAGGGACAGCCCCGAGTAGCGATTACGGGTAAACTCAAATCATACGAAACTCCGTATGACAGTTTATTTTCTTTATATTTTTCTAGAGGAAATAGTTCCCATGATGGGATTGGAAATAGATTAATATCTTTTATTCTGTTCGGCTTTTTAATACTGAATGTATTTGACTTTCTCGTAAAAACACTTTTAATTTCATCATATTCTTGTCCCTGTTTAAACCTGTCGCAAATCTCCACAATGGGACCTTCACCCTCGCCCTTAACGATTAAGTCCAATCCTTCGCAGGTATCTAAACAAAACTTTGGTAATGCGGAAACATGTTCTCCTCCTGCTATAATTAAGCTCCTTGGGTGAGCCTTTTTTATACTGTTAATTAACGATCTGTTTACTAACCAATTGTTGGTAAACATTAAAGACACCCCGATTATGCTATAGTCTGTTAAATTTATTTTTTGAGTAAATTCCTGAAAAGTAGCGCCTTGAACAAAGATGTCTTTTTTGTATGGAATGATGTTGTCTGTATTTTCAGCAATAAAATCATAAACATCTACTTCAAATCCTTCTTGCTTAAAAATAGATGCAATTAAAGCAAGTCCCAATGGTGCCGAAGATTTTTGAGTAAGATTAAAATCTTTGGGTAATAATTTATTTGGGTTAATTAAAAGAACTTTCATGACTAAGTTTTAAGGTTTTATAAATATTACCATTAAATTCAAAATCTTCGACCTTAATAAATTTTATTTGAGATTTTAATACAACCTTAAAATAATCCTTATAAACTTGCTCTCGACTTTCCCCCAAGACAAACAAAATGTTTTCTCTTTTTGAAACGTCAATAAAAAACTCCTTTAGGTTACTCGAATTAATACCGTATTTTTTACTAACAAAATTATTATATTCTTTTTCCCAGAAAAGAACATCTTGGTCTAGGTAAATAAAATGACATTTACGGAGAAAACTAGCTTCAAAAGCCTTGTGATTATTCATTAAATAAATAAACAAAGAAATGTCTGGTATTATTATTTTATTCGTGTATTCTTCACTCAACTTCTCACTTAAAATCATACTTTGTACCATTTTATTATTAAGTTCTTCTGAACGGACAATTAAACTATTTAAAATCAATAGGATTAGTAAAACAAGACTGAATAAAAATTTTCTTGGAATTCTATCGAGTGATTTCAACCCAAAAAGACTGAAGTTAAAAAAAACAAATGAAACTAATAGAATATGAAACAACCAAATTTCCATTTTAATGAAATAACAGATTGAAAACGTAAAACTTAACAGCAAAAAGTTAAATAATAAAACACGATAAAAATTTGATCCGTAAACCAAATACAAAATGACAAAGAATATATAAAAAATAAATAAGGAGTGTGATTCTAACACTGAACTTATCATGATATTTGTAGCTCGATTAAACAATTTCCAACTAAATCCCAAAACCTCATGCTTTTGAATTAAACTTTTTAGAAAATCTATTGTAATTATTTGAGGATCACTAATTGAATTTTGAAAAGCTACGTATTTCGCTTGTTCAACAGGATTATCTAATGACTTTAAAGATACTATATTTTCTCTATCTAAAAGTTGGTATGCAAGAGATGGCTCAAGTTGTTTTAAATACTCATTTGAATATTTTATTTCGTGGCTAACTTTGAACGAAACAAACCCTAAAACGATGGCAATAAAAAGTATATAAAACATCTTGTGAATTTCCCAATTTCTATCAAAAACGAAATATAATATACTCAATAAAAAAACTAAGACTCCAACCTCAATCCTTACCATCAATCCTAAAACAAATAGACTTGAACTTATAAAGAAATTTAAATTGCTTTTTTTCCGAAAAAACAAATTGGAAAAACTTGAAAAACATAAAACAAATGCAAGTTTTGTGTATTGAATTGGGAGCAATACTACAAGAAATAAAACGAAAAAAATAAAAATAAATGATATTTGATATACTTTTCCACGTCTTGAAAAAGGTTCATAATAACTTCTATACAGAAAATAAATCCCAATATATGACAACAAAAAGTATAGGGTTTCATACCAAGGAAACCAAAAGCAAAAACTATATAAATTAATATAAAAATCCGACAAACCATAATATGCTATGAAATAAAAAATATTAATTCCCCCCTCTTGATGTATTGCCATACCTGAAAAAAACTGTAGAATAGTTGATTCCAGAAATTCAAATTGTATTAATTCTGATTTCCAAAACACAAACAAAACCAATAAATAGGCTATGGTAAAAGTTATTAGTTTTCTCATTAGAAGTAATGATTCGTTAATACATTTTCTTTATACCAATCTACCATTTCTCTTACACCAGATTTCCAATTCATTTCAGGACTAAAGCCTGTAAATTCTAAAAGTTTAGTTGAGTCACTATTTGTTTTAAAAAGCTCATTTTTGGGTAAAGAGACATTTTCAAAAATCAATTCTTTATTTAAGTTGTTTGCGATTTCTTGAGCAAAATCGAGAACTTTTATGGGATGCTGCGATCCTATATTGAAAATCGAGTGCCAACCCAATTGTTCTCTTTGAATACTATCGACTAATTTCTTAATGCTTTTTACAATATCCGACCAATGTGTAAAATCACGTTTTACTTTTCCGTTTTCGTATAAAGTAATCGTTTCATTGTTTTGTATTGCCTTCATAAACTTATAGGCAGCCATGTCCATTCTTGTCCATGATCCATAAACTGTAAAAAACCGAAGTCCAATTCCTTTTAGGCCGTATTGATGGCAATAATTTTCAACCATCACTTCTGTCATCTTTTTTGAGGAACCATAAAATGAGAGCTGTTTATTGGTCGGAGAATTTTCGCTCATTATTTCATTTCCTTCTTCATAAACAGAAGAACTACTTGCATATATAAACTCCTTCACTCCATTTTTTCGACAGTATTCAAGTACATTAAAAGTGCCTCTCACATTGTTTTCAAAATATAAATTTGGATTAGCAAGTGAGGCTGCGATGCCCGTACTTGCCGCAAGGTGTATCACTATATCAGGAGTAAAAGGAAGCTTTTTCCAAAAATCCTCGTGTATTGAAGCATGAATAAGATTCGGAATCAATTGAGCACGAGCGACAACATCAATACGATGAGGTTCGACCCAATCCAGACAAGCTAACTCAACTTCGTCTTTGAGAAACTGATAAAGCTGAAATCCTATAAATCCAGCGGCTCCTGTAATCAATACCTTTTTCTTCATTGCTTAGAATTGAGAAAACTTAGTTAACATCTTTGTATATTCTACACCTAATTTTCTCCTTGTTGACAAAGATTACATTTTTTTGGGACAATCAGCTGAATTATAATTCTTCTATCTTTTGCCATAACAACCAATTTTTATCAAAGAAATGGTGGTAAACGTGCACAAAAACGGGTTCAATTACTTCATTTTCCGCCACTCGAATTTTCCAACCATCGAGCCATTGTACGTTAGGATTATAATAATCTGCTAATAAATTCCATTTTTTAGGTAAAGTCGGATGATTATTCAACCCGAATTTCCATACGGTGGCGATTAACGTTCCTTGATCTCTTGTTTTCCATTTCTCATCTTGAAAAATTGAAAGTGTTAATTGGTGCCACGTATCCAGAAATGCATGACTTTGGTCGTTGAAAAGGAAAACTCCTCCATTCCAATGTTGCCAATTGGTATCCGACACCTCAATACCAAATTTCTGTTTAATAAACGCCGGTAAGTGTTTACATTCTATTCTCCAAATCGAACGACCATCTTTTAATCGTGGAACTGGATTAAAAAACGACCATTTCAAACCCAAATCCTTTGTTAACTTTCTCATGTTGGGAGTTCTCATAAAAGAATTTCCATCAGCGTCCGACCAAATTTTAGTACGTTTGTTATACCTCAAATCTGAAGTTAAGCGGAACTCTTTGAATGAAAAAACATACCGTGTGGCAACCTTAACGAAGGTAGTGTAATTCGACTTAATTCGCCAGTATTTTTCTTCAAGTTCTTTCCTTTTTTTTTTAATCGTTTTATCCGAACTTGTACGAAACGGATCTTCTAAATCCAACTTCTCGTTCAAAAGATCATTATACTTTTTCGCTTCAGATTGACATCCACAATTAACTGCCGATGGACTAAACAAAGGAATCTTACAATGATCCGGAGCAAATCGAATTGGAGCAATTAACTCCTTAAAAATCGAATCACAATTTGAGTTAATCGCAACTACATCTGAGTCCAAATAACAATAATTATTTCCATTCGGTAGAAATTTAAACAATCCTGTTTTCAAATAAATACTTGCCTGATGATTATCAAATTCTCTCGGTGTTTCGACATTTATTATTTGATCATGAAGAATAGATTTTTCATTCCTAGAGTAATCTGTAACAACAATAATATCTGACTTTGAGAACTTTTTCAATTTTTCAAGTGCGAAATTCAAGGTTTCAGTGTGCTCCTCAGAACCGCAAACAGCAAAAACAAATACATTCTTCATTTTAATTCAACGCGTTAAATTATTCACTTTTCACCCAAACTTTCCACCAACATTCCAAAACGAAAAGTTTCCAAAGCCGCCAATAGTCCTTCTCTCTTATTTTTTGTAAAATATAGCTTTCTTTTACCACTCCATCTTTAATCAAATATCCATTTAATAAAGACTTCTCGTAAATTTCAATTTCCATATAAAACCTATCCGGCCCAACAAATCCTTGTTTCTTTCTTTCTAGAATGACTTTTGGGATTTGAGGAGATAAAATTGACTGTAGTATCGGCTTTTGAATACCATCTCTCATATAACTTTCTGGTGAAAGCGACATGAAATACGAGACCAATTGAGAATCCAAGAAGGGAACTCTCACTTCCAATGAATTCGCCATTGAAGCACGATCAATTTTTTGTAAAACCAACTCCGACATGAAGGTTTTAATATTCAAATATTGAATTTGTTTTGTGATAGGTTCACCCTTTAACTCAAATGCATCAAAATGCTGAAAAGGATCTTCAGGAATTGAGCTTTGGTAATCGTTACCAAGAGCATAACTTAATTCTTCTCGATCAAAAAGTCCCATACTCATAGCGTGGATATAATGAATTTTAACCGAACTAAACTCCTTCGGAAGTAAATTTCGAAGCAATCGTTTGTAGCGCTGTGGATAGAAAAAATTTTCTTTTTTATCCCACCAGTATCCACCCATTATTTCATCGGCACCTTCACCCGACAATACGGCTTTTACATTCGATGCTGCCAAGCAACTTACCTCATAAGTTGGTAAAATACTAATATCGGCGATTGGGTCGTCGTAGTGAAACATCAACAGATTCACTTGCTTAATATCTATCTTGTTAGAAATTTTAGGAAAAAATGGAAGTCGCAAGGTATCGCTGACAATTTTCGCATATTTATCTTCCGACTCATTCCAATCTTTAAAACCAATGGAAAAGGTCTTAAAGGGATAACCCAATGACTCTGAGGCGAATTTAGCCAAGGTTGTAGAATCGAGTCCGCCACTTAGAAACCCTCCAATTTCAACATCACTTACTAAATGATTTCGCGTTGAATTAGCAATTAAATCCGAAGCATTTTGTTTTACAACATCGAAATTTTCTTTCTTATTCTCGATTTTCAAATTCCAATATTCTTTACAGACCATCTTAAAGCCATCAGTTGAAGTCAAAAAACTCGCTGGAGGAACTTTGAATAAATTTTCCCACATGGTAAAAGGTGTGGGAATATAGCGATTTGCTAAAAAAGTTGCGACCGAGGCTTTTCGAACTTTAACTTTTTCTCGGATGGAAGAAACCTTAAAAATTCCTTTAATTTCTGACGAAAAAACAAGTAAATCAACCGATTGATAATAAAATAAAGGTTTGATACCAAAGCGATCACGAACTGCAACAATAGTTTTTGAAATTTGATCAAAAATCACAAAAGCAAACATTCCCTCTAATCGCTGAAAAAAATCTTTTCCATGGTGCATAAATCCAGCTAAGAGAACTTCTGTATCACTTGTTGTTTGAAATATAATTCCACTAGTAATTAACTCATTTCTAAGCTCCTTAAAATTATAAATCTCTCCATTAAAAACCAAAATATACTGTCCGTTTCGAGAAATAAATGGTTGATTACTTCGACTATTTAAATCTTGAAATGACAAACGGTTAAAATAAAAAGCAGCTTTGTTATCATCAGAAACAAATTGACCTTTTTCATCAGGACCTCTATGATTCAGAACACGATCAATCCCCTTGAGTTGTTCAAAGTCAATTGGTTCTTTTGAAAAAATAGCTGTAAAACCACACATACTACAAAGTCGCTTTTTTTGATTTAAGGTAATCCAAAGCACTCATTTGTTTTTGTTTCAAATTAACCCCAAAGAGAAGAAAAAGGTAGTAAATCGCATAGTTTACCATAACAGAAATAATATTTTTCAACACGTTGACTATCTCTCCATTTATAAGTTGCGTTCGAAAATTTGCTACTAAAATCAATCCTTGAATTCCCCATAAAAAAAACCAATTCAAATTTTGATAGGTTAATAAAGAGAGCAAAATTAACGGAAACCACCATTGATAAAAGCCATTTGTAATGGTGAGAAAATCAAAGTTATTAGATGTTGGTTTTTTGAAATAGTTCCTTGCAAAAACGGTTGCCTTAACAATGCAATAAAACATATATAAGTATCCCAAATAATATCCTGGTACAATTAATTCAATGGCAACAAAGAATGAAACTGCTTCTACAAAAAGAACAACAGAAACTAAATCGAAAAGTGATTTTGGCCGCAATAAAATGGGTAATGTTTTCCGTCCGGAATGGAAATCACCAATAACGTCTTTCACTTGATGAAGAAAGATATTTCTCATGCCCACTAAAAAAATTGGAAGTCCTAACCAAATCAGTTTCGTTTCGAAAATGGAGGATTTTGCATAAAGTGAAAAAGTAATCATCGACAACAGTAAGGGTAAAAAATAAGCATATAAAGTGTCCATCACACAAGAAATAAGTGCGAAACGTTTTAAGCGAATTGGTGGCACCGAATACAATAGAAAAGCTAAAATCTCACTGGACAACAAAAATAAACTCCATTGATTTTTCGGTAAATAAAACCAAGGAAATAAGGTTAGCACCAAGGAAAAAACAAAAATTATAGGACGATATAATGTTTTAATAAATTGAAAACGATTAATTTTTCCTGCCCTCATGTCTTCCTCTTGATCAAAATATTCATTGATTAAATATCCAAAAGACGCAAACCCAACAGTGGTAATCAATGATAGAAAACTCAAAAATCCAACTTCGAAGTTCGGCCGAATCCGTAGCACCAATAGCCACAAAAAGACAAATCCAATTACAAAAGGGACAAAGCTCCCTTTCCAATCACTCAAACGAGCCACCTGAACGAGTTTGTCCATCCTTTTTAGCATCCTATTTTTTTAGGTTATTTAGTACATAAAGATGCAACTTAGAACGATCATTTAGCAAAGGTTTTTCAGCTAAAATCTCATAAAAATCAATTGGAAAAATGTAATCGTCCCAACTTCCAACCTTTCCAATACCAAACAATTCTTGGAAATCATTTGAGATTGTCAGGTTCTCAAAATCATCCGTTTTAACATTAGGAACTCCCACCTTTTTCAAAATCATTCCGTTCTTTCTCAATGTTGACAATACGGTATGTAATTGAGGGATTTTATAGTGATACGCTTTATTAATTTCATCGCAGATTTCGTCCACGCGTTCTTGTTCCCAAATAAGCGAACACTCTCGCTTAAATAAATCTTTGATATAAAGTCTTCCTCCTGGTTTCAGCAATTGAAGTGCCTCTTCGATTAACTCCACTTGATGCGGTGAATGACCAAACGATTCCAAAAAATAAACTGCATCAAAAGTCGACTTCTCCAATATTGAAGCCATTAAATGGTAATCTGCATGGTGCAAATGAATTCGATTTTCAAGTTTTTTCTCTGAAATCGTCTGGCGTGCTTTTTCAATTTGAACCTCTGAAATGGTTAAAGCATTGATTTGCAAACTCGGAAATTGTGTCGCGAAGTGAACCGCTGGCCCACCTATTCCACAACCTGCATCTACAACTTTTGACATGGATTCTAGACCGATAACATCCGCAGTATATTCCAAATATTGGATAACATTCTTTGTTCGAAAAGCTTGTATAATCTCTCCATAAACTGCAATGAATTTATCCGTTGTTTCGTTATAAAATCGCTGAACATCTTTTGAAGAATGTGTGAATTGTAAAATATCATTCTTCTTTTCCTTTCGAATAAAAAAAAGAAACAAGAATAGTATAAAACCAAACAAAAACGCAAAAAGAATTAGCAATTGGTATTCAGCAGAAATTGACATTGCGTTTATTTGAAAAGCATTAATAAACGTTGAGTCAAACTCTTTTTTTCTTTTTCTAAAGGTTCAGATATAATGTTCATTTGAAGATTAAGATTTTGTAATTCACTTATCTCTACTTGTTCAATATCCAGACTTTTTGCCAATTCTAAAAATTCTTCTATGTTCAAATTCGAATTCAGAGGATCGACTTTTTCGATGAGCACTCCTTTTTTCGGTCGAATGGTGCAATCGTGATAAAAGTTTTCTCCTGTCAATAAAAAGTCGTCTTTCTGTTCAAAAATTTCAATTTTCGAATTAGCAATCGTTTCGTCTTTATAGCACGACAAAATTTTGGCTTCAGTTGGAAAAATTCCACTCATAACCACAACACGGTTTTCCTTTGCACTGTTTTTGGGCGAATAATGCAACAAGCGATTATCAAATAACAAAATCTCACCTGCTTTCATTTCAATTGGCATTAAAAACTGACGTACGGTAGATTCAATATTTTGAAACGGACCGGCAAAAGAAATGCCTCGGTAAGGAACTTTAATGCGATGCGATTTTGGGACAACGCAAAGACATCCGTTGTTTAAGTTGGTGTCTTGTAAGGGAATCCAAACGCTTAATGGCGAATATTGAAATTCGTCCAAACCTGTGGAATCTTGGTGCAAGGTAAACTCGCTTTGTTCGCCGTGAACCTTAACGATAAACGAGTTTAAAACGGATTTATAATTGTCAAATAATTGATTGTAAATCGGTGAAAGAACGTTATTTAGCTCGTCGTATATACGTTTTCTGTAGGCAATATCAAGAGAATAAACGCTATAAAACATTCCTCCATCTTTGCAGTCGAAATCATGGTTTTGACGATGTACAGTTCGCAATTCAGCAAGTTTTTCGACTCCAACATTTCCAGCTGTAACAAAACCAAATTCAGCTAATTGTGCTCGAAAATCTGGATTTTGTACGACTGAATGATGAATTTTATCCCAAAGCATCTTCTTCATAAGAGAGTCCTAAAATAAACAAAGAATTATGTCCTTCGTTGATTCATGAAAATAATCTTCTAAAAAACGACTTTGATTTTCTTCTACTTTTGAAAAAATCAATTTCATCTACATCAATTTGAGGCACATTAACTTCTTTCAATTTCTTCAGGATTTTGTGTCCTTTTTGAATATTTCCATTCATAAAAAATTCAACGTTCGACTCGTAAATTTCAATTTTATTACCGTTTCCAAAGTAATAAAACATCGTTGCTTCTTCTGGAACAATTCCAAAAACACATGCGATTCGTGGCTCGTCTGAAAGGTTAGCATGAGAAGCATGAAACAATCGATGATCATAAATCAAGGCTTCTCCTGCTTTCATTTCCAAGGTAGTCATTTCCTTCCAAATCATTTCAGTTTTTGCTTCAAAGGCATCTGAAATATTAGGCCCACGAAAATTTTCCACCCATAAATGACTCTTTGGCAATACTGAAATCGCGCCATTTCCAGCTGACAGATCCAATAAAGGTACCCAAATGTTAAACGACCTAAATTGCGTTTCATCCACGATATTCCAATCTTGATGGGCTTTTAATATCACGCTACCTTCCTTGTTTTTGACAATATATGAACCTCCAAGCGCTTTGCAATTGTTAAAATACTTATCAAATGAATTCGCGAAAACAGTTTTGATTTTCTCGTTCATTCGTTTTCGAAACTCAACATCTGTTGCATGAGCTGTTGCATAAAACGAAGGAAGTTTTTCAGGGCAATTCTCAAAAAAGAAACGCTTTAAATCATCCACCTCACTTGGATTCAAAAAAGGTACTACGACATAGCCTTCCTGCAATAATCGCTCATCTAAGCCGTTATTTTTTAGTATATTATTTTGATTCATTTGTGTGAGAAAACACTTAAAATTCGTTGAAATATGCTACTTGAGGAAGTTTCATTTTGTCTTTCTTTAAACTTATATCCCGCTTTCGTCAACATACTTTTTACTATTTGGCTTACTTCATTTGCTGAGTAATTTGGAGCGTCAAACGGTATAAATCCAATCGATTCTCCAATTTTCGGACGTTCTAAAATGTCTTTTGCAAAATTTTCAAATTCAATTAAAAACGAATCATTTTGTTGAAACACTTCCAATTTATTCTCTCCAGGAACTTTGTAATGAAAAAACATTTGAGCATTCTGATTCTTAATTCCGGCTGTAATAGCTGGTCTAATTTGAGCAGAAAAGTTGGGCTGAGAATAATGAATCACACTTTGATTCAGTACAACTGCTGTTCCTGCTTTTACAAACATCGGTATTAAATTCATCAAAACAACATCTTCATTTCCAGAGAAAAAGAAAGGTAAGGTAGGCGCTCTTAAAGAAGGAAAATTACCAAAATGACTCCCCGGAAGTACCATTAATGCGCCATTTTTATCATCAATATCACAAAGTGGTACCCAACAATTCAAAGCGATGTCTTTCGTTTCATCAACAATCGTCCAGTCTTGGTGCGCGGCAAGTTCACTATTTTCACCTGGAGTTTTAAATAAAAACGAAGCTCCAAAAGTTTGATAATCGATAAAATGCGCCGCAAATGCACGTGAAAAAACTTCGGTTATTTTATCACTTGCTTGTTTTTTAAACTCAAAATCAGAGCAGTAACTATCGGAAAAGAAACGATTTCCTTCCAAATTTGGATGCGTTTGATGAAAATACTGGAGTAATTCTTGAATTTCATTATGTTCCAAAAAAGGAAGTACAATAAAACCCTGTTTATCAAACAGTTCTTGGTTTTCCGAGTTTTTAAAGATTCGTACACTCATGTTTTCCAAAATTTTTGCCACCATGATTTTTTCGTGGAATTCAAACCAATTTTGTCTCGATAGTTTTTTTCAGCAGTTGCAATAAGTTGTCTTGCATTCGTTTTTTGGCAATTTTTTTCAAGGAAATCAACATCAATTTTCGGGAAATCATAAGGTACATTTCCAAGCGATTTCCCCACTTCTGGTCTTCCGTGAATATTGTTTCCAAATTGTTCAAAATCAGTCATGAACGAACTAGATTGTTCAAACACTTCAACCAATTTATCATCCTTATTTTCCCAAAAGTACGTTCTAAAATTTGCGTTCTTATTGGTTATGAATATATTGGTAACGATGCGTATTTCATTTGAGAAATTTGGTGGAGAAAAATGAATAATGCTTTGATCAAAGATGACCGCTTTACCCGCTTCGATAAGCACTGGTTGAAGATAATCGACAATTTCGTTCATCACTGGCGCAAAAAATTCTGGAATGCTACTTCCTCTGTAAGTTGGGAAAAAACGATGGCTTTTTGGTAAAATAAAAATCGTTCCGTTTTCGATTGAAAGATGGGTTAAGGGTGTCCAAATATTGATTCCTGTAAACCGACTTTCATCGACAAGGCTCATGTCTTGGTGTACACACATTCCGCTATTCTCGTCTGGACTTTTTACAATAAAAGAACCGCAAACCTCTTGATAGTCAACAAACAATTCAGCCATTTTATCTTTTGCAATTTCACGAATTTTCGCATCAGCTTGAACACGATAATTTTTATCTTGAGAAAAAGTACTTGGAAAAAATCCTTTTTCATCTTGAGGGTGTAAGTTACGGTACAAATCCCTCAATTCTTCCATTTGAGTTTCGTCGTAAAAATCAACAATTACAAAACCAAATTTTTCAAATGACAACTGTAAAGTATCATCTTTGAAAATTTTCTGAATCGAACTAGGGAAGTTGAACATTAAATTGGTTTTATAAATTCATTAAAATCTGTAACTGTCTCTAAATCATTATACAACTGAGAAGCAAAACAAATCACAACACTAGGTTCGAGCGAAATTAAAGTCAACCAGAATCCTGCTGGAACCAATATTGCTTCAGCATTATTTTCTAAGGTAAATTCATGTTTTGTTAATCGATTATCCGTTAAGGTTAGGTGTATTTTCCCGGACAACACATAAATAATTTGATCCTGATTGAGATGCGCATGATTTCCTCTTTCTATATTTTTATCGGCGAAAATCAAACTGTAAATACGCTTAACCAATATGGGAAAAGATGCTGTGAACTCCCAAATATTTATTATCGTTTCGTCCATAAATTTTCGTGTATCGATAGAAATTTTTAGTGGATTCATCCTGGTTATTTAAGACCTAATTTAAATTTTAATTCTCTGTAAATATTCAATACCGTGTATTTTTCAAAAAAAGTTCGGTTATCTTTTTGAGATTGAACTACTTCCTGATTGTTTTCGGTTCGTTTATCCTGTTCATACCGTTGAGGAAATAAATTTTCCATTTGAGTTTTCAACTTCTCATTTAAAGAAACTCCATTACTCTTGATAAGGTCTAAAATGGTTTCAGTGTCCCAATCATCGAAATGATATGGTAGATTTTCACCCTCACCATAACCTTCAATGAATTTCCCTTCGTTGTAAATTTTGGACAGCCTTGCATTGTTATAATTCAAAAAGAAATCTTCATCAACGGAATACTTAATCAGCGTTTTCTTTTCGCTATCCGGCTTCAAATAATAATGTACTAATTCTGCACTGCTTTGAGTAATTCCAATTCCTACTGCCAAACGTATTTCGTTAGTTACATTTGGAGGAGAAGCATGAAAAGTCCTATTATCGAACATCAACATTTCTCCTGCTTTCATTTCTAATAGTTGGGTGTAAGGGAAAAGTGAAAATAGATGTTTAGCTAAGGGGACTGGTGCTTGAGGAGACGGAGAAGGCCGATGATTATGCATTAATTTGTGTGAGCCCGGAATGACTCCAAGTGCTCCATTCTCAATTGAGGTGTCTTGTAAGGCAATCCAACACGTAATGGAACAATAACCTTGTTCTTCCTTGTCGGTAAAACTCCAATCTTGATGGGGCGGCACTATTCCTTTAGGGGAAGGATCCTTGGCAGTATAACTAGCGACAAACGGCTTGAAATCGGTTAAATAAGTGCTCATTTTTGGCAAGGTATTCTTCCAAATAAAATCTCGCGTTTTTCGACAAAAGTCTTTATCTTCATAATCCATACTGACATGAAATCCTTCGTGTTTTTCTTTACCGACTGGTGAATCAAAGTAATATTCTCGCAAAGCAGTTATTTCTTCCGCGTCTAAAACAGGTAGGACTAAATAGCCATTTTCTTCAAAAAAACGTTGTTTGGTTTCATCTTTTAAAATTGGAATCATTTTATACTGTTGCATAAGCTTTTGAATTTGAAAAGTTCTCAAGAACCTTTGAAGTTCCGATTTAGGAACAAACTTTTGTTCGAAATCTAAAATCTCGTTTGGTTCAAGCCATTGTGGACGTTTGCTAATTTGTGTGTTATATCGTTGAAAAAAATCAGTATCGACGTGATATTTCTCCAATTTAAAATGCTCGTTCTTGTGGTAAAAAAAGAGTTGTGCTGCTTCAGGAATGAAACCGTAAGTAACTGCAACCCGAACATCCGAAGATAAATTGGGAGGAGAGGCATGTATTAATGCATGAGAAAAAGCAATCGCTTGTCCTTTATTTAAGGGAATGAGCTGGAGTTCTTTTTTGATTTCCTGAGTTACCTCTTTGAACGGGTCGTCAAGAGATGGACCCCGCAATGCTTTTGAAAACAAATGACTTCCAGGAAGTACTTGTAAGGCACCATTCGTTTCGTCAACATCTTGTAAAGGAATCCAAATGGTAACAGCGTGAAATGAATTCTCATCCACAATTGTCCAATCTTGATGTGGTGGCATTTCGCTTTCAACACCCGTATTTTTGCTTAAAAAACAAGTTCCTAACGCTTGATGAGGAGGACAAATTGCGTTTATGGGCGCCCTCAATAAGTCTCGTAAATCATTATCAATCTGCTTTCTTTTTTCAACATCACTTAAAAAACTACTGGAATAAAATCCATAAGGTGTCGAATCAAAATCAGTTTTATAACGTTGGGATAGTTGTTCCACGATTTCATGAGGGAATAAATCAAGGACTACATATCCATCTATGAGAAACTGCGTATTTAATTTTGGATCCTTGAAATACATACTACTTTGAAAAACCAAGACGCATTAGGAGCCTTTGACCAAATGATGTTGGTTCGTCATAACGTTGTGAAAAAAGTCTTTTTGAAAACTCTTTTTCTGTTAGCGAACGAGAAGAATGTGAAAAAGTGCGAACAATTTTCGTTTTTTCCGGCTTTTTCCAAGGATTAAACTCCATATAAAAATCTTGATTTACCTCTAAAATCTCGACTTTATTGGGATCGTTTTCTGGTTCCATGTGTTGGTGCAACAATGGCATTTCACTTGGGACACAAATTAGTTGAATGGCAAGACGAAGTTCATTGGAATGATTGACAGCTGAATAATGTACAATGCTATCATCTAGAATGACACAATCACCGGCTTTTGTTTCCAATGGAACCAAGTATTTTTCGATAATCACATCTTTTATAGGTTCTAATTCCCACGGAATCATGGGGCCACGAACTTCACCAAAGCGTTTATGACTTCCTGGAACGACTTGTAAAGTTCCATTTTCGACAGTACCATCAACTAAAGGACACCAAATCGAAACTGTGCAACATTTTTTCTCATCTGAAAACGACCAATTTTGATGAAGCGGAACTTCTCCTGTTTCTAATTTTTTACGAATAAAATTTGCAATAATTGGTTTATAATCCGCCAAAATTTTATCCATAATAGGGACAAATTTTTCGCTTATTTGAGCAAAGACTTTTCTTTTGTAGTCTGAGTTTTTATCGATAAATGTGAAATCATAGTTTATCTCAAAATCAGCGCTACCCACATCTTCTGCTATTATTTGTCCACCACTTTCAGCTAATCCTTGAAAAAAAATTTCTCTTAATTCCTTAACCTCATCCGAAGAAAGAAATGGAAGTCGAACAAATCCTTCTTTTTGGAATTCTTTCTCAATTTCCGAATCAATAAATACCTTTCTCATAGAATTATATTTTCTCAATTAAATCATATTCTTGCTTTTTGAAAATCAAAACAGAGAACATCGAAAAGGCTAAAATTATTAGCAATCCTAACCAAATAAAATGACTAAAATCATTTGTCATTCCTAAAGTATATCTAAAAGTATTAATAATTGTAGTGAGTGGGTTGAGAAATGCTATTTCTTGAATACCTTTTGGTAATATACTAATCGGATAAAAAACGGGGGTTAACCACACAAGGAACGAAATTAAACTCGGTGAAATGAAAGCAAAATCCCTTTTAAAAACACTAAACGACGCAAATAATAAACCTGAAAACAACCCAAAAACTCCAGTTAAAATTAGCAAAACTGGCAATAATAGAATTCCGAGCAATGAAATGTTGTCGTGAAAAAATGAAAGCACTATGAATAGAAAAACTAATATGCTCTGCTCTAAAAATATCTGTAAACATTTGGAAATTGCCACTAAAATTTTTGGACTCGACAACCGCACCAATAGTTCTTTTTGAGAAAACAAAAATGAACTTGTCGCTACAAATATTTGTGAAAAAACATTCCAAAATATCAAACCAGAAAACACAAATAAGTAAAATGGAAATTCAAAATCTTGAACCTTGATTACATACCCAAAAAAATAAGTATAAATCAAAAGACTTAAAAGCGGCTGAACAACAATCCATCCAAGACCCAACCAAGTCTGAGCATATTTCACCTTCAAATCCCTCTTTGCAAAAACCCAAATCAAACCTCGGTATTGCCAGATTTTTTGGAGGTAAACTTTTAAGGAGTCTGGTTCTGAAGTGATAATTGTGACTTTTGGTGATTCCGACATGAGTCAAAGGTAATCACATATTAAAAATTCAGGAAATGGTTGTCGGATTTATCAATTACGGATTTTAGTCCTAACAAAGGTTTCGAGCTTTATCGATAAGTTTATTTAAATCGGTAGAGTTTTTAAGTGAGTATTTCATCTAATCAATTAATGAACTACTTTATATCCAGCAGGGTTTACTTTTTTTTGATGAATTGGCATATAAAATTCAGGTTGAAAACTCCTACCCTACTCTTCCTCCAACACTCATTTTGCGCTCTTCATAACGCAACATTTTCTTGACAGATGAAACAATCGATTTTGTGTCAAAACCGCATTCTTCCCATAGTTCTTCTTGCGTTCCGTGATGAATGTATTTATCTGGTATTCCGAGTCTTGTAACTCTTGCTTCGTATCCTTGATCTGCCATAAATTCTACAACAGCAGAACCAAAACCACCCATTACACAACCGTCTTCAACAGTTATTACATTTTTGAATTTTGTAAACACCTCATGCAACATCAACTCATCAATCGGCTTAACAAATCGCATATCGTAATGTGCTGCAGAAATACCTAATTCTCTCAATTCTTCAATAGCTTTCTGGGCGAAATTTCCTGGGTGACCAATTGTTAAAATGGCAATGTCGCTTCCATTTGTTACACGTCTTCCTTCACCAACTTTTATTTCTCTGAATGGAGTTTTCCAATTTGTCATTACACCATTTCCACGTGGATAACGAATCGAAAATGGCCCTTGATTTGGGAGTTGGGCGGTGTACATTAAATTTCTCAATTCTTCCTCGTTCATCGGTGCAGAAACCACCATATTTGGAATACAGCGCATGTAAGCTAAATCGTAAGCGCCGTGGTGTGTTGCTCCATCAGCACCAACCAATCCACCTCGGTCTAAACAAAATACCACGTTCAGATTTTGAATCGCGACATCGTGAAGTACTTGGTCGAAAGCACGTTGCATAAATGAGGAATAAATATTGCAAAATGGAACCATTCCTTGTGTGGCTAATCCTGCGGAAAAGGTTACGGCATGTTGCTCGGCAATTCCAACATCAAAGCTTCGGTCGGGCATAGCTTGCATCATGATGTTTAATGAACAGCCCGATGGCATTGCAGGAGTGATGCCCATTATTTTGTCATTCTTTTCTGCTAATTCAACTATGGAATGACCAAAATTATCAAAAGCGCATTTATAATCACGTTTATCCACAAGTTCCAAGCAAAGATCCTTTTGTTTTAAGTTACTAAAGCATCAGAATCCCCTTGATTTTTCATAAAAGTGTCTCGATGATCTTAATATCTTTCAGTGTCTCTGTTGTTGTTGTTATTATTGGCACCTGTGAGTTTGGAGTTAATATCAGTATAGATAGTTTGCCTTTCGTAGGTTCTCTAGGTTTTAATTGCATATGTGCTTCTTCTTAGTTCTCCAGCTCGAGGTTAGTTTCTGAACGAGACCCTTTCCTCTTCTCGTTAGACAAATGACATAGTTTCTTCTAATGATTAATTGGATTTTTCCTCAACT
>CAZWSY010000003.1:0-86995 GCA_964636775.1 uncultured Lishizhenia sp.
TTAGATCGTATTGGTGTAATCTGGGGTTCTGGAATCGGTGGATTGAAAACTTTCCAGGATGAAGCGCAAAATTTCTTTGCCGGGGATGGAACTCCTAAGTTCAATCCTTTCTTTATCCCAAAAATGATCTCGGATATCGCCGCAGGACATATTTCAATTAAATATGGTTTGCGCGGTCCAAATTATGTTACCGTTTCTGCTTGTGCATCTTCAACCAATGCGATCATCGATGCGTTCAATGTCATTCGACTTGGAAAGGCAGATGCAATTGTAACTGGTGGATCTGAGGCTGCTGTGAATGAAATGGGTATGGGAGGATTTAACGCCTTGAAAGCCCTTTCTACTCGCAACGACTCTCCGGAAACTGCTTCACGTCCATTTGATGTGGATCGCGATGGTTTTGTTCTTGGAGAAGGTGGTGGCGCGTTGATCTTGGAAGAATACGAGCACGCTATGCGTCGTGGTGCTAAGATCTATGCAGAAGTCTTGGGAGGAGGAATGTCGGGTGATGCTTATCACATGACTGCTCCACATCCGGAAGGAATCGGTGCACGCAACGTAATGATCGCAGCATTGGAAGACGCTGAGTTCGGTCCAAACGCTATTGATTATGTGAATGTTCATGGTACTTCTACTCCACTAGGCGATATTGCCGAAGTAAAAGCCATTCAATCCGTATTCGGAGAACACGCTTACAAACTCAATATTAGTTCAACTAAGAGTATGACAGGTCACTTACTAGGGGCGGCAGGTGCTATTGAGGCAATTGCCTGCGTGCTTTCGGTAGTTAACGACATTGTACCTCCAACAATTAATCATTTTACAGACGATCCTGAATTGGATGTAAATTTGAATTTCACTTTCAACCAAGCTCAAAAACGAACTATTAACGTTGCTCTTTCAAATACTTTTGGTTTTGGTGGGCACAACACGAGTGTTATTGTAGGTAAATTCAAAAAATAATTGGTACTGAAACTTCCAATATTCTTTCAGAAAAAATCGGATGAAGAATTAGAAATTGCAAAATTCATCCTTAAAAAATTTGGTTACAGACCGAAGAATATATCCTATTTTATTACGGCATTAAAGCATAAATCCATTAGTAACGAGAATGATGCAGATTCATCAAACGAACGCCTGGAATTTTTAGGTGATGCGATTTTAGACGCAGTTGTAGCAGAGATTTTATTTAATCGTTTTCCACACGACGACGAAGGTTATTTAACTAAAATAAAATCAAAAATTGTAAATAGAAAAACGTTGTCTGATATTGGAGAAGCGATGTCCATACGAGATGTTTTACAGTTTAACCAATCAAGAAGTATCAATATGGCTTCACTTGAAGGTAACGCATTTGAAGCAATTATAGGCGCTATTTATTTGGATGGTGGATTGGATAAAGTAAAGCAATCCATTAACAGTTTCGTTTTTCGTAAATACTTGGACTTCAACAAGATTTTGAAAGAAGAGATCGACTTTAAATCAAAATTATTTATTTGGTGTCAACGCAAAAAACTAGCACTTGAATTTGTGGTTTTATCGGAAAAACATCATAACGGACAGTGGGCTTATGTTGTTGATGCAGTGATAAATAATAAACAATTTGGGAGAGGTACGGGGGTTTCTAAAAAAACAGCAGAACAAGAAGCATCAAGAGAAACACTACAATTGATTGGAGAAATTTAGTCCTATCTTGTTTTAGTGTACATATTTTTATTTCCTTTGTAATCAAATAAAAAACTATGAACAGTACAGATTTCTTTTGGGCATTAGGAGACTTATTTCAGATGACATTTACTATTTTTGAATTCATTGGAAACAAGTTGAATTATTTACTAATTGTGTTTGGTTTTGGAGGATTTTTCTATTGGATGAATTTACAAAGAAAGTTCAATGCTGAAGCTAACGTTCCTGTTGAAATCAAGGACAACGAGGGGTGGTACAAAAACTCTGATGGAAAAAAACTGAAATAGAATATATCTTCGAAAAGTTAAATAAACATTGTCATTACCTTTTATTGACTTCAAACTTGTTTAAGATTTACCATAAATTGATAAACCGGGTTCATCTCGGTTTTTTTTATGTCATATTTTCAAAGAATGACTAAACTGTCCAATTCTTTGTTCAAGGTTTTTAAATTTGTTCAAAATAAAAAATTATGGCAGTTCTTCGCGAAGACCTCAATGGGGTTGCAACAATTAAACTTAATCGCCCACAAGTTTTTAATTCATTCAATCAAGCAATGGCGATTTCATTACAACAAATTCTTGATGACTGTGAAAATGATGAAAACGTTCGCGCAATAATTTTAACTGGTGAAGGAAAAGCGTTTTGTGCTGGTCAAGATTTGGGTGAAGCAACTGACCCACAAGGTCCGCAAATGAAAGATATAGTTGAAAAACACTACAACCCGATTATTTTAAGATTAAGAAAAATTGAAAAACCAATTATTTGTGCTGTAAATGGTGTTGCTGCTGGAGCTGGAGCTAATATTGCTTTGGCTTGTGACATAACGATTGCGAAAAAATCAGCTTCATTTATTCAAGCCTTTTCAAAAATTGGACTCATACCAGATTCTGGCGGAACTTATTTTTTACCAAGACTCATTGGAACTCAAAAAGCTTTAGCACTAATGATGACAGGTGAAAAATTAAGTGCAGAAGATGCTGAAAAAATGAATCTAATCTACAAGGCAGTAGAGGATGAAAGTTTCGAAGAAACAGTAACTAAGTTTGCTCAAAACCTAGCACAAATGCCTACCAAAGGTTTGGGTTTAACAAAAAGGTTAGTAAATGATGGTTGGAATAATTCACTTGAAAAACAATTAGAGCAAGAAGGAAATATACAAGCAGAAGCGGGTACAACTTATGACTTTAAAGAAGGTGTTCAAGCCTTTTTAGAGAAAAGAAAACCATTATTTAAAGGGAAATAAAATGGAAAAATGGAAAATCGGTGTCCTTGGTGCTGGAACGATGGGTTCAGGAATTGCTCAAGTGGCAGCGCAAAACGGACATAAGGTAATTCTTGTTGATACGAATCATTCTCAACTCGAAAAAGCACAAAAAAACCTTATAAAAACGCTAGAAAAACTGGTCGAAAAAGGAAAAATTAATTCCGATGATGCCAACTCGATTCAAGAAAACATTTATTACAGCGGCAATTTGACAGACTTTTCGCAATGCAATCTAGTTATTGAGGCCATTGTGGAGAGTTTATCGATTAAGCATCAAGTGTTCAAGTCCATTGAAGAAGTTGTGAACGAAAACTGCATACTTGCTAGTAATACCTCTTCCTTATCAATAGCATCAATTGGTTCAGCATTAAAATTAGCGAATAGAATTATTGGGATTCATTTCTTCAATCCAGCTCCTCTTATGCCATTGGTTGAAATTATTCCAGCAGTTCAAACGGAAGCTTCCATTACCAGAGTGTCGGTTGAACTCATAAAAAGTTGGGATAAAACTGTTGTAGTTTGTAAAGACACACCAGGTTTTATTGTGAATCGCGTTGCTCGACCGTTTTATGGTGAAGCACTACGTATTTATGAAGAAGGAACTGCCGATTTCGCAACAATTGATTGGGCTATGACTCATATTGGTGGATTTAAAATGGGACCGTTTACATTGATGGATTTTATCGGAAATGACGTAAATTACTCAGTTACTGAATCTGTATTTGCGGCATTTTACTACGACCCACGTTTTAGACCATCCTTAACACAAAAACGACATTCAGAAGCTGGATTTTTTGGAAAGAAAAGTGGTCGTGGATACTACAATTATTCTCAGCCTCTCCCCTCCCCTACTGAAAATGAAGAACTCGGAAGGAAGATTTTTGAACGAATTTTATCTATGCTTATAAATGAAGCATTTGATGCCGTTTTTATGAATGTTGCTAAACCAGAAGATGTTGATTTGGCAATGACTAAAGGAGTAAATTACCCAAAAGGATTATTGTTATGGGCGCAAGAATTAGGCTATGATAAAATTCTAAATCAACTAGAATTGTTATTTGATGAATACGGAGAAGATCGTTACAGACCAAATCCTCTTCTGAAGCGAATGGTGAAATCTGGGGAAAGATTTTTTGAAAAGTAACTTATTTTTAGGTTATTCTGACCGCAAAGCAGCTGTCCTCACTTGCTGGAGCACCGCAGGTAAATTCAATTTTAGAGTCAAACTCAGGCTAAAACGTCATCAAAATTTAACCCCTTTTATTGTACATCAATGACAAAGTTCAAAACATCCTTGAATACCTGAATTCTAAACTGTGTTCTATTTTTTTCGCTTGTATATTGGAACTGTTGAACAGGGTTCGCCATACATAATACTCTGAACTACAGGTTGAAGATGTTTTGTTAAAGTTACCATTGCAAATTCTGGTGATGAAATATCCGAACAACCTTTTACAATTACCCTTGCATCCATAAATCCATCTGTATCAAGAGCTTTGATATTATCCGCAATCAGTTCTTTTTCTAAATCAACTTTAGTTCCGACCACTATTTTATTTGCTATTCCATAAAGTTGTGTGGCGATTAGCATGTAAGCCCAGGTTGGAACTATAGCATCAGCTGAACAGTGAATGTAAACCGCACAATCCTGAAATTTTAACCAATCTTCTTTTTTCAACCAATCCCTGAAATCTTTCTCTTTCAGAATCATCCCTTGCCATAATTGGTTAGAGATATCAAGCTCTACTATTCTAATTTTAGGCTTAAAATCCGCCAAATCCATTTGAATTAAACCGCTTTCCTTAACCTTATTCACTATTGTTTCCATTTAAAAGAGTACCTTTAATTTATTACAAAGTTAAATTGTCAAAACTGAAAATACACAAAAGGCTTAAATGTATCCGAGACAGCTTGGTACATCAAAAAAACCGTAAGTGAAACCGCAATTGCTTGTACAGGCATTGGTGCTTTGGAAAAAATATCCAATAGTCTATCTTTCCATTCTTGAGGTAGCCAATGAACAATGTATCCAGCTAAAATAATCCAGAAGACAATTTGATAGGTTTTTAAGACCAAAACAAAAGTATCCCACTTAAAATCAAAGTGTTGAATGATATGGTTTAGCATAATCATTGGTGCACCTTCATCTTCCAAACGGAACCATATCCGCGTAAAGGTGATAAAATTGAAAGTGAGGAAAATTCGCCAAAACCGTATAAATAATGCGTTTGATTCCTCATAAGGACTAATTTTTTTCCAATGATTATACAAAATCAAGGCCGTTCCGTTCATCGCTCCCCAAATCACAAAATTCGCACTTGCACCGTGCCACAAACCACCTACTACCATCGTAATCAAAAGATTCAAGTCGCGATGAAAGTAGGTTTTAAAACTTGGAACGGCATTGTACAAAATGAGGTAAAGTGCAGTTAATCCCAGATAAATGTATATCAATTCGTACCAACGGGTTATGAAAATTAGAAAAGTAAAAATCACCAAAGTTGCGATGTAAGTTCCAATTCCACCGCCTTTATTCCCACCTAGAGGAATGTACAAATAGTCCCGTAACCACGAACCTAAAGATTTATGCCAACGTCTCCAAAAGTCAGCAACCGATGTGGCTTTGTAGGGTGAGTTGAAATTTTCTAAGAGATTAAAACCCATCAATTTCGACAAACCGATAGCTATATCCGTATAACCGGAAAAATCACCATAAATTTGAAGTGAATAGCCCCACATCGCTAAAACACTAACAAAACCTGGGTAGGCCTCGGGTGCATCCACGATTTTATCAATAAAATGAACGGCTATGTAGTCTGCTAAAACAATTTTTTTGATTAACCCCTTTGTGATTTGAGCGATTGCATCAGAAAACTCGCGTTTGTTTAATTGATGTGGCTGACGAATTTGTGGGATGAAATCTCTCGCTCTAACAATTGGACCTGCTACGAGTTGAGGGAAGAACGTAACGAAAAAAGTGTAGTCGAAAAAGTTTTTAACCGGTTCAATTTCTTTACGATAAATATCGACCACATAACTGATGCTCTGAAAAGTAAAAAAGGAAACCCCAACAGGCAAAATGATTTTTTCAACAAAATATTTTTCACCAACGACACCATTTGCCCAATACGCCAATTGATTGACCACTTTAAAATCTGTTTGAAAAAGTGCATTAAAGGAGTCGGTGAAGAAATACGCATACTTGAAATAAGCGAGGGTCAATACATTGAATAAAACAGACAAAACAATAAACAACTTTTTCTTTTTATCGCTTGGCGCTACATGAATTCCTTTTCCTAGTAAGTAATTAACAATCAAACTCAAACCCAAAAGCAAGACATACAAACCCGAAGTTTTGAAATAGAAAAACAAACTAACCACTGTCAAATAAAAGCTTCGAATTAGGTAGTTTTTATGGGTAAATGAAAATAAAATCATTACCGCAATGAAGAACAACCAGAAATCCAACTGTGTAAAAATCAAGGGCTTATGTTCATTAAAAGCAAATATCTCGTAAATTCTATTCATTGGTAATATCGTTTTGAAGTTGACGAAACTGATCTAAATATTTTAGAAAAGCATCGATAAATAATTTTCCCTTAAGATGATAACCTGAAGAGGTAAAATGGACTAAATCTGGCTGCATGAGTCCGTTGTTGCGCCATGTTGAAGCTGAACCTAATTCACCCATAATTCCATAAAAATCCCAAACAGGAATTTGATATTGCTCAGCAAGCTCTCGAATAACTTCACGTTGTCTCGGTGTGTTTCTATTCGGCTTTCCTCCTATTCCACAATCATTTGGAACAGTTAGTAAAATCGCACAATCAGGATTGACCGACAAGACTAAATTTATCATTGACTCCAAATTTCGTTTGTAAACCTGAGGGTCAAATTTGTCATAAGGTCGATAACCATCATTTGTACCCAAGGAAAATGCAAAAAAATCAGGAGGATGAACCTTTAAATCTCTCACAAAGTGCTCGTTTGCAAGAAAGGTATAAAGTCCAGCACCGTTAATTCCTACAGAGTTATAAGTGATGCCCGGTAAGTCATTTAAGAATTCAAAACCATAAATCTCAAGGGGTATTTTTGTTGGTGTTGTTCGAACAAATTGTACGTCAATTGAATCGATAAAATCCGAAAAAAGAAATTCAGAATAACCCAATTTTGTTTCTTGAATTATATCCGCAATCAAAATTTCATCATCACCAAAATTCAATTCAAAAGGAAATGCTCCCGTATTGTGATAGATACGAATTCTATCGAAGGGTGGACGAACGGAAGAACGCAAATGTTTAAAACGAATTGTAATCAAGGAATCTGCGCATTTTATAACTGCACCCGACAAACCATATTGTACATCCTCAGGACGGCTATTCACACTTTTATGAGCAATCCATTTGTTAGGCGATGAAAAGTTGTAATTACCTGGATTATTTGTTTTCGCCAATCCGAAAGGGAAAACCAAACCTCGTTCACCTGTCAAACCTGGCCAGTTGGATTGAAAAAAAGTGCGAATATCGTGTGTATAAATATCCGCTTGAATATGCGAACCACCTATATGATAAAAGTTGAGTTTTCTATCCTTATTAGCAATCATTGAAGATAAATCATCGTAAAAATGTTCCCAATTAGGACTTGCGCTGCTGAAAAATTGGAAGTAATTTTCTTTGAACTGTATAAAGGGGTACTGACTAAAGATCTCTTGTTCCAATTGTAAAGTAGATGGCGCTTTATAACCACTCAGCTTCTGCTGTCCAAAAACGAAAGAATGAAAAAGCAATAAAAGCAGGGTAAAGCGCATAATGGATTTCTATCTACAATTATTGTGCTTTTTCTAATTGTTCCCACTTTGCATATTCAGCAATGAACGCATCGAAGAAAAGTTGTGCAACGATATTGACACCAGAACCAGTGAAATGAATGTAATCTCTTGCGGCCAATCCTTGTTCGACCCAAGAAGGCATGGAATTTTTACCGCCCATCACACCAAAAATATCGTAGTAGCCACACCCCATTTCCAAAGACATTTTTTTCATCTGATCTACTAAATAAGGAAGCAGCGGATAGGTTACAAACTCACCGTCATTTAGAATGGACATATCACTTGGTCCAACCACAATTACAGCTGCTTCTGGTCGCATTTTCTGAACAATATTCACTTGACTTTTAAATGATCTAACATATCCCCTTACGCTACTTGAGTCCTTCATTCCTGGCATAGAGTTTCCACCAAACTGCATAATGAAAAGTTCTGTATTTTGTTCATCATGCATACGTTTCATTAAACCATAATCAACACTTCCAAACTGTGTTCCAGACGAACCACGCATTGCCACATTGTGAACTTGAACACCGTAATCTCCTTCCAAACAAAAACCAGAAATCACTGGGCTTTTCTTCGAACTAAAAACATACCTCAGTTTACCTGGTTTTGAAGGAAAACTCAATTTCACTTCATGTGCAGCGCCATCCGTAACTAATGTGTCTTCATGAATAACTTTTCCATTTTGCAAGACTTTCAGCATACAAGAAGCTGTACAAGAATTATAATACATGGTTACGTTGTTGTATTCCCTTGCCCGAGTGTAAGCTCCTTTGGATGGTTCTATTTCAATCCATGCAGTAGTTGGTTCACCGGCGGAAACCTTTACAGAATCCAATCGAAAGGTTCCAACGGACATTAGTGCTCCATACTTTTTGGAAGGCAATTTCGCACCCCAAAAAGCGGTATAACGCTCAAAGTTTTCAGAGCAATTTTGGATAAAGGTCATTGTCTTGTAAACGTTTACCGTTGGTATCAATCCAGGACCATTTCCTCCGAATTGATTTTGAACTCTTTGACGAAAGTAGGCAGTCATCCTATCCCCTTCAATTTGTGAGTCACCGTAATGAAAAATGGAAATTTTTTCTTTTTTCTCTGCAACAGTGGATAGTTTTTCAAAAAAACGCGCTAAGTTATTCCGACCCAAATCATTCAAATAAATTTCTGTAGCGGCATCAGCAGAAAATTTTCCGTCACCTGGAGCACCGAGATTCCCGTCCGATTTTCCATCAAAACGGTTTAAGTCTAAAGTATCCACTTTCTGAATGATTTTGGTGATGTCTTTTTTCTCTTTTTTGGTTGGATTAAACAATTTTTCCGAGGAAAGAAAACGAAAAGGAACACCAAAAATTTTAACCGTTCCTTTGTCTGAAAAAAGGGAAATCGGTAAAAGTAGTGCAAGCACAAAAACAGTAAACAGCAGTACTTGCAAAGGAGAAATATTTTTCAAGTCGTTTGGGTTTGTGGAATGCAAAGCTAAGAAATGAATTAAAGTATAAATAAATCTATTTTCTTCACTAAAAGTTGACACATTTCAACAACCTCTTCACAATCCTAATCTTTTTTCTTTGTTTACGGCAATCGAAAAAAAATGAAGCACAAACAACGTTGCAGTACCAACAAAAATTTGTTTTCACCTCGGTTTGAAAATTACGAATCAAACATACGCAGTAGAAGACTTAGTTAATTGTTCCAATTTCTTTTACATTTGCTCTCGGCATTGTTTTTGACAAAACGCCATCCAAAACCATTCTATTTATGAAACAGTTATTTATTGTATCGTTGATTTTTCTCTCTTTTCAGGTCAATTTATTGGCTCAAAACGATGGAGGAAATCCATTGGAAAACAAAAAAGTACCCGCAGTTAACCTAAAAGATTTAAAAGGAAAAACCTACAACACTGCTAATCTTGGTTTGAAAGGGCCGGTTGTAATCAGTTTCTGGGCTACTTGGTGTGCGCCTTGTAAGAAAGAATTGAATGCTATTCATGAACTTTACGAAGAATGGCAAGCTGAAACAGGAGTGACACTTGTTGCGGTTTCAATTGACGACGAAAAAACAAAAAGTCAGGTTCCTGTTTATGTGAATGGAAAAGCATGGGAATTCTTGGTTTTATCTGACCCAAATGGTGACTTCAAACGCGCAATGGGTGTTAACAATGTTCCACACACTTTCTTAATCGATAAAGATGGAAATATTGTTTATTCCCACAACAACTACGCGCCAGGCGACGAAGAAAAATTATACAAAGAAATCAAGAAATTAAGTGGTAAGTAATTGGAATAAAGTCCTAAAAGGATTCACACAGGCAGCATTTTTGTTGCCTTTTTTCGTTTTTAGTCAGGGGAATGTTTCGGGGAATATGGAAAGTATTTTTCAATACCTCAACGACGACCCTATAATTGGTGCAAACCAACCACCCGAAAAAGCATTAGTGAATTCTTACATGAACGCATTTTACACCCATGGAAATTTTAAAGCGGGGATGCGATTAGAGTCTTATTTACCTCGTATTCAAGGTTATCCGAATCGTTTTGACGGAACAGGTCTTGGAATGCGTTACGCAGGTTATGAAAATGACTTCATCGAAGTGACTTTAGGTTCGTTTTATGAACAATTTGGTGCAGGTTTGGCTTTACGTGCTTATGAAGACCGTGCTTTAGGTTACGACAACTTACTCGACGGAATGCGTGTGACTGTGCGTCCTAAAAAGGGATTGCAAATCAAAGGTGTTTATGGGGTGCAGCGCTTGTCGTTTCAACAAGGGAAAATTGTTCATGGTGAAGGAATTGTGAGAGGAGTTGACGCGGAATTACATTTGAATGAAACGTTTAAAAAATTAGACTCTCTACCTGTGGACATTGTTTTGGGAGCTTCATTCGTAAGTAAATTTCAACGCGACAATAATCCTGAGTTGATTTTACCTGAAAATGTTGGTGCTTACGGTGGAAGGATGAAATTGCGCTATAAGGATTTCTACTTCGATGCTGAGTACATTCACAAAGGACAAGACCCCTCAAACGACAATGGAAATATCTACAATTTAGGTCATGCAGCTGTTTTCAACTTGAGCTACACGAAAAAAGGTTTGGGAATTTTATTCTCTGGGAAATCCGTCGATAACATGAGTTACCGTTCCGACCGAACTAAGGATTTGCAGGATGTGTTCATCAACTTTCTTCCAGCATTAAACAAAACACACACTTACAACTTGGTCGCAACACTTTATCCTTATGTCACACAGCCTCTTGGAGAAGTGGCTTACCAAGCAGATTTTCTATACACCTTCAAAAAAGGAACAAAATTGGGTGGTAAATATGGAACTACACTTGGTTTAAACGTTTCAACCACTTACGAACCATTCAAAAATACCGCTGGATTTTCACCCAATGATTCTTCCCGTGTTTTCTACAAAAGCACCCCTTTCAGACAAAGCGATAGTTTGTATTGGCTCGATGTTAATGCCAACGTGACAAAGAAAATCAACAAGCAGTGGAGTTTGATTGTGAGTTATTTTCACATTCGAATCAACAATGATGTAGCCAAGATTTCCAATTTCGCTTCTGGCATTATTGCTTCACATATTGGTGTGTTGGAAAGCACCTACAAAATCAATAGTAAACATTCATTACGTGCCGAATTACAAGGTTTGATTGTGGAGAAAAAAGACGGACAAATTAATGATCAGGGAAATTGGTTTACCGCGTTAATAGAATACACCATTTCTCCTTCCTACTTTTTTAGTGTGATGAACCAATACAATTTCGGCAATCCAGACCCTGAAAAACGCGTGAATTACCCCATCGTAACTTGCGGATTTATCAAGGATGCTACGCGTGTAACTGTTTCTTATGGTCGTCAGCGTGCTGGTTTGTTTTGTGTAGGAGGTGTTTGTCGCTTTGTTCCAGCAAATAACGGACTCACGTTAAGTTTAACCCATAGTTTTTAAATATGCGTTCCATACTTCTAATTTCTGTTTTTTTGTCCGCAGCTCTCGTTCTTATGCAGAGTTGCGACCACATCAAAAATCCTTATCCTGAAAAAGTTGTTTTGGATTTAGATACTACACTCTACCCGGGTTTATGGGCGGATTATGTAGCAAACGAGTGGCCAACTTTTGGGACAAACGCCAATACTTTTCGAAATATTTTGCTTGAAGATTTTACCGGTCATAAATGTGTTTTCTGTCCAGCGGCGGCAGCACTTGCACATTCGCTCCAAACGGCAAATCCTGGACGAGTTTTTGTAACTTCTATTCACGCAGGACCAGATGGAATCGGTGATTTTCAAAGCGTGAGTCCTCCTGATTATCCTGTTGATTTTACCAATCCACAAGGGGTACAAATTGGAATTTATTTTGGAATTAACGACGGTGGTTTTCCAGGAAATCCTAGAGGAACGGTAAATCGAGTGAAGAACGGCGATGTGATTTTCCAAAGTCCCAATGCTTGGTCGTCGATGGTTACACAGTTGAAAAACGACAACCTGTTGCGCGTGAATATGCAATCGAAATTAAATTATTACCCCGCAACCAAAGGAGCATTTTTGCATGTCGAAGTGGAGAAATTGGATAATTCCCTCACCAATGAATTGGGAATCGTGACCTATTTACTCGAAGACTCATTAGTTGGCGACCAAAAAATGAACGACAATTCCCACAACACGAACTATGTTCACCGTGACATTCACAGAGGAAATCTCAACGCGCAACCTTTCGGGCGACCACTTACATCAGCAGATATGACCAACGGAAAATATTATATCAATTACAGCTTTGTTGTTCCTAATCAGTTGGATGGCAATCACAACCCCGCAAATATGCACTTGCTTGTTTATGTTTATGACCGTGTAACTTGGGAAATTTATCAAGTCATCAAGCAAAAAATTGTCCAATAAGGTTAACTTTGGATACAATCTAAAGCTTATGGCACTTCGACAACAACTCGCCCAAAAACTTGAGCAACGCTTATCACCACAACAAATTCAGTTGATGAAATTGTTGCAAGTTCCGACTATGGAATTGGATCAACGCATCAAACAAGAAATCGAGGAAAATCCAGCACTTGAAGAAGGTGAGGATTACGAAGAAGATGAATACAGCAACGAAGACGATTACGACGACAACGACGATGATGATAACGACTTCGATTTATCTGTATACATTGATGAAGAAGGCTCCGACTATAAAACAAAAGCGAATAACCATTCAAAAGACGATGAGGAACGCGTAATTCCGCTGTCGGGGGAGCAAAGTTTTCAAGAAAAATTGACCGAGCAGCTTCATTTGTTGGATTTGGATGACACACAATTCATAATCGCTGATGTTTTAATTGGAAATTTAGATGAATCAGGTTACCTCAATCGCGATTTGGAGGCCATTGTGGACGACCTCGCATTTTCGATGAATATCGATGTGACGGAAAAAGAAGTGGAGCAAATTTTACATTTAATTCAAGAATTAGATCCAGCAGGAGTTGGAGCGAGAAATCTTCAAGAATGCTTGTTGCTTCAAATCAATCGTCGGCAGGACGGAGATATCGTGCGTTTTACAGCGAAAAAAATCCTTGAAAACCATTTCGAAGAATTCACCAAAAAACACTACGACAAAATCATTAAAAAATTAGAAATTGAGGAAGATGACTTGAAGGAAGCGGTGGATGAGATTTTGAAATTGAACCCAAAACCAGGAGGTTCCATGCGGGAATCAGCGAAAAATTACCAGCAAATCATTCCCGACTTTTTACTTTTTGAATCCGACGGACGCTTGGAACTTTCTTTGAACAGTCGAAATGCGCCAGAATTGAAGGTGAGTAAAGAATATGAAACCATGTTGCGCAATTATGCCGAAGGAGCCAAAACTTCCAAGTCTGATAAGGAAGCAATGACTTTTGTAAGGCAAAAACTGGATAGTGCGAAATGGTTTATTGATGCCATTCGACAACGCCAGCAAACCTTGTTAATGACAATGGACGCGATAATGCGTTATCAAGAACAGTATTTTCTAACAGGGGATGAAACGAAATTGAAACCAATGATTCTCAAGGATATTGCAGACATTGTAAACATGGATATTTCAACCGTTTCGCGGGTAGCAAACAGCAAATACGTTCAAACCAATTTTGGAATTTATCCACTAAAATACTTCTTTTCGGAGTCCTTGTCAACCGATTCTGGTGAGGAGGTTTCAACGCGTGAAGTGAAAAAAATCCTTTCCGACGCCATTGAAGGAGAAGACAAACGCAATCCTTTAACCGATGAAAAATTGATGGAATTACTCAATGAGAAAGGCTACAATATTGCTCGAAGAACGGTTGCGAAGTACCGCGAACAGTTGAATTTACCGGTTGCACGAATGCGAAAGGAATTGTGATGTTATACCAAATTAGGTACTGATGATTTTAAAAAATACAAATAGGTATAATACCGACAAGAGTTCAAATGATCATGATTTGCACGATTACAAACCTTCGTCGGTATTAGGCTATTTATCCCATTTTCTATCTTGGATTTTTCTTCCGTTACTGATGCCGATTTATGGTTTAGCCTTGACGATGTACATTCCATCTGAACCAATAAAACTGGATTCTTGGACGATGTTCACCCTTCCTCCAGAGGTTAAAAATCAATTGTTGTTAGTCTTTTTCATTATTGGAGCCTTACTTCCTGCCTTGTCGTTTATGGAATTACACCGCCGAAAAATAATCAGCACTATAGACATGGAAAATCGTTTGGAACGAAGTATTCCACTTATTATTCAGTTTGCATTTTGCTTGATGTTGTTTGTAGTATTTTTAGTGAAAGCACCTGAAAATGTGCTACCTAAGTATTTTTATGCTTTACCCTTATCAGGAATATTAGTCACCGTTCTTTTTATGTTCATTAATCGTTGGATTAAAATTTCTTTACACGCTGGAGGAGCGGGAATTTTGGTGGGTTATTTATTTGCTTTTTTCATTGTACAAGCGAATTACAATTTTTGGATTTTCATTGGCGCCATTATGGCATCGGGCTTAACCATATTCGCACGTTTATACCTCAACAAACACCGACCAATTGAAGTTTACACAGGATGGTCTTTAGCTTTTTTGATAACCGCTTTAAGTTGTTTGTTGTATCCTGGGGGGTGAAAAAAACGTCCTCTCCAAAAGGAAAGAACGTTTTCTAAGAAGACAAGTAATACCGACGATGACATTAAATGTCTCCGCCGCGGATTAGAAAATAACTGAATGTCATTGTCGCAGTGGTGGTATTATACCTCAATTAATTTTTTATGTGACAATTTGCAGGGCACTTGGTATTAATCGAAATCCAAAATGATTCCAATATTCTCTCTTACTTTTTGGGTTAAATCTCTCGGTAGTATTCCAATTTTTTTAATCAATCTTTTATTATCAATTGCCCGAATTTGATCAATCATAACATCGCAATTTTCATTCAAATTTGCAATACCTCTATTAAGATGAACTCTCAAAATTTCGGTATCAGGTTGCACATTTGTTGTAATCGGACAAATGATTGTTGATGGATGCGGTATTTGATTCAATAAGTTTGTTTGAACAACTAAAACGGGTCTTGTTTTTCCAGTTTCAGTTCCTATTTGTGGATTCAAGTCTGCAATCCAAACTTCAAATTGTTTAATCTGCATAATCTAAATCTTCAAAATCCTTTAAAATATCCATAGAATCTTTCTTTACCAACTCCGATTCTTTCTTGAGTTTTTGTTCTAAAAGTTGTCTTTTTTGAATTTTATTATAGTATTCCAATGCTTCATTAATGTAGCGATTTCGCGGGATTCGGATGTTTGAAAGAATTTTTTCTGTTTCAACAAAAATGGATTCATCTATTTTTAATAATACCGTTTTCATGTCGTTTTAGTATATATCAAAAGTATATCAATTTAATCAGGTATTCAATCATATAAAGAAATATCCTTGAGTCCACTCCGTAAAGTCCATTTATTCCAAACTCATCCTTGTTGCTAATATTTTCATTCCGATAGTTATCGGAACCGGTTAAAAATTCACTCCGCGTCGATTTTGATTGATTCGCCACGGTGAACCTCCTTTTCGGAGTGGACTCATAATTGGGTTTTTATTTAACAAACTAAAAACAATTTCAAAATTTTTGTAGGTTATTTACGGCGATTTTCACCCATAATCTCAGTTATTTCTTTTTCCAAATTTGGGATATTATTTTGAATAATTCCCCAAATCATTTCAGGTTCAACAGAATCGTAAGCATGAGAAATAATATTGCGCAATCCGATAATATGTTTTGCAGAAGAAATTGTAATATCTGGTTCAATATCAATTATCTTACGAATAGCCTCTCCTATAATTTCCAAATCTCTTTCCACAGCTCTTTGTAATAAAATATCAGATTTGAAGGCCGTAAAATTGTTTTTTGTAATGCTTTTAACTAACTCTATTTCATTGATAACACTTTGAATATCAAGAAGAAATTTTAGTGTTTTAAGCTGCATATAAGTCCACTTTTGAACGATTAATTTCTTCGATTAGAATCGGATTTTTTAACGATTTCTTAGACACTAAATCAATTTTCTTGCCCATCAAATTTTCTAATTCCTCTAGAAAAGAAAAATAATTAGATGCGTATTCAAGTACATCAATATCGTTTGAAAACTGAACTAGAAAATCTATATCGCTATTTTCGTGCATTGAAGAATTAGCGGCTGAACCAAACACAGCAAAAGATTCCACTCGATGCGTTTTGCAAAGATAAATTATTTCATCAAGGTGATTTTCAATCAGCTTTGTCATTTGAGACAAAGTTAAAAAGAAATGATAATTGGCTCATTCGATTGAACCATGTGCTTGATACTTCTTTTTAAAAACAAGTATTAACTTTTAACCTACTGACAAATCAAAGTATCCATCAAAAACGAAAAACCGACCCAAATTCCAAAAGCACCTCTTTTGATATTACTTGAAATGGAAGTGTGTAAAGGAAATTTACTTCTTGGTAGTCGGCTCCTATTTGTCAAAATAATGTCCCATTGAGGAAACTACCTCAACGGTTACAATTTCATTATTAACAGAATAAATCATTCTATCTTTTTGATTTATGCGTCTTGACCAAAAACCATGAAGATCATGTTTTAGTGCTTCAGGTTGACCAGTTCCCTAAAAAGGATGTTCTTTAAGTTCTTCAAGAAATGATTTTATTTTTCTTTCTACAGCTTTATTACCAGAACGTTTATGAAGTGAAATGTCTTGTTTTGCTTTCTCTGTTAATACAACTATAAACTTTTCCATAACTCATTGACATTATCTACTTGATATCGTTTTTTACTAGCCGCTGATTTTTTCACCATTTTTACGAATTCAGGATTGTATGGAGATTGTTCTTCGATAATTTCAACCGACTTTTCATCTTTTATAAATTCCTTTAAAAATTGCATGAAGATTTTACCTTTTCTGGTTCTTTCATTTATTTTTAATGTAATAGTTGCCATACTTTTCAAGTTACTTAAACAAAGCTACATTTTTTACTAAAAACTATTATACCTAAACTCAAATTAAAATCCAACAACGTATTTTGAAGTTACGCCAAATCATTATTATCCGACATCGTAATTCCGGCTTGCATCCAAGGGCGGTAGCTTTTATTGGAAATTTTAGAAGAATCAATCCATTTCGTATTTAACTTCTTGTAGTAAACAAACCAAAAACACTAACTTCACACCCCTTTATTCATTCAAATGAAATATACACTATTATTCTCCGCGTTGTTTTGCATACAACTCATTTATGCACAATTCGGACCTTCCAATGGATTAAAAACTTCTGAGGCTAAAGACATTATTCTCAATGGCGTGACGGTTTACGTGAATCCAACTACTAAACTGGAAAAAGCAAGTATCTGGATAGAAAACGGAAAAATAAGAGAAATTTCAATCAAAAAATTAGAGGTTAAAGGTGCTTTGAATCTGGATTATTCTGGTAAAGTTATCGTTCCCGGGTTTGTGGAGTTATACAGCAATATCGGGCTTCCGAAACCTAATGAAAAAAGTTGGAGTTACCGACCTCAACTGGAAAGCAATAAAAAAGGTGCCTATTATTGGAATGAATCTATTCATCCTGAGTTAGAGGCTGCGCTTATCTACCAACCTGATGAAAAAGCGAACGAAAATTTGCGTAAAATGGGTTTCACTTACGCCTTAAGTCATCAACAAGACGGCATCGTTCGAGGAACAGGAATTCTTACTGCTTTAGGAAAAGAAAATGTCAACCAACAACTTATTTCCTCCTCTGCAGCACAATTTTACAGCATGAGCAAAGGAAGTTCGCAACAAACTTATCCGTCCTCTCAAATGGGCGTGATTGCTCTTCTCAGACAAGCTTTGTACGACCGAAAATATTACGAGGAAGCCAAACCTGCTGAACAATCTATCAGCATGGAAAAATGGATTGCCAACAAAAACCTTCCAACATTTTTCAAAACAGAGGACAAATGGGAAATCGCAAGAGCTCACAAAATCGCCAAGGAGTTTAACACCCAATTTGTGTACGTTGGTTCAGGGAATGAATACGAAGGGCTTAGACTTTTCAAAAATCAAAATTTCTCTATGGTTATTCCTTTGAACTTTCCAGCGGCATACAATGTGAAAGACCCCTATCTTGCAAGACAAATCCCTCTTTCAGATCTAAAGCATTGGGAACTTGCCCCTTCCAACCCAAAATTACTCTGCGAAAATGGCGTGAAGGTTGCTTTCACCACTAATGGATTATCTGGCAACGAAGATTTCTGGAAGAATATCCATAAAGCTCTTGAGCGAGGCTTGTCTAAAACGGATGCTTTAGCGGCACTTACTAAAATACCTGCTGAGATTCTTGGTGTTCAGAACGAAATCGGTAGCCTTGAAAACGGACGTTGGGCAAGTTTTTCTATTTACGATAACGATCCTTTTGAGACTGAAAATCAATGTTTTGAAACTTGGGTTCAAGGAAAAATAGTACACCAAACCCCTTCAACTAATAAACTTGTACAAGGTAAATACACCTTAAGTATTGAAGAAAAACGCTACCCAATCGAAATTACAGGAACGGGAAACAAACCTCAGGGAAAGGTTACAACCGTTAAAACCACAACGGAAGGAAGTGTCACAAAAAAAGATACGGTTTTCCAAAAAGCATCAATCGAAATTAGCAATAATGACATCGCCATTCAATTCAATTGCAACGACGATTCTCACAATGGTAGCATTTCTCTTCACGCAAAAATTTCATCTAATGGTGGAATTTTGGAAGGTGATGCATTGTTGCCCAATGGAAAATGGGTGCAATGGTCAGGAATTCGAATTGAAAAGAAAGAAGAAAATTCTAAACCAACAACCATTCAAGTAGATACAAATTTTCTTGCTACTAATTGGTTCCCGAATATGGCTTATGGTTTTGATTCTGTTCCAAACCCCGAGAACATTGTTTTCAATAACGCCACTGTTTGGACGAACGAGAAAGAAGGTATTTTGCAAAATGCAACAGTAATTATTGAAAATGGAAAAATCACTTATGTCGGTGTAGCTACAAAAAAATATCCAGGAAAAGCGACAGTTATCGACTTAAAAGGCAAACACTTAACTTCGGGAATCATTGATGAACATTCACACATTGCCATTTCTCGCGGGGTAAACGAAGGTGGACAAAGTATAACTGCTGAAGTAAGTATTGCAGACGTTGTCAACCCGGATGACATTAACATTTACAGGCAGTTGGCTGGTGGTGTGACTTCCGCTCAACTTTTACATGGTTCTGCCAATGCTATCGGTGGTCAATCTGCTTTAATCAAGTTAAAATGGGGCTACACTCCTGAAGAAATGTTGATTCCAAATGCAAAAGGATTTATAAAATGTGCACTCGGGGAAAATGTAAAACAAGCAAATTGGGGGGACTTTAACACTGTTCGTTTTCCGCAATCACGAATGGGTGTTGAACAAGTTTTTATGGATGGTTTCACACGCGCAAAATTGTACCGTCAAGAATGGAAAAATTACCAAACTTCCAACAAGAAAAACACCCCTTCTCCGCGTTATGACTTGGAATTGGAAGTACTTGCAGACATTATTGAAAGCAAAAGATTCATCACCTGTCACTCTTATGTTCAATCCGAAATCAACATGTTGATACACGTCGCCGACACTTTTGGTTTCCGTGTGAATACCTTCACTCACATTTTGGAGGGCTACAAAGTGGCAGACAAAATGAAAGAACATGGCGCGGCTGGTTCAACTTTTGCAGATTGGTGGGCCTACAAGTTTGAAGTGAATGACGCAATTCCCTACAACGCGAAATTGATGGCTGATCAAGGTGTTTTGGTAGGAATCAATTCAGACGATGCAGAAATGGGACGTCGTTTGAACCAAGAAGCTGCAAAATGTGTGAAATACGGTGGAATGTCGGAAGAAGATGCTTGGAAATTAGTCACACTCAACCCTGCAAAAATGTTGAAAATCGACGATAAAATTGGCAGTATAAAAGTTGGAAAAGATGCTGACTTAGTCGTTTGGTCTTCCAATCCTTTGAGCATTACAGCGATTGCCGAAATGACAATTGTTGATGGTGTTACTTTATATGATCGTTCAAAAGAGGAGCAAAAACAAACTAGAAATGCTAGCGAAAAAGCTAGAATTATCAATAAAATGATGGCTTCAAATGACAAAGGAGAACCAGCAAAACCTTTCATCAAAAAAGGAAAAAAACATTTCCACTGCAATACTTTAGGTGAAGAAGGAACAGAGGAGGAAAACACACATTAATCATAAGGTTATGACAATAAAAAACATTCGTCGCAATTGGCAAATAGCACTTGCTTTTGCTTTTGGAATAAATATTTCGGTATTTGGTCAACATTCCAAAATTCTGCTTACCAACGGATTTATTCACATCGGAAATGGCAAAACAATGGAATCGGGAGCCATCGGTGTGAAAGGAGGAAAAATTGTATTTGTACAGAGCGCCCTTTCAACACCAACTAATAAATCGGAGTGGGACACGATTATTGATTTGAAAGGTCAGCACGTTTACCCGGGTTTTGTTGCCCCAAATTCCATTTTAGGTTTAACAGAAATTGATGCTATCCGTGCCTCTCGTGATTACAGCGATGTAGGAGAATTTAATCCTCATGTGCGCTCACAAATTGCGTTCAATGTGGAATCAAGAGTGATAGAAACTGTTCGCACAAATGGGGTTTTATTATCACAAGCCACACCAAGAAGTGGAATGATTTCGGGGACCTCCTCAGTAATGAAATTATCGGGTTGGAACTGGGAAGACGCCACTGTAAAAGCTGACGATGGTATTCACGTGAATTGGCCAAATAGTTTGCAAGGTGGAGGTTGGTGGGCTGAACCAGCACCAAAAAATCGGAATGAAAATTATTTGAAAGAGAAAAAAGAACTCGACGACTTTTTCCAATTGGCGTTTGCTTATTCCCAAAATCCAAACCCAGAAAAAGATTTGAGATTAGATGCAATGAAAGGTTGCTTTAAAGGCGAAAAACGGGTTTATTTCCACGCCGACGAAATGCAACAACTCTTGGATATTCTTGAATTTGTAGAGAAATTTAAGATTCAAAAACCGGTTATTGTTGGTGGCTATGACGCACATTTATTGGGAAAAAGATTGAAAGATGCGAATATTCCAGTTATGGTACCACGACCTCATAGTTTGCCAGACAAAGAAGAGGATCCGGTTGATTTACCTTTCAAAATTCCGTTTTTACTTTACCAACAAGGCATCAAATTCTGTATTCAAAACGAAGGAGACATGGAAGCAATGAACGCACGCAACATTCCCTTTTTAGCGGGAACTGCAATGGCTTACGGACTTCCAGAAGAAGAAGCAATCAAGGCGGTTTCATTAAACACCTGCGAAATTCTTGGAATTGATAAAAATTATGGCTCCTTGGAAGTTGGAAAAAGTGCAACACTTTTCGTATCAAAGGGAAATGCTTTAGACATGCGCACTAACCAAGTTACGGTCATTCTAACAGACGGAAAACTCATTCCAACCAAAAATTTCCAAGAAGAACTTTACTTGAAATACAAAGGGAAATACGAGAAAGGGAGGCAGTAAGCTCTACCTCAAAATATACATTTTACCCAATCCTTTATGGAAATACTGATCCGCACCACTTTCGCGTTGCATGATTTCCTTTCCGTTGATTTTGGCTTTTACGCGGTATAAGTAAACACCATTAGCAAGTAAGTCGCCGTATTGGTCTCGTCCGTCCCAAGAGAATTGTGTGATGTTTCTTCCAATCTGAATTGGACCAAGTTCGCCCTCTGAAATTTCACGCACTACCCTTCCAGAAATCGTCATGATTTGAATCAAAATATCATCGGGTAATTCACTTCCAGTTAAGGTGAAAACAAATTTTGTATTCGTTGAAAAAGGATTTGGATAGTTCATCATTTGCGTGATTGTTGATTCATGAATCACCTGAAATTCAATCTTATAGTCTAAATCTCCTGATAAATTTCCGGATTTATCTGTTCCTTGAACCAATAAAGTGTAAGTACCATTTTCAGGGAATTCACCAGGTAAAATTATCTTGAACTTCTTGTTTTGACTATTGGCTGGAATCCAAGTCATACCTTGTGTCCCATCGGTCGGCATAAAGTGCAACCTGCGCTGAACACCTGATGGACTCGTCAAATAAATGCCAAAAAGGGAAGTGTCGGCATCACTATTCATTATCAAATATGGATTTTCGTCCTTTAGAGTAATTACAATCTCACTTTTAGGAGAAACAATGTCTTTATTCATGATGTGCCTTCCGTCGAATGTAACATCCAAAATAGGATTCTTATTTTCACCAACGACGGTAAATGGAAATTGAAGTACGTTGTTGAGATGCGTTAATTCGGGCTGGTCAGTCGTTCCTGTGGAAGCATCAATAATTGGATTCACTTCGACATGGAACCAATTTTCTCCAATAAGTCCGCGTGTGTCAATGGTAATAGTGTCAAATAAACTCGCATTTAAACGCAAAGAATCTTGTCGTGGATAAGGAAGTGGTCGCTTGATTTGATTGCGGTCAACGAGATAGTAACTTACCAATAATGAATCCATAGGCAAATAACCAATGTTTCTAATATTCACACCAAACTTCGCTTGTTTTCCTTCTTGAATTTCAGGGGTTCCAGGTTGCCAAACATATCCACTTTGTGCATCAATAGTCGCTTCGGGAAGTGGAGTGTATAGCACTTGCCAATATTTAAGTTGAGCTGGTGTTTGTGTAGCTTCGTCTTTATAATTGGCTGCAAGTCTGATTTTTGGATAAAGTGAAGCATCTATTTGGTTGCTCAACTGCAATAGTGAGTCGCCAGAATTTAAGGTTGGGTTGATTGAATACTGATAAGCTCCTGCTCCGTTCAATACTTGAATTTCTAAATCTGTCACGTCTTGTGAATTGGTTTCCAAGGATTGGTGTTTCCAGAAAATAGCGTCCCATTTAGCAACAGGACCAATAACTGGGCTTATCTCACGACCGAATGCCTGAACGCCTGTGATTACAGTATCCAAATAAATTTCTTCATTGTTCTGAGAAAATTTCTCTACCACAAAATTCGGGTCACCTTTTCTTGTCAAAAATGCAAAAGGACGATTTGGACGACCAGGAACAATACTATCCGAACCGAGATTTTGGAACATCTGATATAATTGAGGGTCAAATTGAGTCCACCAATCGTAGCGTGTTGTAATTGGAGTATAGATGAGTATGTAATCCCCAAAAGGAACTTTATTCTGAATCATGTCGCGCATTGCGGCAAGCTGGGTAGTGCTGTTTTGATTAAAAGTAAAAAACTTCATTGGACGAGGGACACAGCCACCGTTGTCGTTTGCATTTCCAAATGCATTTTGTGGATTTGCTACGGTTCCGTTGCTGTAAGTGTATCTTGTTTCCCAAGCTGTTAAAGTGGTTTTATCAATAACCGCCACATGGAATTTCGGAATGGTCGTACAAATGTCATAATCTTGTTGAACACCATTTAAAAACCAGGCAACATTAAAGTGATTCCAACCAGGTGAAGAAGCTAAAACTCTCGCTGAAATATTGGCATAGTTGGGTTGAAATTCACGCAATTCCGCCAACTCATTCAAATTGACGCCTGAAAATCCATTCACTTGAAACTGATTCCAATCCGCTTGTCCCCAACCCGATTTATTTTTTATGTATTGAAAAGAACGTGTTTTCCAAATCAAATTATTCTCTACAAGGGCAACTCGCCAGTAATAAACGGTTGAATCTGTAAAAATCAACGGCGCATTTTGAGAATTACTTACCTTTTTCCATTCATTGAAAGCCACAGATTTGACACCACCTGAACCAGTTACTTCAGCAAAACGTCGGAACGGACTGCTAAAATTAGCAAGCGTATCAATTTCAAAACGGTAGGATTTAACTGTTGCAAGTGGATTTAAAGTGGAAGCGTAGAAAGTGATGGTGTCATTAGGTACAACAGCAAATTGTTCGGGTAAAACGGGTTCGATACCATCCACATTAATTAAGAAAGTTTTGGTAATTCGATTGTTGTTCGTTTCATCGTACTGCTCATCAGTAAACGAAGGAATGTCCACACTTACTGTGAAGCGATTAAGCCCAATTCCAATAGTGGGTTGAAAAGGAATTTTCCGCAAAATAGTGGTTTCATAATTCATCCCATTTACTTGAACGAAATAACTCGAATCCACATTACTTCCTGGGAAATCTCTTCGAATTTCAACGGTAAAAGGTTGTGTAACTGCTTTTCCTAGGTTGCGAATCGTTAATCTAACCTCCAAGGAATCCGTCGCATAACTAATATTCGATGGACCAAAACTCAATCTTGAGTCCGTAATTTCCATTTCAGGTTTATTGTGATAATTGATGCGCAACATGGGGTCACCATTCAATGTCATTTGACAGAATGTTGCCTCTGTTATCAAACTCGAACTTGCCGAAAATGCTGAATCAAGTACATATTTGATGTGTGAACCTAAAGTATTTCCATAATTCCATCGACTGAACTGTCGGTAAAAGCTAGAAGAATAAGCATTCAATGCAGAAGTAAAGCCGTAATCAATTGTTCCTATGTAGCCAATTACGCCCGCATTTGGTGCTAAAACAAAAGACTGAGAATTGGAGGGTGCATTATGGAAAATATTTCCGTTGTAACACGAATTAGCAATTAAAAGCGGATACTTCCCTTGATTTCCCCAGTTGGAAGGTTGATCTAAATTAACATCAAAACCACTTTCAGAAGTAGTAAAGTGTCCAAAGAAATTCATCACACTCACGCCATCTTTAATTCTATTTTTTATGGATTGCAATTCGGATGGAGAAATTGGTGCTGCGTTTGATTTTGCTACCAAGCGAACTTTTCCCGCAAACATTCTATTTTCTGCAGTAGTTGCCATACTGTTCAAATAACCTTGAAGAATATCTTGCTCAATAGCATCTGTTCCTCCTGAGAAATGTAAAATGTGTTTTTGCCAATCTTTGGTTTGAGTGGAATAAACAGAGCTTTGTATTTGCTGCTGTTCGTATTCTATTACTTTCGAGAAATAAATTTGTAATTCTTCTTCTGACTGAACAGAAATTCTACCTGTGGGAATCAAAGGCGACCAACGGTTTGTTCCTGGAAAATTAGAAGTTATACAAGCATCACAAGAAGGTTGACCGAAAGACGGAATTAAGTTGTTTGCATAAGCCGCAGCATTCGTTCTTGAACCAGGCCCCAAATTGGTTGCTGAAGTAATGTTTGCCTCGCGAATTCCTTTTCCAACTAAAAACAATCCAACGGGTTTTTCAGAACTTACCGTGTAAATGTGGTGTCCAAATCGACGAATTCCATTAATGTGTTTTGGAATGCCTCCACCATATTGCAAACACAACTCATCAATGTTAGCAAGAATGACATTGTAAGATCCTCCAGCTGTTGAACTTCTGTAATTGGCATATTCCAAAGTTTTGTTTTTCAACTTATTGGAATAAACCATTAACAAAGCCTTATTCAAATTTGCCGAGGCAGTAAAATTGGTAAAAGATCCGGTTCCATTTACTGGAGAAAGATTCAAGACTTGAATTGCCGCTGATAAATCTTCCAAAACAGCGAGTTGATTGTTAGATGGGTCGTTTGGAATCACTGCACCAAACCCGCCTGATTGGGCGGTTAGGGGAATAAAACGATTTCCATTTGCGCCAAAAACGAATAAAATTGGATTGGTCATGTTGACATTAGAAATGTTCAACCGCATTTTATTTCCAGAAAGCGAATTATTCAAGAAGAAATTGGTTTTCGTTGCGTTTGCGAAATTTGGTGTACGAGGGTAAAGAAATGAGTAGTAATTCAGTGACTGAAAATCAGTGGCAACCCCCAAATCACCAATAATTCTAACCCTAAAATCAGAATTTCCTGAAGCAGGAAAAATACTTGGGGAAAGCGAACGATTTACAAAAATTGGTCTAAATCCTGACCATGTTGTATCGAAAATTACTGTATTTGATGCACCAATTGTATGTCTCGAATGGTGATTTTGCTGACCTGAAACTGTTGCTGCATTTGATTGTCCAACTACCACAGAACGGTACCGAACATTTGGTGCATCCGCCCCCTGATAAATATTGGTAAATTGAACGGTACTGAAATTCCAAGATGCTCCATTCGCCGTTGCTCCGTTGATAGCTGTTCGACCCCATCCTTCACCACGAACATAAAATGAACTTGCGGCATCCGAGAATTTTTCACCTTCATTATATCGTTCATTGAAAAAACCGGCCAAATCAGTAAGTACATAGTTCGCAGCCGTATAAGCACTCAAATTGACATCTGTTTCCACTTGAAAACGCTTGTTGGTTGTTAAGTTGTTCCAAGTCAAAAAATAATAAATCGTATCGTTATAAAGACTGTAATAAGGATTACCAATCAAATTTGGCGAATCATAAAGTGTTGAGTCCAACCAACCGTTATTTCTTTCGGCGTAAAAAAGTAAATAGTCGCCCGAGTTCATTGTATTATCCCCTCCATCAACTATGTAAAGAGGAACTTCGCGCTGCCTTCCAAATATTTGTAAATTTCTGCTATCCAAGCTTCCAATCGGAACGCCTGAAGCAGTAAGAGTTTCAGCATTAATTCTATGTATTCCCGAACCTACAACAGGAAACATGTAGTATTGCTGATTGTAATTTATCCATTCATTTCCAAACTGTTGCGAGAACAATCCAAATGATGTGAAAATAAAATAAAATAAAATCAATCTCATTTTTTGGCATTTTGAGGTTTGTCTAAACGCAATTTAACCGAGAAAATATGGGTGTAATAATTCGCCTCCGCAGCACCTAATCGAGTGAAAGCATAATCTAAGGTAAAACCTTTGAAAGTTAAACCCATTCCTAGGTGTGGCTGTAATCCCCAAGTTTGTTGATTGTCCATATCCGTGAAACGCTGAATATTGGAAATTCCGCCACGAACTTTAACCAAATCTCTAAAACCAACAAAAGCACCAACATTTGGGTCAATTGAGAAGGGTTTTGCACTAATCAAGGTATTTCTGCGTCCGTCGGTTGTTGCACTCAAATTAATTTCTCCTCCCGCCTTGAAACCTTTTTCACCAATATCAAAACTTCCACCAGCAGCCAAAATAAACCGAGGTAAAGTAATTTCAAGTCCGTTTTCAGGGATGGCATTACCAGTATTGATAAAGGTGTTTTGGACTTCTGGACTTAAATCAAACACCCACGCATTGAAAGTTGAACTGACATCTCTTGCCATAAAACCAAACTTCCAATTTTTAGCTAAATGATATTGTAAACCAGCATCTAAACCAAAACCGTAAGACTTTGCAAAATCTCCAACCTGGCGATAAACAACTTTAATTGAACCTCCAAAACTCAAGCCTTCCACTCCCAAACGTCTCGCGTAAGACCCAATAAATGCATAATCTCCAGCAGAAAAACGTGAAATGTTATCGTAATTAATTACCCCATTATTATCAATTAATTGGGTTGTGTTTGGAATGTCATCTACCCCAAAACGAATAGCTGAAAAACCAAAAGCCGACTTTTCATCAATTTGATGCGCCACACCAAGAAAGTCGTATTTCGCTATTCCCGCAAAATATTCGGAGTGCATGAATGAAACTTCTAACCATTTATTTGTATTCACCAAACCAGCTGGATTCCAGTAAGTAGCATTCGCACCAGTAGTAGTTGAAACGACAGCATTCCCCATTCCAAAAGCGTCAGCTCCGACACCTAAACTCAAAAATTCATTAGAGTATTTTGGGGCATTAGTAGCATTTTGAGCTTTTGCAATATGACCGTTTAGTACAAATAAAAGGAGGGTAAGAATTGATAATCGCATGAAATTTTCTTTCGAATTAAAACCGCGAAATTGCTTAAAAATTGTGTTCTTTGCAGGCATAATTAAAACGAAGATACATTTTGAATCGTTTTCTTTTCAATTTTAAAAACAATAACTAAAAAAGGATGTTCAATCCCGCTAATTTATTGACTGCTTTAAACTTAATTGGTGGTTGCTTTTCCATATTTTTTACCCTTTGTGGTAAACTAGATTGGGCGGTTTACAGTCTTTTAGTGTGCGGTATTTTCGATTTTTTCGACGGCTTTGTTGCAAGACTTTTAAAATTGAATAATCCCATTGGAAAAGACTTGGATTCCTTGGCAGATGTTGTTTCTTTCGGTGTGGCACCAGGTATTTTCATGATGGTGATGATTGTGCTAGGAATAGATCAAGAAGCGCTAATGCTAGACGAAACTGGACGGAGAATGTTTACGGGAGATTTGAATAATTATGTTCCACTTCAACTAATGGGCTGGACAAGAGCACTCATTTTCGACGAACCCAATTTCTACAATGCATCGATAAAGTACTTGCCATTTGTAGGATTTTTTATCCCATTTATCTCGATGTTTCGCTTGGCAAAATTCAATAATGACACTCGACAATCAGACCAATTTATTGGAATCCCCACTCCTTTTAACACCCTATTTTTCGCTTTCTTTCCTATGTTTTTTGTACTCAACATAGAAAATTGGGGACATCTCAACAAAAACATACACTTACTTTTCGATTGTTATGTTTTGAGCGGAATTACTGTTTTGTTTTCGCTTCTTATGCTTGCCAATATTCCCATGATTGCCCTAAAATTCAAAGATTTTACTTGGAAAAGCAATCAATGGAAATACCTGTTTTTAATTACATCCCTAATTACATTGCCCTTTTTGAAGATTGCAAGCATTCCAATTATTGTAATTTTGTACCTCATTTTTTCTTTGATTAACAATTCTCAAAACAAACCCAATGAAGTTTAAAGCCGAAATTGATGTGATGCCTTTAGATGCACTTCTTGACCCACAAGGTAAAGCAGTAAGTAATGCCATGAAAAATGTTGGATTACCAGAAATTGATGGTGTTCGGATTGGCAAACACATACGATTATTTGTAGAAGCTGAAAATGAAGCAATTGCTAGTCAAAAAGTTGAAGAGGCCTGCAAAAAAATGCTAGCAAACCAAATCATGGAAAGCTATTCTTTTTCATTGACCGCAGTTTAATATGTTTATGGCGAAGGTTTTTCAATCTTTCAATCCTAAAACTAATTCGCCAAATTCAACTCTTCACGAGGTTAGTTCCAATTTTGAAATTGAAAAAGCACTTCAAGACGCATGGAGTGTAAGGCATCTATGGGGACAAAGTAAAATCTCTTCTCGAGTTTCTTTGTTGACAAGAATTCAAGAATTACTCATTTCCAAGAAAGCTGAAATTTCTTTAGCTTATCAATCAGAAAGTGGTTTGAGTGAACAACGTTTTGAAGTCGAATTCACGCGAACCATTGCACAACTTGAACATTTTAAGTGTTTTTTAGGACAGTTTTCGAACAAAGAAATACCTTTTGTTCAGCATGAAAATTTTCATCCAGCATTCAACCCTAATGCGAAATTCACCAAACGTTTAATCCCTTTAGGGCCAGTGTTGGTATTAGGAGCAAGTAATTTTCCTTTGGCTTATTCGACAATTGGTGGAGATAGCGTTGCTGCGATTTCTGCAGGCTGTCCAGTTATTGTAAAGGCGCATCCGATGCATGTTGATACTTCAACCCTTGTTGCCGATTGTGTCCGACAAGCTTTACATGCTGAAAATTTACCTGAGTCCATTTTTCAACATTTAAAAGATGACGGTTTCAGGGTGACGCAGCAGTTAATGGCTGATGAACGGATTAAAGCAGTGGGATTTACAGGTAGTCAAAAAGGAGGGTTTGCTTTGGTTGAAATGTCGGAAAAACGTTCCACGCCAATACCCGTTTTTGCAGAAATGGGAAGTTGTAATCCTGTAATTATTTCAAAGGATGCAGCCGATTTAAAAGGTGAAGAAATCGCCAAAAAAATAGCTTATTCTGTTTGTAATGATGCTGGGCAGTTTTGCACAAAACCTGGAATTATTTTCATTCCGAACAATGCTAAAGAATTCAAAACTCAACTCCTTAAAGAAATTGGAAATCAACCCTTCTTCACCATGCTCCATCCAACAATTAAGGCGAACTATGAACATCGAATCGCTGAAATTGAAAAATGTATATCCATTCAGTTTTATGAGGATCATCAATCTAATCCCAATCTCGGAAAAAAGGCAGTTGGCTATTGTAGTGTATCAGAATTTTTGAACTTGGAAGCCCTTCGAGAAGAAGTATTCGGTCCATTTACACTTTTGGTCAACTATGAAACTTTAAATGAATTAATCGAAGTCATTCAAAAATTAAATGGACAATTGACCTTTTCATTATTCGACACAGATCCACATCATTTAAAATGGCTTGAGATAAAAAGTTTAATCTTTGAAAAAACAGGAAGATACATCGAAAATGGAGTTCCAACAGGAGTTTTTGTCAATGAAACAATGAATCATGGTGGCCCCTTTCCTGCTACATCAAATCAGCAATTTACCGCAGTTGGAAGCGATAGCGTTTATCGTTTTTTAAGACCAATTACTGTTCAGACAGAAAATCTTGTCTAACAATTGTATTAATTTCGACCAAAATTTAACCCTTATGTCAGAAGAAACTAACTCAAAATCAAGTAATGCGCTTTACTTAGGTATTATTTTTATCTTGTTAATTGGTATGGCAATTATGACTTATTTATGGTCAGGAAAGCGTACGGAATTAAATAATTGTACCAATGAAAATCTGACTTTAAAATCAGATATGCAGGGCATGAACGAGATGATGGAAGGTTACGTAGGAAACATGTCCAACGATTTAAAAACTGACTTTAAGAATATGTTGTCCACTTATGACAAACTCATTGCCAAGGACAAAACGCAAGCAGATAGTTTAAACATACAAAAAGCAAAAATTCAAGAATTGCTAACTAAACTTGAATCCAACAAAAGGATTTCTGCAAGAGAGTTAATGAAAGTTCGTCAAGAAAACGAAACACTCAGGGAAATTATGAGAAGTTATGTTAAACAAATTGACTCATTAAATACTCTTAATATCAAACTAACCTCGAAGCTAGACGAAACAACAACCAAATTAACGGAAACCTCTACCGAACGTGATAATTACAAGAAAGAAGCTGAAGAAAAAACGGAACAGGTTAAGAAAGGCAGTAAACTTCAAGCTTATGGATTTAAATCTGAAGCATTAAGAATGAAGTTGAATAAAACCACCGAACCAACGGACAAAGCGAAAAACGCAATTCAATTTAGAAGTTCATTTACTATTTCTGAAAATCAATTGGCTTCCGCAGGAAGAAAAACTGTTTACATGCAAATCATTGGTCCTGATGGCCAAACTTTCCAGTCGAGAACGAGCAATATAATTGAAACAGAAAGCGGAACAGTGGCCTTTTCAGACAAGAAGGAAATCGACTACCAAAACCAAGCAGTGGACATTACAATTTACTATGATCTAAAAGCCGAAACAGCTCAAAAAGGTAATTACAAAGTGAGAATTTTTGTGGACAATGTATTGGCGGGAACGGATAGCTTCAATTTAAAATAAAAATATGAGTGCGATAGAACAAGGATCTGTGTCGTTTGAAATCGACGGAAATGGTATCGGAACAATAACTTTTGGTCATCCTTTAAGTAATTCTCTTCCAGGAAAAATATTGAACAAACTTGCTGATACCATAATAGAATTGGGAAACAATGACGAAGTGAAAGTTATTGTACTTAAATCAGAGGGAGAAAAAGCATTTTGTGCCGGTGCAAGTTTCGATGAATTAATTTCGATAAAAGATTTGGAAACTGGAAAAGTGTTCTTTTCCGGTTTTGCCAAAGTAATCAATGCATGTAGAACTATCCCAAAACTTATTATTGGACGTGTGCAAGGAAAAGCAGTTGGCGGTGGTGTTGGTGTTGCTTCGGCAGTTGATTATTGTTTAGCTACTAAACGTGCAGAAGTGAAATTATCGGAATTAGCGGTTGGAATTGGTCCATTTGTAGTTGGTCCCACGGTGCAAAGAAAAATTGGTCTTTCAGCAATGAGTGAACTGGCAATCAATGCAACAGAATGGAGGAGTGCAGAATGGGCAAAACAAAAAGGATTATTTGTTGAAACATTCGAAACTACTGAAGAATTAGACGAAGCTATTTATAAATTGGCTACAACATTAGCAAACTCTAATCCTGAGGCAATGCGTTTGTTGAAAAAGATATTTTGGGAAGGAACCGACAATTGGGACTTACTTTTGAGTGAGCGTGCCGCAATGAGTGGAACCCTTGTTTTGAGCGACTTTACAGTGAACGCAATTAACAAATTCAAGACAAAATAGATTTTTTTCAACAAAGATTTGAAGATTAAAAGTTTAATCATATCTTTGCACCCCCGAAAAAGTGGGGACATCACTCTATTTAAACAATAAGTACCGTGAATACACTAAGTTACAAAACCTTATCAGGTAATACAGAAACAGCAGACAAGAAATGGTATGTTGTTGATGCAGAAGGTCAAACCGTAGGTCGTTTGGCAAGTAAAGTTGCAAAAATCATCCGTGGCAAATACAAAACTTGCTACACTCCTCATGCGGATTGTGGTGATAATGTAATTGTAATTAACGCGGAAAAGGTTTCCTTTTCAGGTGCGAAATTGGTGGACAAAGAATATGTTCGCTTCTCTGGATACCCAGGTGGTCAACGTTTTACGTCGGCTAAAGATATGTTGCAAAAGCACCCTGAAAGACTGATTGAAAAAGCAGTTAAAGGTATGTTGCCAAAAAATACTTTAGGAAGAAAATTGTACACAAATCTTAAAGTTTATCAAGGTGCTGCTCACAAACACGAAGCGCAGCAACCGGAATTATTGAATTTAGATTCTCTCAAATAAATTATATGGAAGTTATTAATGCTTTAGGACGCAGAAAAACGGCAGTAGCTCGTGTGTACTTGACAAAAGGTACAGGGAAAATTTCTGTAAACAAAAAAGACGTAAATGTGGTTTTCCCAATAGACGTTCTTCAAAACAAAATCAATCAACCTTTCGCTTTGACAGATACTGCTGGACAGTACGATGTTAAAGTTAACGTTATGGGTGGTGGAATCAACGGTCAAGCGGAAGCTATTCGTTTAGGTATATCTCGCGCTTTGGTAGAAGTGAGTGCTGATTACAAACCTTTGTTGAAAGCTGACGGTCTAATGACACGTGACCCAAGAATGGTTGAACGTAAAAAACCAGGTCAACCTAAAGCACGTAAGAAATTCCAGTTCTCTAAACGTTAATATTATTTCGGGTTTAGTATCCAAGTTTTTCAGCACCTTGATTTATCACCCTGAAAAACTGAATTTTAAATTAGGAAAGTAAACAAAAAACAAAATATGTCAAAATTTAACTTTGAAACTTTATTAGAAGCAGGTGTACATTTCGGACACTTGAAAAGAAAATGGAACCCAGCAATGGCGCCTTACATTTTTGAAGAAAAGAAAGGAATCCACATTATTGATTTGAATAAAACAATTGTTCACCTTGAACAAGCTTGTGCCGCAATGAAACAAATTGCAAAATCAGGTAAAAAAGTTTTATTCGTTGCAACAAAGAAACAAGCCAAAGAAATCGTTGCTGAAAGAGTAGCGAAAGTAAATATGCCGTTTGTTACGGAAAGATGGTCTGGTGGTATGTTAACTAACTTCCAAACCACAAGAAAATCTATCCGCAAAATGACTTTGATTGACAAAATGAAGTCAGACGGTTCATGGGACACTTTGAACAAAAGAGAGAAATTGTTCAAAACACGTCAACGTGAGAAATTGGAGAAAACTTTCGGATCAATTGCAGATATGTCTCGTCAACCTGCTGCTATATTCATCGTTGATATTTTGAAAGAACACATTGCTTTAGCTGAAGCGAGAAGATTAAATGTTCCAACTTTCGCAATGGTTGATACAAATTCAAATCCTAAGTTGGTTGATTTTCCAATTCCAGCAAATGATGATGCTACAAAATCTATTACTTTGGTAATTGATGCAATTTGCGAGGCCATTCGTGAAGGTTTGGAGGAAAGAAAATCAATGAAAGCTGGTGAAAACAAAGAAGCAGCTCCTGCTGAAACTACTGAGGCTCCAGCAGCAGAATCTACCGAAACAAAAGTTGAAGAATAATTTTTAAAAAATATAGAAATGGCTATCACAGCTTCTGATGTAAACAAATTGCGCCAACAAACTGGTGCTGGTATGATGGATTGTAAAAATGCCTTGGTAGAAGCCAACGGTGATTTTGAAACTGCAATCGACATTCTAAGAAAAAAAGGTCAAAAAATCGCTGCGAAAAGAGGTGACAACGACGCGAAAGAAGGTGTTATTCTTGCACAAGCAAATGCAGATGGAAAGTCTGGAGTTATCCTTGGTTTGAATTGTGAAACAGACTTCGTTGCTAAGAATGATGGTTATGTAGCATTAGTTCAGTCGTTTGTTGATTTGGCACTAGCTAATCTACCTGCAACTGCAGATGAACTTAAAGCATTGAAATACGATGAAAAGTTAACCGTTGAAGAGAAAATCACAGAGCAAATTGGTGTTATTGGTGAGAAATTAGATTTGTCAAACTACGGAGTAATTCGTGCAGACAAAGTTGTAGCTTACAATCACCCTGGAAATCAACTTGCGACTTTAGTTGGATTAAATAGTTCATCTGATGCTGCTGCTGAGGCAGGTCGTCAAGTTGCTATGCAAGTTGCAGCAATGAGTCCAATTGCATTAAACAAAGACGGTGTTGACCAACGTACAATTGAAAGAGAAATTGAAATTGGTAAAGAATTGGCTATCCAGGAAGGTAAACCGGCAGACATGGCTGAGAAAATTTCTATGGGTCGTTTAAACAAATTTTTTCAAGAAAACACTTTATTGAGTCAGCAATTTATTCGTGACAACAAACTAACTGTTGAACAATTCTTATCTTCTACTGAAAAGGATTTGACAGTTACGGAGTTCAAACGATTCTCACTTAGTTAATATTTAAAAGCTACCTTAGGGTAGCTTTTTTTTTACCTGCTTTTTATGAAATACAAAAGAATTTTACTCAAACTTAGCGGTGAATCCCTTATGGGTAACAAGCAATTCGGAATAGATAATGTCCGCATCAATGAATATGCAAAACAAATCAAAGAAATTCACGAATTGGGAATCGAAATCGCAATTGTAATTGGTGGTGGAAACATTTTCCGAGGTGTTCAAGCTGAGCAAGGAGGAATGGATCGTACACATGGCGATTATATGGGCATGCTTGCCACAATGATTAATTCCATGGCTTTACAAGCTGCTTTGGAATCTGTTGGGGTGATGACTCGTTTACAATCGGCAATTGAAATGAAAGAAATATCAGAACCATTCATTCGAAGAAAAGCGGTTCGTCATCTTGAAAAAGGTCGAGTAGTTATTTTCGGAGCAGGTACGGGAAATCCATTTTTCACAACAGATTCGGCGGCCTCATTACGTGCAATTGAAATCAATGCTGATGTAATTTTAAAAGGCACAAGAGTTGACGGAATATACACTGCAGATCCTGAGAAGGACAAGAATGCAACGAAATATGAAACGATATCTTTTGATGAAGTGTATGAGAAAGGTTTAAACGTAATGGATTTAACGGCATTTACTTTGTGTAAAGAAAACAATTTGCCTATTATTGTTTTTGATATGGATACACCAGGCAATTTGTTGAAATTAATGAAAGGTGATAAAATTGGTACAACCGTAAAAAATTAAGAAATGATTGAAGAATTAGAAATTGTTTACGACGAATTCAAGCAGTCAAATCAAAAAACTTTGACTCATTTAGAAAACGAACTTATTAAAATCCGTGCAGGTAAAGCTTCGCCAGCAATGCTTCAAGGTGTTATGGTAGAATATTATGGTTCAATGACACCGCTTCAACAAGTTGCAAATGTGAATACTTTAGATGCCCGAACCATTATTGTCCAACCTTGGGAAAAAAACATGTTGAATGAAATTGCTAAAGGCATTATTAATTCAAATCTTGGACTAAATCCCCAAAACAATGGCGAGCAGTTGATGATTGCTGTACCACCACTAACGGAAGAGCGTAGAAGAGATCTTGTAAAAAAAGCAAAGGCCGAAGCGGAGCACGCTAAAGTTGGTATCCGAAATAACCGAAAAGATGCTTTGGATATGGTTAAAGACTTGAAAAAAGATGGCCTTTCCGAAGACTTGGAAAAAGGTGCAGAAGAAGAAATCCAAAAAATAACCAATTCGTATAGCAAAAAAGTGGACGAATTGCTTGAGATAAAAGAAAAAGATATTATGACTGTATAATTAGCGTTTTCTCTTTAACCTCCTAATTTCTTTGCGCATGAGACGAAGTTCCTTGCGCATTTTTTTTCTCACAGCAGGTGATTGATTCTTACGATGTTGTTTAAAGCGCATTTGTTTATACTTCAATTGTTTTTTTCGTTCTGCATTCAATTCATTCTGTCGGATACGAAGTGCAGAATTCGTGTAGCCATCTTTAGCAGACTGACAAGAAATTACAATTTCTGTCAAAAAAACAAGGAATAATAGCTGTTTAACAAATCGCACAACGTAAATTTACACCATGAAAATTGCGCTACCAATTCTTTTTTGCATTTCGTTGATAACTTTTGGTTGTGTTCGTTTCAATCAAACCCCTGTTCCTAATATCCCCTTTGATATTACAATTGACTTAAATCTACCAAGTTATAGTGATTTGAATGGTGTTGGAGGTTATGCCTTCGTTAATGCAGGTTCGAGAGGAGTAATCGTTTACCGTCGTTCGATTGATGAATTTGTGGCTGTAGATAGACATTCACCAGAAGACCCAGAAGGAGATTGCTTTCTGCCCCTTTTCCCTCAAAGCGATAACTTTTTATTACTAAAAGATACTTGCTCTGGAGCTCAATTTTCTTTGTATGATGGTTTACCTTATGCAGGCAGTAATTATCAGTTAAGACAATACAGAACTAACTTTAACGGAACTAACCTTTTGAGAATTTTTAATTTATAAGCTATGAATGAAATAACTGTAAATATTATTGATAGAGAAGGTGTACAACATGAACTAGTTGGGCCAACGGATATGAACATGAACATCATGGAACTTTGCAAGGCTTATGAATTACCTGTGCTTGGAGAGTGTGGTGGAATGGCCATGTGTGCAACTTGTCAATGTTACCTTGAGTCTGATACTGCTTTACCTGAACAAAGTGATGCAGAACTAGACATGCTCGATCAAGCTTTCCATGTAAAACCAAATAGTCGTTTGGGATGCCAAATTCATTTATCAGAAGAAATTAATGGCATTGTTTTAAGGCTGGCTCCTGAGGCTTAGTTTATTTACTCGACAGCGTCAAGCCGCCATCCATAATTATTTCGGTGCCCGTCATCCATCGAGATAAATCAGACAATAGAAAAGCAATCATTCCAGCTACATCTTTAGGTTCACCCACACCCAGAGGATACCTATCAAGAAATTGATTAAAAACATCCGTTGTGTAAGCAGATGCTGTATCATCAAACATTTTTGTTTTTACCAATGCAGGAGAAACAACATTAGCTCGAATTTTTTTGGGAGCTAACTCAAGAGCTAAAGTTCGAGCGTAAGCAGTCAAAGCAGCCTTACTTGCACTGTACATTGCCCCTCCTTGGTAAGGATGATGAGCTGAAATTGAAGAGAGAAAAACCAAAGACGCACTATTATTCAATTTACCTTTTTTTAAAAGAACGGAAACCAACTCAACAATACTTGAGAAATTCACATCGAACATGGAGCTTATGTGTTTGCTTTTTAAATGCTTTGTTGGAAAAGGCTCAATTTTTCCATTAGTAAAGACGACCCCATCAATTTGAGGTAAAGTATTTACAAAACTCTCATATTCAGAAGTAATACATAAATCCAAAACTGAAATTTGAATATTATCTCGTTTTTTAGCAATTGATTTCAACTTTTCCTCACTTCTACTCGAAACAATAACTTCACCTTCGATAGACAAACATGTTTCAACAACAGAATATCCAATTCCACCAGTTGCACCGAAGATTAGAATTCTTTTTCCCTTTAAGTTAATCATGCTCCAATAATTTTAAAGCTGGACGTGTCATTTCAAGTAACAAATTTGCCCAAGACAATCCTACGCCAAAACCTGACATTAAAATAGTTTTGGGTTTCGACCACTCTATTTCAGACATCCTTGAACAGATTGTTAACGGTATGGAAGCAGAACTTGTATTCCCAAACTCATCAATAGAAATTGGAAATTTCGATGCTTCTAATTTCAACTTTTTACGAATGCTCTCATTTATGAGTAAGTTCGCTTGGTGAAGTAAAAAATAATCCACATCACTCAACTCTTTTCGAGAGAAATCAAGCAATTCTCGAATAGAAGGCGTAACTTCCTTAAGTGCGAAATTGAAAACCTTCATGCCATCCAAAGCCAAATGCATTTTTGTTCGTTCAATTCCCTTATCAATTAATTCGTAAACTTCCTTTTTTTCTGGCTGATAAGGATACCTGGAATGACCTTCCTCGATTCGAATGGCATCCGCACCTGAACCATCAGAGTACATGTTAAAATACCAATTTCCGTTATTTTCCACATCATCCAATTTTTGGATTAAGGTTGCCGTTCCAGCATCGCCAAAAAGGGGATAAGTGCTTTTATCCTTGTAAGAAGTAGAAATTGTTGACTTATCTCCAGCAAGTAAAAGCACATTTCTAATTCCTTCATTTTTGAGAAAGTTTGCCGCAATGGAAAGACCGTAAACATATCCGCTACAGCCCAAATTAACATCAAATGCCATTGCAGATTTCGTGATTCCTAAACGATTTTGTAAGACAATTGAAGTAGCAGGCAAGAAGTAATCTGGTGATTGCGAAACAAAAAGCACCAAATCAATTTTATCTCGAATTTGAAATTCATTCAATAACTCATCGGCAGCATTGAAACACAAGTCTGAACATGTAATCCCTTCTGTTGCAACACGACGCTCGATAATTCCGGTTGTTTTGGCAAACATTTTCCGCTCTTCCACAGAAATCCATTCATAGTCCTCCGTTCTTAACTTGTTCTTGGGAACACAAGAATAAATCGCAGAGATTTTATATCTGTCAGTTTGAAATTTAGCCAAGGTTCAATTTAGTTTGAATTAAATCATACAATTCTTGAATCGTTTGAACACTACGTAAATCCTCACCATTCAACAAAATCTCAAAATGATTGTCAACAAGCGCAATTATTAAAAGAGCATGCATACTGCTCCAACCATCCATATCCCTTATTGAAAAATCAGGAGTCAATGAACCATTTTGTACTTCTTCAAATTCATTTTCAATTGCTTCTATAAATTCTCCAATCTCCATTTTTGTAAATTTTAATGTGAATGTAATCAATGTTATTGAAACCAATCACCATTCAATCACTGTCCCACCCCAAGTAAAACCAATTCCGAAAGCAATGAGTAAGATTTTGTCACCTTCTTTTAAACGGTTTTGCTGGACTGCTGCATGAATTGCAATTGGAATAGAACAAGAAACTGTATTACCAACGGTCTCGTAGTATTCGAAATATTTCTCTTCGGGAATTTTACATTTTTTCTTTAGCGCATCCAGAATTTGTTTGCCTGCTTGATGAAAAATAACCAAGTCGATTTCATTCATCGTCAACTGATTGGCAAGTAAAACTTCATCTACAAGGGTCGGAACCCTTTCCAGTGCGAAACGAAAAACCTCGAGACCATCCATTATCAATTTCCCTCGATTTAAATTATTGTCCTCGTTAACATTCTCCTCCAGCCAATTTTGGTCAATGGGATTTTTCACTCCTCCTCTTTCAACATAAAGATACTTCATTCCATTTCCATCTGTTCCGAACACAAAATTTCCAATTTTTAATCCTTCAGAACGACTCATTAGAACCGCGACACCTGCGTCTCCAAAAATGGCATTTAATTCTAAGTTGTCTTTAGGAATCGAGGTGCTTGGTACTTCTCCCATTAAAAAAAGAATGTTTGAAGCAACTCCAGTGCAAAAAAAACCTTTAATCAGACTAAGACCATAAATAAATCCAGTGCAACCCGACGGAATATCTAATGTACCACAATTTAGAGGAAGATTTAACTTTTGATGTATTTGCGAAGAAGTTGTTGGAGAAACGTAATCGAGACCAAGGGAGCAATAAATCAAAAAATCAATTTCAGAAAACTCACCCTCACTAATTAATTCATAAGCTGCTCTTTCAGCCAAATCAGAACCTGTTTGAAAAATTTCACATCGACTTCTTGAAGAAACACCAAACAATTTTTTTAAAGCGCTTTGAAAAATCGTTTTATTCTCGTGAATCAATTCATTATTATCTAATTTTTTAGTTGGAAGAAAAATAGAAATTTCGAACATTAAGAAAAGAATTGAACTTTTAAGACCTCGAATATAACCTAATTTGCACTTTTAACGTTTATTCACGCATTCGGCAACTTTTTAGTAAATTGGTCGTCAAAATACAAAACTCACTGCATGAAAACTATATTTTTAATCATCTCAACCTTTCTAACTACCCTGACTTTCAGTCAAATACAAATTCAACCCAAGCCACACACACAGATTCATCCAAATAATTTTCCAGAAAACATAAATAATGGAGTTTACTATCATTCCTACGTGATTTACCCTGAGAAATTGAAAACTTACTTTGTTTCAGGTGAAATTCCTGCTGATTTCCCTAAATACGACAAAAATCTGACCATGGCTGAAAATCGAATAATAGCCAAAGAATGGGGTAAATTAAACAAACAATTGATAAAAGAACAATTCTGGTACTTACTAGAAGACTAACTTAACCTAGTTAAACCATGTATAAATTTCTTTCCTCATTGGTAATTCTCTTTATCTATATCGGGATTTACGGTCAATGTAATCAAGCATCTCCTTTTTGTACCGACGTTAACAATTACACATTTCCCAATTCAACAGATGTTGCTAATCTAGGATCTGTAGATTGCCTCGGCTCTACCCCTAACCCTGCTTGGTATCACATGCAAATTGATCAAGCAGGTACAATGGACTTTACAATTTCTCAAAATACAACATCAGGAACGCCAATTGATGTAGATTTTATTATTTGGGGTCCTTTTAGTTCTTTAGCAGATGCTTGTACTGGTGCTAATCCTTTTCCAAGTGGATCTGTTGTAGATTGTAGTTATTCATCAGATGCAGTAGAACAAGCAGTAATTCCTAATGCACAACCAGGTCAAGTTTATGTTGTACTAATAACTAACTTCTCGAATCAAGCTGGAAACATCTCCTTTACCCAAAACACCCAAACCAGCGGAAGCGGTTCTGCAGATTGTTCATTTGTTTGTGGTGTAACAGGCTTTACTGCTGTACCTACAGCTTGTTCCAATAATCAATATACTTTGAATGGTACATTAAATATCACCAATCCTCCCACATCTGGTACTTTGGTCATACAAAGTAGTTGTGGAGGCAGTCAAACTTTTAATGCACCTTTTCCAACAACCATAAACTATTCATTACCCAATTTAACCGCTGATGGTGCAACATGTGGAGTCACCACCACCTTCTCAGCCAATTCCCAATGTAATTCCATTGAAACGTACTCAGCTCCAGAACCTTGTAACAATCAAAACAACTGTTCGGTGGTAATAACAGCCACACCTGGTCAATGCGCACCAGCCACAAACACGTTTCCTTTATCTGGAACCCTAACTTTAACCAATCCTCCAACAACAGGAACATTAACTGTCACAAGTTCTTGTGGGGGAACTCAAACGTTTAATGCTCCGTTTACTAGTTCTTTAAACTACAATTTGACAGGATTGACAGCGAATGGTTCTAATTGTACTGTAACTGCAAGTTTTTCTGCTATTACTTGCACCGGAACTCAAAATTTTAGTGCTCCTGCCTCTTGTGGTTGTACTATTTCAAACTTAACAGCAATACCAACTGCTTGTGCAAATGACCTATATAATGTTTCAGGGGCTATTACTTTTTCAACTCCACCTGCAACTGGACAACTAACTGTAACAACCTCTTGTGGGGGAATACAAACGTTTAATGCTCCCTTCACCTCACCACTAAATTACAATCTTACAGGTTTAAATGCCAACGGTGCACAATGTACAGTTACAGCAACTTTCTCTGCGAATACTTCTTGTACACGAACTTCTAACTATAACGCTCCTGCTGCTTGTTTAAACCCTCCTTGCGTAACATCGCCTTTCTGTTCGAACCAAGGAACAACAACTTTTCCTGCAGGAACTAATCAAACGGCTGCAAGTGTAACTTACCCTGGAAATAATTACGGTTGTCTAGGTTCCTCTCCTAATCCTCAATGGTATTACATGCAAATTGATAATGGAGGTAATATGACAATCAACATGAATAACTCTGCAGGTGTAGATATCGATTACATTCTCTATGGTCCATATCCAAGTTACACAAATGCTATGACTTATTGTAATAATTTTGGTACTGCTGGTTCTGGATCTAGTGTTAATGGTATTGTTGATTGTAGCTTTAGTTCAGCGGCCACAGAATCTGCTTCTATCAACAATGCTACTCCTGGTTCGGTTTATATTCTACTTATCACGAACTTTTCAAACTCACCAACAAACATTTCCTTTTCGAGTAGTGGAACAGCAACAACAGATTGTTCTATTTTGTCATGTAATGTGACTGGCGTTACAGCCACTCCAACAGCTTGTGTTTCTGCAACAAATACATATTCCGTAAATGGTTCCGTATCTTTTAGTTCACCTCCTAACAGCGGAACATTAACGCTAACTAGCAGTTGTGGAGCGACCCAAACATTTAATGCTCCGTTTGGTACAGGGGTTAATTATACTTTAAGTAATTTACCGTCTAATGGAGCGAGTTGTTCGATAACAGCTGCTTTTTCTGCAGCTCCAGCTTGTAGTTTAGTTGTAAATTATTTAGCGCCAGCGGATTGCAGTTGTAGTGCTGTCGTTGGAACATATAACTCCAATATTCTCGGCAACTCTACAAGTCCTGTTAGACTTTGTTTCGGTGACACATTGAATATTACCTCCAATAATAACTGGACACCACCAGCTGAAATTGTTGGAGCAACCACCCCTGGTCATCCTAATTATGACCCCAATGCACCAACATATAACCCTGGAATAGTTTGGTTAGTTTATGGTTGTCCTCCAACCGTAGCCTTAACTCCAGCACAATCAGCTCAGTCTGGTTTGGATGTAAACGATGATCCTTGTTTAATCGGTATAGTTGGTGGAACACCAAACCTTTCTGACATAAATGATACAAGTCTAATAAATGCTTTACCTCCAGGGAGTATTACAAATAATACTTTATACTTTGTTCCTCTGACCATGTATAGTATTGTTGATGGTATTTATAGTTATGTTATAGAACCAAACAACGACTGTTATGAATTAGGAACACCTATTGTAGTACAATACTTAAACCCTATCAATGCTGCTACATCAAGCAATTGTGCTAACGGAACAGCTTCCTTGGTTATGAATGGCGGTTCCCCTCAAAGTAACGGAGGGAATTATAACTATGTAGCTGGAACTTTAATACCAACTTCGGCAACTATGCTAAACACTACTGTTGGACAAGGAGGAACTTTGGTTATTGGAAATCTTCAAACTGGAAATTACAGTTTAACTATTCAAGACGACAATGGTTGTATCAATAATGTTAATGGATTCTATTTAGGTCCACAAAGTGCAAATCTTACATATCCTGATAATATCTATTGTTTAGACGAGGGAAATCCAGCTCCAATAATGATTGGAGACCAAGGAGGAACTTATACAAGTGGAACAGGTCTTTCATTAAATGCAACAACAGGTGTAATTACCTTATCCACTTCTACTCCTGGAGCTTACGCCGTAACTTATACTTCACCTGGTCCCAATTGCCCTGCAACCTCAACATTCAATCTCACCATTGAGGCATTTCCAAATGTTAGTGCTGGAAATGATACCACCATTTGTCTTGGAGTACCAATTACATTAAGTGGTTCAGGAGCGGCTAGTTATTCTTGGAATAATGGTGCTCAAAACGGCGTACCTTATTTACCAAATTTAGGACTCAATGAGTTCATAATGATTGGAACATCTGTAAACGGCTGCCAGTCAATCGATACAATTCAGGTTATTGTTGTTGATGACTGTAATATACCTGAGGATGTAGTTTTTTGGGTCCCAAATACATTTACGCCGGATGGGGATCAATACAACCAAACTTTTAAACCAATTTTCTATAGTGGTTTCGATCCTTATGCGTTTGATTTATTTATTTTTAATAGATGGGGAGAATTAATTTGGGAAAGCCATGATGTTAACGTAGGATGGGATGGATCCTACAATGATGGCATGAAGTGTCCCGATGGTGGTTACACTTGGAAAATACGATTCAAATTATTGAATAACGACGAAAAAAGAACAGTAGTCGGACATTTAAACTTACTTCGATAAAATTCAAAAAAGGGCTTTCAAATTTGAAAGCCCTTTTTTAATTACTTCAATAACTCGGTAAAAACCTTTTTGAACTTTTCTACTTTTGGTCTGACAACAAATTGGCAATACTGATTTTGAGGATTATCGTTAAAGTAGTTATGGTGGTAATCTTCTGCTGAATAAAAAGTAGTCGCAGGTTCGATTGAAGTAACAATCGGATTCTCCCAAACTCTTTCATTATCAAGTGCAGTTTTCGATTTTTCTGCTAATTCTTTTTGTTCGATGTCATGGAAAAAGATTACAGACCGATATTGAGTTCCAATATCATTACCTTGTCGATTTAATTGAGTTGGATCGTGAACAAACCAAAACAATTCTAGAAGTTTCGAATAACTAATTTCATTCTCATCAAATTCAATTTGCGCCACTTCTACATGGTTAGTTTTTCCCGTACAAACCTCTTCATAGGTCGGATTCACTATTTCTCCACCCATGTAACCAGGTTTCACTGAAATTACACCCTTCAAATCCCTAAAACATGCATCAATGCACCAAAAGCATCCTGCACCAAAAGTTGCTGTCATAATTAATTATTTTTTTTTATGTTAATGCTCGACCTTACATCATCTGTTATTATGGCAAAAGGTCTTTTTTCTAAAGATTTCTTGATTGTTTTTGCTGATTTCATTTCAGAAAGAACAGTCAACTTTCCTTTATTGTTCCAATATTGAATCCAATCAGTAGTGACCAACTTTGTATTAACACACCAACCATTTACTTTTCCTTCCAATAGTGAAAGTTCATTCCCGAAATTGGAGGAGATATCAAAAATCACCTTAAAATCAGTTCTTAATTCATTCAGCCAAACCTCGTTAGAAATAATTAAGTACGTTTTCTCTCTAAAATGTATACCTAAAGTAAGAAGAGCATTCTTAAATTGGACAATAGAAATGGATTTACAAGGGTTCCAATGTTTAACATCTATGAACAGATAATCGGAGGTATCTATTTGTTCTATTAAATCGCTTAATCGGGTTAAACTGTGAGAACCAAATCCCTTATAATTGATTTTTGCTAACTCAGTAAAGCTCTTCGTTTCAATACATCCTTCTCCATTAGTAGAATTATCCAAAAGTTCATCATGAAAACACCAAAGTAAACCATCGTTGTCCATCCTAACATCGCATTCTATTCCGTTAGCTCCGAGTAATAATGCAGAACTAAAAGCACTAAACGAATTTGGAGGAAAAATAGAATTTGGTACATCTAATCCCATTCCAGCGTGACCAATTACTAAAGAGGGAAACTTTTCCTTCCCTTTAGAGCAGGAAAAACAACCAATTAAAAAGAAGAGAATTAATCTAGAAAACATATCTTATACCGACCTCGAATTGATAATTCACACTTGTACCTACCAAATTTTCAATTCTAAAAATATTAATTCCACTTCGAAATGAATTCAAGAACAACAGATTCGACCTACCGAAAATTGTGGTTAATCCTAAAAAGTAATTCGATGACAAAGAGCTTAAATCGAATAATTTGGACATATAAAAATTAGGTTCCACTTGAACAAAAGATGATTCAAAAAATCTTTTTCCCATGTGAAAGTCGAGTAAAACATCCCTGCCATACGTAACAAAGATTGATTTTGAACTTTTTCCAACCCCAAAGCGAATACAAAAGCCTTGTTTATCCAACCCAAGTCGCAAAACTGGAAAAATATCCATTTGACGAAAATCAATGAGTGCGGAAGATGAAAATGAAACCCTTAAGGTGGTATCATGAAAAGAATAAAACCGAAAACAAATAAAGGTTATGCAGAATAAAATTACAGTCTTAGTCAAACTTTGGACACTTTTTACAAGCGTAACCTTTTGTCTTGTACTTTTTACAACACTTTTTCTTTTTATCGCAGCAACAAAGTTGTAATTCACACTTTTCGATACTAATCTCGTTCACGACAGTTATTTAGAACAAATCTAAACAAAAAATCCCTCGAATGAATGGTTTTTTAGATTTTTTGAATCAATTTAAACTAATCCTTGATCAATCATGGCGTCAGCAACTTTCACAAAACCTGCGATGTTAGCTCCTTTAACATAATCTACAAATCCGTCTTCAGATCGACCGAAACTCAAACAAGCCTCATGAATTGAAACCATAATTGACTTTAATCGAGAATCAACTTCCTCAGCAGACCAAGAAAGACGAAGTGAGTTTTGAGACATTTCCAAACCAGATGTTGCAACACCACCTGCATTCGAGGCTTTTCCTGGAGCGAACAAAATTCTTGATTTTTGAAATTCATGTATAGCCTCAGGTGTACAAGGCATATTTGCGCCTTCTGCGACACACGAAACACCATTCGATAACAATAATTGTGCATCCTCTAAACTAAGTTCATTTTGGGTTGCACATGGAAGTGCAATATCTGCTTTCACTTCCCATGGTCTTTTACCAGCATGAAATGAAGCATTAGGGAATTGAGAAACATAAGCAGAAATTCTTCCTCTTTTGACATTTTTCAATTCCATCACCCAGGCCAATTTAATTGCATCTATTCCTTCTGAATCAAATATATACCCTTCCGAATCGGAAAGAGTTAACACTTTTGCCCCTAATTGTGTCGCTTTTTCGCAAGCATATTGTGCAACATTTCCGGAACCAGAAATGGATACTGTCTTTCCTTCAAATGACTCATCTTTCGTTTTTAACATTTCCTGAGCAAAATAAACGCAACCATATCCCGTCGCTTCGGGTCTAATCAGTGACCCACCCCAACCAGGAGCTTTACCGGTTAGAACACCCGTAAATTCATTGCGTAATCTTTTATATTGACCAAAGAGAAATCCAATTTCTCGTCCTCCAACACCAATATCTCCAGCTGGCACATCGGTGTTTGGACCAATATGACGAGAAAGTTCGGTCATAAACGATTGGCAAAATTTCATTACTTCATTATCGGACTTTCCTTTAGGATCGAAATCAGAACCACCTTTACCTCCACCCATTGGTAAGGAGGTTAAAGCATTTTTGAATATTTGTTCAAATCCTAAAAATTTCAAAATTGATAAATTTACAGATGGATGAAAACGCAGCCCTCCTTTGTAAGGACCTATTGCCGAATTAAATTCAACACGATAACCTCTGTTCACATGAACTACCCCCTTGTCATCTAGCCATGGAACACGAAAGATAATTGTCCTCTCTGGCTCAACAATGCGTTCTAAAATTTTGAAATCCGAATACTTGGGATTGTTTTCAATGAACGGAATTACCACTTCAGCAACTTCTTTCACTGCTTGTAAAAATTCTGGTTCATGTGCATTTTTATTACTTACTAAATGCATGAACATGTCTAATTTATTCATAATGCGTTGATTGATTGAATTGATGCAAAAGTATTCTAAATGTTAAAACTTGTGAAAGAAAGCTTTCGAATAATCTCATAACACCCGAAGTTAACACAAGAATGACTTTTTCGGCAACCTTTTTAAACAAACAAACGTTTATCTTTGCACACTAATTTTAAGAATGAAAAATCTTTTCTTTTCCTTATTTATATTACTTTCTGTAAAAACAACAATTACTTCTCAAACTAACGCAACGGTATGTCTTGGACAGGATGTAACTGTTTGTCCTGGTCAAAGTGTAACAATTAACGATTGTAACAGTGTAGGAGGTGGGGCTGGAGCTGGTACTGCCCCTTATTTGATTACCACCATTCCTTACGCCCCGAATCCCTTCAATCAAGGTACTCCTATCACATTGTCTGATGATGCTGTTTCTCCTGTACAAAATATAGGTTTTTCTTTTTGTTTTTTCGGAAATACATACACTCAGTTTTACATTGGAAGTAATGGATGGGTTGGTTTTACTGCTGGACAAACCACCGCCTTTACATCGGCGCAAATCCCCTCAACGGCTGCTTCAGTTCCGAAAAATTGTATCATGGCTCCCTGGCAAGATTGGCACCCTGGTACAGGTTCAGGTGGTCCTTATATCAGATACCAAACTTTAGGTACAGCTCCAAATAGAAGACTTGTTGTATCCTGGAATAACGTACCAATGTTTTCATGTACTTCAACTTTTGGTACGTTCCAAATTGTTTTATACGAAACATCTAATGTTGTTGAGACATTTATGATGAATAAGCCAAACTGTACTGGATGGGCAGGAGGAACTGCTACCCACGGTCTTCACAACCTTGCAGGAAACGTTGCAGTTGTAGTTCCAGGAAGAAATTCTTCTCAATGGACGACTACCAATGACGCAAGACGATTTACACCTGTAGCGCAATGGGCTAATACAGCAGGACAAACTTTTCCTTATAACAATGGAACATTAAACATTCCCACACCTCCCGCTGGAACAACTGGTTATTTTCTTAGGGCAGGATGCAGTACTGGTAATGCGGGATCCATATCTGATACAACTTGGGTTACAGTTGTAAACCCTACAGTTAACGTTCAAGTTACAAATGATGCATGTACACAAAGTGTTGGAACAGCGACAGCAGTTACTCCTACGACAGCCGCTGCACCATTAACTTATACTTGGTCAAACGCAGGAGGAAACGTTCAAACTATCAATAATCTTGCTGCTGGAACGTACACAGTTACCGTTGTTGATGGAAATGGTTGTGTCGCATCAGGTTCTGGAACAGTTGTTGATCAACCTGTTACATTTTCTGCAACTTCAACTACAATTTTGTGCGCTGGAACTGCGACAGGAACTGCAACTGCGGTAGTAAATCCAGCTTCACCTATCGCAACTTATATATGGAGTAATGGTCAGACGACTCAGACAGCAGTTAACTTAACCGCTGGTATTTACTCATGTACAATTAATGCTGGAGGCAACTGTATAGGAGTAGTTAATACAACAGTTACACAACTACCAGCATTACAGGCATCTATTGCCAGCCAAACAAATATAAGTTGTCATGCTTCAAATAATGGTGGTGCGAGCATTAATGCCTCTGGAGGTACCCCACCTTATAGTTATGCATGGAATAACTCAGCACAAACGACCAATGTTGTCAATGACTTACCTCCAGGTGCTAATACCGTTATTGTGTCAGATGTCAACAATTGTACGCAAACCTTAAACTTCAACCTTACACAACCGAATGCGTTGAGTATTCCTGTTTTTCCGGTTGACACAGCAGTTTGTCAAGGAGGAAGCATTACTTTAAATGCAAATGGTACAGGAGGTTCTACTCCCTACACCTATACATGGAGACTTGCGGGACAAGTAGTTGGTACTGGAAGTTCAATAACAGTAACCCCTCCTGTTGGAAATAATCAATATTGTTTAACACTTTCCGAAGAATGTGGTTCACCAGTAGCTGAAAGATGTGTAAATGTTATTGGAAGAGCACCTATCGTTCCTAATGTTGCCCCAAATAAATACCGCGATTGTGCTCCTGGACGATTTATGTTTTCGAACAATTCAACCAATCAAACTGCAATTGCAACCACTCAATATACTTTCTCTAACGGTTCAAATTATTTAGTTCAAGGTTCAGAAAGTTTATTAGCAAATATTCCTGCAGTTGGCATTTATGATGTTGTAATGACTGTTACCTCAATTTACGGTTGCGTAGTTACCGATACATTTACAAACATTGTTCAAGTTGACCCAGTCCCTGAGGCTTCATTCCTTTTTACTAAGAATCCTGTTTCATGGTTTGAACCTGTAACTACGGCAAACAGCAATTCAACTGGAGAAGTGGCAAATTTACTATGGTCATCAAATGATGCCATTTCCTTTGATCCAACAGGCGAATCCTCAACTTTCAACTTTCCAGAGGGTCAAACAGGTATATACCCAATTCAATTAATTGCTGTTTCCCCACAAGGTTGTAGAGATACAATGATTGTTGATTTAATCGTTCAATCTGAGGTTTTACTGTATATACCAAATACGTTTACACCCGACAATGACGAACATAATCAAACTTGGAAATTTCATATTGAAGGAATTGATATTATGAATTTTAGAGTTGAAATATTCAATCGTTGGGGAGAAAAAATTTGGGAGAGCAATGATCCTTTCGTTGAATGGGATGGAACTTACGGTGGATATAAAGTTCAAAAAGGGACTTACACTTGGAAAATGACTTATAAAGAGAAAAATTCCGATGGTCGAACAACAAAAATGGGCACACTTAACGTTCTAAGATAATGAAGAAAATTATTTTAATTTTTGCAATTTCCATGTCGGTGGTTTCTTGCCACATTCTTGAACAAGTAGCTGGAGTTGGCGTAGGGACAGCTAGTACCAATACCACGCCTAAGCTTTCAAATGAAGAAGTAATTTCAGGGCTTAAAGAAGCTTTAAGTGTTGGCATTAAAAACAGTGTTAATCTTACCTCGGTAACGGATGGATTTTTAAAGAACAACAACATTCGTCTTCCTTTCCCTCCTGATGCTATTAAAGTGAAAGAAAAAGCTTTAGAGTTGGGCTTAACAGGTCAGGTAGAGAAATTTGAAACCACTTTGAATCGCGCAGCGGAGGAAGCAACTAAAGAAGCACTTCCAATATTTGCAGATGCCATTAAAAACATGAGTGTACAAGATGGATTTGCGATTTTGAATGGTGGAAATGGTGCTGCAACAAAATTTCTTAAAGACCAAACCACTCAAAAACTTGTAACTGCTTTTTCTCCTAAAGTTAAAGAAGCTACATCCAAAGTAAAACTTACCGAATATTGGAATCCGATTATCACCCGATACAACCAGGCAATGACATTTTCAGGTGGACAAAAATTAAATCCTGATTTAGATCAGTTTGTTACTGAACGAGCAATTTCCGGACTATTTTTCATGGTCGAACAAGAGGAAAACAAAATTAGAAAAGACCCAGTCGCACGTGTGACAGACTTATTAGCAAAAGTGTTTGGTAGTTTGACTAATTAAAAAGCAAATGTCCTTCTACCCAGCAACAGATTTAGTATTAAACGCTCAATCAGAAGTTTATCATCTTGGATTAACCTCGGCCAATGTTGCAAAAAAAATAATTGTTGTTGGTGACCAAGATCGCGTTGAGCTAGTTTCATCTTTTTTTGATGAAGTAAATTTCAGAAAACAACACAGAGAATTTGTATGCCATACTGGAATTTACAAAGACAAAAATATCAGCGTTCTTTCAACTGGTATTGGAACTGATAACATCGATATTGTAGTTAATGAATTAGATGCTATTTTTAATATAGACCTCAGTTCAAGAACAGAAAAAGTTGAAAAAACCACACTTGAAATAGTTCGAATTGGTACTTGTGGAATTCTTCGTCCCGAAATTGATGTTCACAGTTACATACTCTCCTCTCATGCACTTGGACTTGATAATATTGCGCATTTCTACAAATTAAATTTCAGTGATTTTGAAAGTAAGGTTGCTAAAGAATTACATTCTTGCATGGGTTTACCACAAACCATTCAACCCTACTTTGTCTCAGCTAACAAAGAATTAACAGCGCGTTTCGAATCTGAAAAAACACATAAAGGAATTACGATTACAAGTTCTGGTTTTTATGGTCCTCAAGGAAGAAATCTGCGACTTGCTACACCTATCAGTAATATACATACTGCTTTAGAAACCTTTAACTACGAAGGTCTAAAAACCATGAATTTTGAAATGGAAAGCTCAGCACTTTTTGCCCTTGGTAGAGGGCTCGGTCATGCTTGCACAACCATTTGTTTGGGAATAGCTAACCGACCTAAATTTGAATTTTCCAAAGGTTACAAAGAAGAAATGGACTCACTTATCCAGTATGTTTTAGATAGATTCTAAACCATTTGTTCTTCTATTCCCAAGATTAAATTGTGAATTACCTTAATGTGTATTTCTTGCACACGGTCAGCGTATTTACTAAACGGTGCTCTAATTTCAACATCTGCAATTTTCGCAAGTTCACCACCATCTTTTCCCGTTAAAGCAACAACTTTCATCCCTTGTTCTTTTGCAGACTTTGCCGCATTCAGTACATTTTCAGAATTACCGCTCGTAGAAATGGCAAGCAATACATCATCTTTTTTTCCAACAGCTTCAACAAATCTTGAAAAAACAAATTCGAAACCATAATCGTTGCCAACACACGTAATATGCGAAGGATCGGAAATTGAAATTGCTGCATACGCAGAACGATGATTTCTAAATCTGCCACTTAATTCTTCCGCGAAATGCATTGCATCACACATTGAACCACCATTTCCACAACTGATTATCTTCCCTCCTATTTTCAATGTTTTGGACATCAATAAAATCGCCTCTTCAATTTTATCAATTGAACCAGACTGAATGAATGCCTCCAAAACAGACTTCGACTCATTCAATTCTTCTAAAATTTGATTTTTCAAAGACATTTCTAACTTTTAAAGGTGAATTTCCTTTGCAATATATAGCTGATTACAACCACAATACATGATGCAATCACATTCGCAATCGAAGGGTAAAACTGAAAAACTTCAATAAAAAGCTTTAATAAAACCCAACTGCAAATTGCTGATATTCCCGCACTCATCGCATATCTTATCAGTTGAACTCTACCCTTCAACTCACTTTCGGTAAATACTACAAATTTCAATAAGGTAAATCCATAAATGAACGAGTAAATTGTGCAAACTATTGCAGAAAGTGTATATGGTGAAAATGTGAAATTAAAAAATCCAAAGTCTAGTGTGAAAAATTGTTTGTCAAAAATAAATTGATAACAAACAAAGAATAAAACCCAACCAGTCAGCATATTTGAAACACCTACTACTGCATAGTAATAAGTTTTCTTATCGAAAATTTTAGAAAACAAAGGATAGAACAAATCCAAAAAACGATGTATTCGCAACTCCATTACCAACTCAATTCTAATTCGTAGCCTGTATGACGACGAATATTTAAAACTTGATTTCCATTCAAATACAAATACTGTCCACGAATTCCAGATAATTCCCCTGAAATTTCATTTGTCTTATCGAAATTCATTGAACTTACTTTTTGAGGATAATTTAAAACTGGGTAATTCAATTCATAAACTTCATCGTTTTCCGACCAAAATTGTTGTAAATCCCCTGGCATTTCTTCGGCAATTCTCCATTTCTCCTCCACCAAATCGGTATCATCACCTGCTGCATTAGTGAGCATTTTTTGCCAATTGGTCTTATCCGAAAAATAATCTTTTAAAGCCACTTCAATTTCTCCAGCTAATTGTCTGTAAGGGACTTCTGCCAAAACTAGGGCTTTTGCTGCACCTTGGTCTAACCAACGAGTTATACTGTTTGAAGCCCTTGTAACACCAACCTTTACTGAATTTGTTGCAGCCAAATAAACAACATGTGGTTGATTGTGATTTCTCATTTCAAAATCCAAATCGCGTCCTTCACCCAAATGAGCACGACACAATTCAGGACGAATTATACATTCACTCGCTTGTGCTGAAGTAAGAAAACACTTGTAACACAATCCTTCACCAAAAGATTTATTCGTTTTCTTCCCACAATCTTGACACCAAATGTTTCCGTTCCAAAACAAGCGAATTTCCTTCCCAATCAATTCGTTAACATTCACAGAAAAATCATTTCGGGAAAAGAAATATTCCGCTTTCCTGTCACCGGATAGAGAAACTTTCATTTTTTGTGCAACCCAATTCACCATCTATTCAGGTAGAATATTCATTTTTTCAGCAAAATGGAAACAGTAATCTCTCAAGTCTTCTGAAATATTATGTTCTCCTGTTGCTTTTTCGAAAGTATCGGCCATCGTAAGTAAGGTTTGATGAAAAAATTGCTTCATCTCCTCCACTGTCATATCTTTTGTCCAAAGGTCAATTTTTAGTGTATTTTTCTCTTTTGGATCCCAAATCGATAATAAAAATGCGGATGCTGCCTGATTATCAACTCCACCATCAGTTGCTGTCCATTTCATGGCTAGTGGGAGTCCGTTGGCATTTAAACCAACATCCACTTTTATTGTAGATTCTTTAGTGATTTTATCTTCCATAATTTATTTGGCCTTGTATGATTGAAGAATTTCATTGTATGGTACCTCCAACAATTTATTCAACTCAATCTTTTTTTCCATTGCATAATTCGAAACGATAAGATAACCCATAAATTGTCCAATTCGGTCTGGACTTTCTTTAGGCAAACCTATTGAAAAAGGGCCTTCGTTTAATAAATGAACTCTTGTTTCTTCATCCGTTTTAAAAAGTAACTCCTCCTCTACCATGAATTTCCAAATCGACTTTTGGCTATTCATTGCCCACTCCATTTGATTATGGAAATAACGTAGAATTGTTGCTTCATCCTCGTTAGGAAGTAATTGTTTGGTGATAAAAAGAATTTTTCCCCATCGAATCATTTCTGAAGCAAAATTTTCATCTGTTTCTTCTAAATAATTTGTCATTAACCAACCGGCAAAAACATCTCTTTCCAAAAACCTGACATCCATTCCTTTTTTAATCCATGTATGAAACTGTTGTGATGGTAATTCTTGGATAACCTTATCTTGTCCGCCAACATATCTATCCAAACCAACAACAATTTCCTTTTCCGTACAAAAAACACTTGCCGAAAAAAGACCATTTATAAAAAATAGATTTTGAGGAATCTTCTTTTTTGGAAAAAAAACTTTCATTCTTTTTATTCCTTCATCTAAATCTAATTTGACTTTATTCAAATCGATACGATTAATGGATTTACTGAGTCGTTTAATGTATTTGTCCTTTTTAAAATCGTTTGTTTTTCTTAAAAAGGTTGAATCAGGTTGAATAGGAATTCCCAAACAATAACCAAAACTAAAGTCCATTACTTCGCGGTGCTTACGTTTCCATTCAGAAATTCTACAAAGCAAGTCGCTATCAGAGGAGGTCATCACAATAGAATCAATATTCAAATATGACCAATCCTTTTTTACATTTTCCGTGGAGATTTCATAAGGATTTGACGAACAACTGGACAAGATATAAACAAACGTTATGAGAAGAGAGAAAAACCAAAAGCGCATTGAATGTGTTAAATCTTTATTTTTGCCCAAAAGTAACATAAAAACACCGACCACATGAAAAGATTAAATGACCTTAAAATTGCGTTGGCAGGGGTATTGCTAGCGTCGGGAATGACAGTAAATGCTCAAAGTCAAGATATTTCAGAAAAAAGAGTTCAAGCTGGATTGACAAGTAATCTTGGTATGAATTTAATCACTATGGGGACCACACGAATGGAAGCTGACGGATTAGGGGGTAATTTTAGTATCGGAATCGTGTTGCATAGTTCTTTTAAAAGTTCTAAAAACTTGGGTATTGCAACAGGTTTAGATTTCGATTTTTCTACAACCAAATACACTTCTAAAGTCCCAACCTATTACCGCTACACTGACACTGAAATCCTTAAGAAGGAACAAAGTGGTGGAGATGTTTTTGTTTTAACTGATAGAAGTCAAAAATCAACTTATGTTTCTATACCCTTAATGTTGTTGTTTAGAACAGACTTCATAGGAGATTTTAGATATTTTGGGAAATTTGGGATTCGCAATTCATTTATGGTTGCGAACAAATTCAATGATTATGGTCAGGTACTAGGAACAGGAAACATGACAGAAAACAATGGAATGAAGTCTTCTGGAGAAGCGTTTTTCTATCAAGGTTCTGTTGGTTTGTCCGCTGGTGCGGAATGGAATTTTGTTGGTTCAACTGCTTTAGTTTTAGAAGGAGGATATTACTACGGCATCACTCCACAATACCTTGATAGAAAAGACAATAAAAGAACTCTTTTTACGGTCGATTCAAACTTACAACCCCTCCACTTTTCGAATAAAGCCACAATGAGTCAAATTTTATTTAGAATCTCTCTATTGTTCTAAACAAAGAATTTGAAAGATATTATCACACATATTGTTGCGTGGCTTTCTGATTACGCTGATAAATCCTATTCTCAAGGTTTCGTAATCGGAATTTCTGGTGGTGTTGATTCTGCACTAACTTCCACTCTTTGTGCCTTAACGGGAAAAAAGACGATTCTTCTAAATATGCCCATTCGTCAGTCTCAAGCTGAGTATTTGCGTTCGAAAGAACATATCGAAAACCTTAAAAGTCGATTTTCTAATGTTATCGATTTTGAAATTAATCTGACTAAAGTTTTTGAAGAATTTGAGGCTACAATGCCATTTAACGCAGATGAAAATTGGTTATCATTGGCGAATTCTCGTTCACGATTGCGAATGACAACTTTATATGCAGTTGCTCAGTCTCAAGGTTGCCTTGTTGCCGGAACGGGTAATAAAGTTGAAGATTTTGGTGTTGGTTTCTACACAAAATACGGTGATGGTGGAGTTGACCTTAGTCCCATTGCGGATTTGATGAAAACAGAGGTTTTTCGTCTTGCCAGAGAAGTTGGTGTTGTACAGTCCATTCTTGATGCCAAACCAACAGACGGACTATGGCCTGACGGACGTAGTGACGAAGACCAGATTGGAGCAAGTTATCCTGAATTAGAATGGGCAATGGAATACAAAGGAGATGATGAACTTTCTGAACGTCAAAAAGAGGTGCTTACCATTTACAACAAATTTCATAATGCAAACAAGCACAAGATGTTGCCTATTCCAGTTTGCGAATTACCTGAAAACTTAAAACAACTATTGAAAAAAAATCAATGAATGTTTTAAAATCGTTCCTTTTTGGACTTTCCATTGTTTTCTTGCCATTTTCTTTGTCTGCGTCCAAGATTGACAAAGGTTTTAAGGCTATGCAAAAAAAGAACTTTGCAGAGGCAGAAAAACAATTTCGAAAGGGCATCAAAAAAGGCTCCTCAGCGGCTTTTTATGGTCTATCACAATTATATTTTTCTTCAGCTATCAATAATTTAGATAGTACATACAAGTTTATTCTTTTGGCAGAAAGCAATTGGTCACTGTCGAAGGCTAAACAAAGAAAAAAGTGGTCAAAATGGAGCGTGGACAGTTTATCAATTGATAAGTTGAAACATCAAATGAGTGATGCTTATTTTGATAAATACAAAGTTCAAGCACGTGAAGAGGATTTTATTCGCTTTTTGAAAGAACATCCTTGGTCAAATAAAAAGGATAATGCTTTGTATTGGCGTGACTCCTTAGCATATACAACTGCAAAACAAGAAGCAAGCTCAAAAGCTTTTGATGAATTTTTGATAAAGTACCCTAACTCGGTTTTTAGTGAACGAGCAAAATATGAATTCATTGAATTGCAATACCAGGAATTTGCACGACGAGGTAGGATTTCCGATTTTGAAGCTTTTCTGTTATGTTGCCCCGAAAATCCACATGTTGTAGATGCAGAAAATAGAATCTTCGAACTTTCCTCGAAAAACAAATCAATTGAAGAATACCATCAGTTTGTAAAAACATATCCTAACAATCGAAACGCAGCTGAGGCCTGGAGAACTATCTACAAACTTTTTGTAAAGGATTATTCCGTCCAAAAAATCGCCGCTTTTCGTGAGAAATTCCCAAACTATCCTTTTATTAAAGAGTTGGACGAAGATTTAGCGCTTTTCAATGAGGTCTACTATCCTTACTTGAAAAACAACCTTTTTGGTTACATGGACGGGCAAGGGAAGACAGTGATTCCACCGCAATTCGAGCAAACTAATCCTTTTCAGGACGGAATTGCTGTTGTCTCTAAAAAAGGAAAATGGGGAGTTATCACCAAGAAAAACGTCACATTAATTGAGTTTCAGTATGATGAAATGTCTGAATTCATTGACGGTCGCTCGGTGGTCAATCGAAATGATTCACTTGGTGTAATTGACCGTTCAGGGCGAGAAATCGTACCCTTAAAATTCGCCGATGTAATTCTTTTAGGAAACAATTGGATGGCGCTTCAAGGGTTCAATGAGGAGGGTTATTTGCTTTGCGATATTTACGGAACGCCTCGTTCAGACAAACGATTTTTTGAAATAAACACCTTCAACAAAAACACTGCTGTTGTTCAAGTGGAGAGTGGTTTTGGAATCATTAATGAAAAAGCAGAATTTATTTTAAATCCGAGTTATGAATCTATTCGTTTGGTATCGGATTCATTGATAGAATATGGATTTGCGGGTAAAAAAGGTTTGTTGAACTTAAAAGGAGAAAAATTAACAGAGGCAATCTATGATGACTTTTCAAAACCAGATATCACTGGAAAACAGCTTCTCGCACGCCAAGGAAATAACCTCATATACTTGAATGAAAAAGGTCAAGTTTTTTTCAATTTTGCAACTGAATATTTCCCAGGTGCATTCGAAAACGGGTTCTTCCACAGTGGAATGGCAATTTTTAGAAAAAAGGGGAAGTTTGGTGTAATGGATTTTACAGGAAAAGAAATCATCAAACCGAATTTTGAAAATCTTGGTGGCGTTGCCACATTTATTCCTGCGTCAAAAGATGGAAAATGGGCTTTAGTTGATTACAAAGGAAAAGCTTTAATTCCTTATGAATTTGATGCTATTGAAACTGTACCAGGAATTGGATTTTTAATGGAAAGAAACGGTATGTTAGGTATGGTTGATTTTAATCTGCGCCAAATTATTCCGAATGATTACACTGTGATTAAGCGATTTGAAGATCAGTTTTTCTTGGTTTCACGCAACAACAAATACGGTTTATATTCAATTAAAGGAGATTTGGTTTTACCTGTGGAGTACAACGCTATTCAAAAGTTTGATGGAGATTGTTTAATTTTATTCGGCGATAGTGAGACCTCGTACTATTACTTGCGTTCAAAATTGTACTTGAAACACGAATAATGAAATCTTTTTTAAACAGACCTGAGCATTTCTTCTTAGCACTTATAGCTGCCTTGTCTGTTTATGTTGTAATTTTCATGTATTTCCAAATTTCTTCCTATCAAGAATTGGTTCCCATCGAGCGTTTTTACAATTATTCACGTGTAGAACCCCCCGAAGAAATCACTTTAAAACCAGATCAAATTGAAGTTCCGAAAGATGCTGGCGGTGAAGTAAGGAATATTGCTCGAGATAATAATGATTCTCGCAAAAGGTCAAAAGAAAATTGGTCAGAAAACGTACAATCTGGAGTGAAAGATCCCGTTCAATCTGCAAAAGATTTTGAGAAGAAACTGTTTGAGGAGGCTGGTGGCGCTAAAGAAAGAGAACGTATCCAAAAAGAAATGGAGGAACGAAAAAAAAATCAAACGACCACTCAAACGGAAAAATCAACGAATAATCAACCAAGCAACTCAGGAAAATCAAATCAGTATGCAGGAGATGTGATGGTGGATTTTAGTTTGACTGGAAGAACTGCATTTGAAAACAACAATTGGCACATTCGAAATCCAGGCTATACCTGCGGACACGGGTCTTCTGGAACGGTGGTAGTTTTGGTAAGTGTTGATAAAACGGGACGAGTTATTGGTTCGTCAATTGATGAAAGTAGAACCACTAACGCTACATCCTGTATGCGGGAACAGGCATTAAAATATGCCGGAATTTCAAAATTTAATTTTTCAGACAAAGCACCAGTTCGACAAGAGGGATACATAAGGTATCGGTTTGTTTCGCAGTAGAACCCAAATTAGTTAAAATTCCTATTTGTCTCTTTTGTGTTAAAGATTTACAGGGTAACACAAGAAATATTTCTCAACGGGTTGAGCTAGAGCAGATATGTTCAAATTGTCTGATGCTTTTGAAAGGTCAATAATTTCACCATTTTTCATCAGCATATTAATGTTTTGTTTGTGTTGATTGTAGGCTTTATTTGTAAGCGTGTCCGTATAAACAAAATATTCTAACTCGTCCTCCTTTAAACCTAATTGAGCTCGGATAATTTCTTTTTCCATGATAATTCGGTCTTCCGAAAATGGATCGCGGGAAATTTCAATTTTGAACAATTTGCGATTTACGATTGACTTAGAAATGAAAGACAACACTTTATCGGGATAGTTTTGCCAGACTTTTATTGCGCCCAAAATATCGTAATCGTCGAGCGCTGCAAATTGCTCCAAAATACTTGGGTCATTTTTAAAATCCATAAAAGTCACATCTTTTTCCATAAAAAGTCGAAGAGCCGGACTAGCAAAAAGTTTATGACCATTTTTGGTTAATTGTTTTGCACGACGTAAAGCATGAATTAGCATGTATTCCGCCGAAACTACCGTTTTATGTAAATAAACTTGCCAATACATCAACCTTCTGGCAACAATGAATTTCTCAATCGAATAAATTCCTTTTTCCTCCAACACTAAATTTCCGTCATGGACATTTATCATTTCAATCAAACGGTCGCTGCCAATGATTCCTTCTGAAACACCTGAATAAAAACTGTCGCGATTCAAATAATCAAGCCTATCCATATCTAACTGACTGGAAACCAATTGATGAAGAAATGGCTTTGAGTATGTATCGTTAAAGATTAAAGCTGCACGTTTAAGGTCATCACCAAAAGTTTCTGCTAACTTGTCCATGAATAAAGCGGAAATCTGCTCATGACTCACACTGGAAACAATATCGTATTCTAAGGCATGACTGAAAGGACCGTGACCAATATCATGTAGTAAAATGGCTAATTGTACAGCCGTTTCTTCTTCTTCAGTGATTTCATGCCCCTTTCTACGAATCGTTGCGATTGCCTGCGACATCAAGTGCATCGCTCCTAAAACATGATGAAATCGAGAGTGAATTGCCCCTGGATAAACCAAATGACTCAATCCCAACTGCATAATTCGTCGCAAACGTTGCATGTAAGGATGTTCAATAACATCAAAAATTATTTCGTTTGGAATGGAAATAAAACCATACACCGGGTCGTTTACAATTTTCTTCTTGTTGTTGCGGTTTAAGTTGGGTCGCACGGTCAGATTTTAATTAAATTCAACATTCTAATTTTTATTATGCAAGCAAAAATTCTCTGGGCTGATGACGAAATCGAATTGCTCAAACCACATATACTTTTTTTGGAATCAAAAGGTTACGCTGTTACCTCTGTGACAAACGGTGCAGACGCGATTGACAAAGTCTTAGAAACCACTTTCGATATCATCTTTTTGGATGAAAATATGCCCGGATTAAGTGGCTTGGAAACCTTGAGCCGAATTAAAGAAAAACGACCTCATGTTCCCGTGGTGATGATTACAAAAAGTGAAGAGGAACATATAATGGAAGAAGCAATTGGGAGTAAAATCGCTGATTACCTTATCAAGCCAGTAAACCCCAATCAGATTTTGCTAAGTATCAAGAAGAATCTCGACCATTCCAAACTTGTTTCCCAAAAAACAAATGCTAATTACCAACAAGAATTTCGTCAATTAGGAATGCAACTCAATGGACGACTTGACGCCGAGGAGTGGAAAGATTTGTATGCGAAATTGGTTTTTTGGGAATTGGAATTAGACAAAGTAGAGGATGCAGGAATGCGCGAAATTCTAAACATGCAAAAAAAGGAGGCAAACAAACTATTCTGTGATTTCATTGAGGACAATTATTTGGATTGGATGGCCGACCCGAAAGAAGCACCTGATTTTATTCATAATGTCATCAAAGAGAAAATAGCGCCTTACATCGGAACCCGCAAGACAGCAGTTTTAGTTATTGATAACCTGCGTTATGACCAATGGAAGATGTTGGAACCAATATTTGGTAAGTATTTCACGAAAAGAAAAGAGGAAATCGTTTTTTCCATATTACCTACTGCGACACACTACGCAAGAAATGCTTTTTTTGCAGGGATAATGCCTTCAGAAATTGAAAAACGCTTCCCTCAACTTTGGAAAAACGAGGATGATGAAGGTGGAAAAAATTTACACGAAAAAGATTTTTTAGAAGCCAATTTAAAGCGCTTGGGTAAACAAGTAAAATGGTCTTACAATAAAATTACCCAACACGAAGCAGGAAAGAAATTAGCCGATCAGTTTCATCTATGGAAGGATAACGACGTGAATTTTATCGTTTATAACTTCGTTGATATGCTTTCACATGCACGCACAGAAATGGAAGTTATCCGAGAATTGGCAGATGATGAAGCGGCTTATCGTTCATTAACTGTTTCTTGGTTAGAACATTCTCCTTTACTCGACATAATCAAAAAAATTGCTGAAGCAGGTATTCAATTGATTATCACAACAGACCACGGAACAGTGAAAGTTACCAATCCAGTGAAAATTGTTGGAGAACGCAACACAAACTCCAACCTTCGCTATAAAGCCGGACGCGGTTTAAGTTATAACGCAAAAGAAGTTTTTGAGGTAAACCAACCAAAGGAGGCATTTTTGCCAACACTTAAGCTTTCAGCCAATTTTGTTTTTGCTCGTGAACAAGATTTCTTTGTTTATCCTAATAACTACAACCATTTCGTGCATTATTACGGTCAAACGTTCCAACACGGAGGTATTTCTCTTGAAGAGATTTTGATTCCTTACGTTGAGTTAGAGCCGAAGGGGTGATTTGGGTTGATTTGAAAATTTGAAGTTCGACGTGGCGGATGAAGAATTGAAGATTACTCAATTTGAAATGAATAAAAGAAGGGTTGCTGGTAAAAAGCGACGGATAAAATCAATTTTGACCTAAACAAATTCTTGCTTCGATGGACTTCTTTAAGCTCCTTTGCCTAACTTTGTTTTTCAATTTTTTACTTGATGTTAACTCTTAATCCCAAAGAATTACCCGTTCCAAAACTTCACCAATATTTGCTCGGTTCGGTTGGTCCTCGTCCAATTGCCTTTGCTTCAACAATAGATGCAGAAGGTCGTCCGAATTTGGCGCCTTTCAGTTTTTTCAACGTTTTTAGTGCGAACCCGCCAATTTTAATTTTTTCACCTGCACGTTCGGGAAGAAGCAATACAACAAAAGACACCTACAACAATGTAAAAGTTGTACCTGAAGTGGTTATCAATGTGGTTAATCACGAGATAGTTCACCAAATGAGTTTGGCTAGTTCTCCATACCCGGCGGGAGTAAACGAATTCGAAAAAGCTGGATTTACCGCACTAGAATCTGAAACAATTAAACCTTTTCGCGTGAAGGAATCACCTGTACAATTTGAGTGTAAGGTGAATGAAGTCGTAGAATTAGGCCCAAATGGCGGAGCAGGAAATCTAATCATCTGTGAAGTTTTGCGCATACATATCAATGAGGCCGTTTTAGATACGAATGGTATGATTGACCAACACAAAATTGACCTTGTTGCAAGAATGGGCGGTGATTGGTATTGTAGAGCAAACACGAGTTCTATGTTTGAAGTAAAGAAACCAATAACCACATGTGGAATCGGATATGACCAACTTCCCCAAGATTTTCTAAAAAGCGAAATTCTTACAGCAAACAACCTTGGGCAATTAGCAGGAATTGAAGAAATTCCAAACGAAACAGATGTAAATGAATACAAATTGTTGGAGTTAAGCGATTTGTTTCTTAATTTCGAAGATGAAGCCCAAAAATTGGAAGCAGAATTACATCGTCGTGCCCAAAATTTATTGGCTGAAAATAAATTGGAGGAAGCGTGGTTAACCTTGCTTTCATTTAATAACGGATAAACAACAACTTAAATAATAGCTTATGTTCAAATTAACCGGGACAATCAAAATGATTAATCCCACTCAACAAGTCACTGAAAAATTTGCGAAAAGAGAATTTGTAGTTACAGAGTCCTCTTCTATGTACCCGCAAGATATTTTATTTCAAGCTACACAAGATAAATGTGCTTTACTTGATAATTTTCAACCGAATGAAAACGTTGAAGTTTCTTTCAATCTAAGAGGAAGAGAATGGACGAGTCCACAAGGAGAAATCAAATACTTCAACACCATAGAAGCGTGGAGAATTGAGCGAGTTGCCCAACCAACAGGTATGCCTGCTGGAGGTCCTTCACCAATGGCAATCAACAATGCAGCACCAATGGCTCAACCGGTTTCTCAAACTTCAAGTGCTATTACATCAAATGATGACGAGGACGATTTGCCATTCTAAAAACAAAAAATACGTTCACTTTAAACTCCCGCCTTGTATCAAACTTGAGCGGGATTTTTTTTTAAAACAAAAAAATGTTACTAGAAGTTAAGAAAAGATGTTTAAACAAATCTCAAGTAATTATAAATTTGGCGAAACTAGCTTACTAACCTTAACCTATAAATGCAGAAAGTCATTGTAATCGCAGAAGCCGGCGTCAATCACAATGGAAGTGAAGATATAGCTCTAGAATTGGTCAGAGCAGCTAAAAATGCTGGAGCCGATTACGTAAAATTTCAAACTTTCGTAACTGAAAATCTAATTTCTAAAGAAGCACCAAAAGCTGCCTATCAAATTGCAAATGATGGTGAACACGATAGTCAATTTGAAATGGTCAAGAAATTGGAACTTTCTTTTGATACCTTCCGACGTATTGAAAGCTATTGTAAAGAGATTGGAATTGGTTTCTTATCTACTGCTTTTGATTTTGAAAGTTTGGACTTTTTGGGTTCGATGAAATTGGATTACTTGAAAATCCCATCTGGAGAAGTTACGAACGCTCCACTTTTAACGGCAATTGCTAAACTTAAAAGACCAGTTATTCTCTCTACTGGCATGTGTACTTTAGAGGAAATTGAATTTGCAGTTAACACACTTTACAACAATGGTTTAACTCCTGAACAACTAACCATATTACACTGTACAACTGAATATCCCGCACCTTTAAACGAGGTCAATCTGAAAGCAATGTTACACCTCGGAGAGTATTTCAAGGTTAAAATCGGTTATTCAGACCATACAATTGGTGATGCCGTTCCACTAGCTGCTGTGGCACTTGGAGCAACAATGATTGAAAAACACTTCACTTTAGATTGCTCTATGCCTGGACCAGATCATGTAGCCTCGATGGAGCCTCAACCTCTAAAGAAAATGATTCAATCCATAAGAAATATTGAAATTGCCATTTCTGGAAGCGGAAAAAAAGAACCAACTGAAAGTGAATTAAAAAACAGAATTGTTGCAAGAAAAAGCATTCATGCCGCTTGTGACCTCGAAGAAGGTAAAACCATTGAAATCGAGCACTTGACCTTCACACGTCCTGGTGACGGAATTTCGCCAATAGATGTAGAAAAAATAATTGGAAAATCAACCCGTATATCCATCCCTAAAGGAACCAAGTTATCATGGACACACATCCAATAAATATTGCCGTTTTAACAAGTTCACGTGCGGATTATGGTTATTACAGACCAGTTTTACTTGCCTTGAACGAAGACTCAAGGTTTAATCTTACAATAATTGCTTTTGGAACTCACACTGATTCTAATTTTGGAGAAACCTACAAATCAATTGAAGCTGACGGACTTACTGTTAATGTTAAAATCAAGACACCTTTCTCAGGAGACGAACCTTTAGACATTGTCAACACATTTGCAAAAACAGTGGAGCAATTTGGGGAATTTTGGCAAAAAAATCGGGATTTTAAATGGGTTTTATGTTTAGGCGATCGATTTGAAATGGCAGCCGCTGTTGTCGCTGGTTTACCCTTTGGAATTCGTTATGCACATTTTTATGGCGGCGATAAGACACTAGGTGCAATTGACAACGTGTTTCGTGATCAAATCACACATTGTTCGTCCTTGCATTTTGTAGCACTTCCAGAATCAGCGGAAAGAGTAAAAGAACTTACATCATCTGAAAAAATAGAAGTGGTGGGTTCTTTGAGTTTGTTGAATCTTAAAGAAATAGAACTATTAAATCGAAAAACCTTTTGTGAAAAGTGGGGACTGAATGAAGAAAATCCCTTCATTTTGGTCACCGCACACCCCGAAACAGTAGCTTTTGAACAAAATCAGTATTTCGCAGAGGAATTATTTCTTGCACTCAGAGAAATTTCAGCGGTACACCAAATTTTAGTTACACTTCCTAATGCTGATACAAATGGTACCATGTTTAGAGAAATGTTTCGAAAACTAAAGGAAGGAAACGATAAGGTGATTACCATAGAAAATCTTGGAACACAGTCTTACTTTTCGGCAATTGAACTTTCTGAATTAATGTTGGGAAATACTTCAAGTGGAATCTTAGAATCAGCGTATTTCAAAAAGTTTGTTATCAATTTAGGTGATCGACAAAAAGGAAGAACAGCAAATGAAAATGTCGTGAACATCCCATTTAACCATCAATTGATTGTTGCGAATTATTTGAAATTTGTGGGAAAAACCTACGAAGGAAAGGATCGATACAAACCAAAAAATGCAGTGTCAAAAATTTTAAATCTACTTTGTAATGAATAAGTTAGAGCTTCACCTCATTGAGTCAAAACAAAGTATCCGATTAGCGATGCAACGCATAAATGAGTTAGCGCAAGATGGAATTTTATTTGTGATTGATGAAAATTCTAAACTTGTAGGTTCACTAACGGATGGAGATATTCGAAGAGGTTTACTTGCGGGAAAAAATATGGAGGACAAAGTGGAGGAGGTATGTTTTAAGCAACCAAAATTTATCCAAAAATCAATCTTCTTTGCCAAAGAAATAAAGTCGTATCGCCAAAATAAATTTGGAATTATTCCCATTGTAGATGATGAACACCAAATTATCGACCTCATCAATTTTCGATTTAAACAAAATGAACTTCCCGTTTTTTCGGTAATTATGGCAGGTGGAAAAGGTGAAAGATTAAAACCTTTAACCTTAAACACCCCAAAACCACTACTTCAAATTGGTAGCAAACCTATTCTGAAATACAACCTCGAGTTATTGCAACGTTTCGGGGTTAAGAATTGTTGTTTGTCAATTAATTATCTTGGTGAGCAACTGGAAATTTTCGCAAATGAAAACAGTAATTCTGAATTAGCAATTTCAACTATTAAAGAAAATGAACCATTGGGAACTATTGGTTCTTTAAGTTTAATCGATAATTTCCCCAATGATTATCTGCTAGTTTCAAATTCAGATTTACTTTCCAATGTTAATTTAGAAGACTTTTTCATAGACTTTGTTGACCAACATGCAGACTTAAGCGTTTTGAGTATCCCCTACTCTATTAATGTTCCTTATGCTATACTATCAACTGAAAATGATACCGTTAAAGGTCTTTCTGAAAAACCAACCTATACTTATTTTGCTAACGGAGGAATGTACCTTTTCAAAAAAGAAATGATAAAATTGATCCCTAAAAATACTTTTTTCACTGCCGTTGACTTTATAGAGGAACTTCTTCGTCAAAACAAAAAAGTTATCACCTACGTACACAACGGTTATTGGCTCGATATCGGTCAACATGAGGATTACAAACGCGCAAATGAAGACATAAAACATTTGAATTTATGGGAATAGATTGGTCGAAGTGTTTGGTGGTTATTCCTGCGCGAAAAGGCTCGAAAGGAATTCCAGGTAAGAATGGAAAAATCTTGGGTAAAAAACCTCTGCTTGCTTACACAATAGAAAGTGCTTTAGCTTTTTTTCCAGTTAAAAATATTTGTTTGACCACAGATTGTGAAAATCTTATTGAAATAGGAAAATCCTATGGATTGAACGTTCCATTTTTACGTTCAAATGATTTATCATCAGACACCGCATCCTCAAGAGATGTCATTTTAGATGCCATTGAAAAATGGACAAATTTCTATTTCAAGCCCGCATATATTTTATTACTTCAACCCACTTCCCCTTTCCGAAGAAAAGTTGATTTTGAGGCTGTGTTAAGCCTATTTTCAAATGAGATTGACATGGTGGTAAGTGTTATTAAATCCAAAGCAAATCCCTATTTTACACTTTTTGAAGAGGACGAAAATGGATTTTTAAACCCTTCTAAAATAGGACATTTCACTTCCCGACAGGCGGTTCCAACCTGTTACCAATACAACGGCGCATTTTATTTATTCCACACCGAACTACTGGTCAAAAAAGCTTTTAGTGAATTTGAAAAAATTAAAAAATACGAAATGCCAACACTTTATTCCGTTGATTTGGACGAACCAATTGACTGGGAATTTGCCGAATTATTGTTAGAAAAAAAATACATTGAGCACACTTAGAAACAAGACATTAAAAGCCTTTTCGTGGGACGTTCTTGGTAAAATGATGAACCAAGGAAGCACCTTTGTCGTTTCTATTTTTCTTGCCCGATTGCTTGACCCTGAAGATTTTGGGTTGGTTGCAATGGCAATGGCCTTTATAAGCATCGCCACCGTATTTATTGACGTTGGGTTTTCTGCCGCACTCATTCAAAGTGATTCGAATACCGACAAAACATATAGTTCAATTTTCATATTCAATATTATAGCCGGCGCAACGCTAACCATAATAACCTTCTTTGCAGCACCATTGATTGGTGGGTTTTACAATAGTCCTGAAGTAACAAATTTGACACGATGGTTGTCCTTAATGTTTTTATTCAACTCCTTTAATCGGGTTCAAAATGCCATTCTCAACAAGAACTTAGAGATTAAAAAACAAACAGTTCGTTCCTTTTCTGCCTCTATAATTAGCGGAATTTTGGGAGTTATGGCAGCGTTTTACGGGTTAGGAGTTTACAGTCTTGTAGTTCAAACTTTGTCTTTTGCCGTTATTGGAACCGTAATGCTTTGGAGTACAACTGAATGGAGACCTTCTTTTTATTTTTCCTATTCAGAGGTTAAAAAATTAATGGGTTTCAGTATTTACGCCTTTTTTGAACGAGTATTAAACAATATTTTCATAAGATTGGACGTGCTATTACTGGCTAAATTGTTTTCTCCACTCACTGTTAGTTTCTACACAAGAGCTTCAACTCTGAAAGATTTTGTAACCAAATATTCATCGTCCTCTATCATACGTGTACTTTTTCCAATACTTTCACAATTAAAAAATGACCACAAAGCCTACGAGAATGTTTACTTTAGAATGTTCTCCATCATTGCATTATTGAGTTATTTGCTCACAGGCGTTCTCTATTTCATGGGTGCGGATTTGATACCTTTACTCTTCGGTAAAAAATGGACTGCAACAATTCCAATCTTCCAAATTTTGATTTTGTCGAGTTGTAATATTCCTTTAAATTCTTTGATGTGGAATGCTATGATGAGCAAAGGGAAGGCGAAAGAAAACTTTTATTTCAGCAATTTCAAGAAGATTATTGGTTTGTTCCCCTTTGGTTTCGCTTACTATTACAACGATATATGGTGGTTTACAGTAACTTGGGTGATTTCAAATTTCTTGGTTACAATATTGAATGTATTTATGCTAAAGACCCATTCTAACCTGTCGATGCGAAGGCATTTCTATGAACTATTTATGGGATTTGTACCTTTGGTTCCAGCTATTTTGTTTTTTGAATGGCTAGAATTAATTCAATTTTCAACAAAACTTGGGTATTCAGTGGTCTTTATTCTCGTATTTCTTGCATTTAGCTTACTCACCCGAAATCAAGGCTTGCTCTATGTGATGAGTACGACTAAAGATTTACAAAACACGTTTAAAAACAAACTCCTCAAAAAAATATGAAACTTTTAATCTTTGGAGGTACAAGTACTGCTTTGGATATTTTCGAAACAGTTACATCTTTTTACGAAGAAAAGTTTCATGAAGTCTTATTAGTTATTGGAAATAGAGAAGTTGAACCAGAAAGATATCCTTTTATACGCGATATGGATTTGGAGAAATTCACCCGATTGGATAAATGTGAATATATTCTTGCTTTTTCGAATTATAAATTAAGAAGTAAGATGTTGTCTGTTATTCATGAATTGGGAATTTCACCATCTACAATCGTTCATCCAACGGCAGTAATTTCTAACACAAGTGTTCTTGGTGAAGGTTGTTATGTTGGCGCAAATGTGGTAATTACCCAAAATGTGAAAATTGGTAAACATTGCATCATTAATTATCAAGCGTCGATAGGACATGATTCGGTCATCTTTGATAATGTAATTGTGAATCCTACTGCCTGTATTAGTGGAAATGTTGTAATTGAAAAAAATTGTCTTGTTGGGGCGAATTCCTTTATATTACAAGGAGTTAAAATTGGTAAAGACTGCTTGATTGATGCGTTAACTTATATAGATCAAAATATTCCAGAAGGAAGTCTTTGTAAAAACAGACGATTGGAAATAATCCGAAGAAAATCTTTTCAATCGTTCAACCCACCCGAATAAAACTTGAATATGTCCACCTACTACTTCGTAAGAACACCACTTCAATACATAAACGCGTTAGAGGCAAACTTAGAAAATCGATTTGAATCGAAGGAACACCATTTAATTCTCTTAAGTGATTACCACAAAACAATTCATCAACTTAAATCGATTATAAAAAAACAATATTGGACGAGTATTGAATTCATTTGGGAGCCATTTGCTGCCAACAAGAACAATAGCTTCATGAATGCGCTGTCTATTTGGGGAAGAAAAAGGACGTTAGACAGTATTCTTAGACAAATTAAAGAAAGTGACAAGATTTTTTGGGGAAATATAAATTCAACGTGGTTTTTCTACGTTCATCATAATTTAAAAAACCATCTTCACCTTTTAGACGATGGATTTGCAACGATAAACCATCTTAAGCCTTTTGAGATTAAACCATTAAAAGTCAACTTATTATCGAGTAAAAGCGGGAAAATTGAAAAATTGTTACTTCAACCAAAGTTTGAAATAAATTGGAATAAAATAACTTTTTATACCAACCTTAACTTTATGAAAAGTGAAAAAAAGGTTATTGAGCATAGCTATTTGCATTTATCCAAAATGGTTGATAATCTCGAAATTAGAAATGAAGTCTATTTCATTGGACAACCATTAATTTTTCAGAAAATGATGACGAAAGAATATTATGTCAATCGAATAAACGAAATTTCTGATTTCTATAAAAGTCAAGGATTAACGTTTAAATATCTTCCACACCGTTCAACTACACTTGATTATATACCAAAAACTTGGGAAGTTATACAATTTGACTTTCCGCTTGAGTTTATATTAATGCAAGAGAATTTTGCACCAAAAGTATTCGCTACATTCTATTCTTCTGCACTTTATAATCTCGAAATACTTGGACAAAATTTAGACATACAATGTGAATATTGGCGTGTTGAAGCACATGAAATCAGTAATTATCCTTACGAAAATATCGCCTACCTTTACGACCAATTATCTGAAAACCCTAAACCTAACCGAAAACTTCGATTAAAGGATGAAAAAAACAATCATTAATAAGCAAAAAATTTCTTTCGAACTTTTGCTGTTTTTGATTATTCCTATTTTGAACGTAACCACTTCCATCGCAACTCCTTTTTTCCCAGGCGGATTGAATCCTGGTATTTTGAGAGGCGCGTATTTAACGCTTTATCTCGTTTGGTTCTTGATAGCGCGTTACAAAATGAACGTACAAACTTCACTTGTTGTAATCTACACCTTTTACATTTTCGTTTTATGTTGGTTTGCGGATCAACCTTCGGTATCATTTTATATTTTCAATAAGTTCGCAATCAATAGTTTAATGTTACTTGTTGGCTTTCATTACATTAAAAATGCCAATAACATGCTTTATTTGCTTCGTTCTATTTTGATTTGTTTAGTGCTTATCCTGTTGTATTTTGCTTATTCCAATGTTTTTCAAATTGGAGAGAGGAGCTATCAAGACGATTCCGTATTTTTCGGTGAGTCTGGAGTAAACATCACTAAGTCTATCGCCATTTTTGTGATGGGAATTCCGCTTTATCTCCGTTTAGAACAAAATGCTCGTTACAAAACAATAGCGTTGGTAGTACTTTTGATTGGAGTTATCGCAATTGCTTTGGGAATGAAAAGATCGGCAATTTTGGCAACAACTTTAGGATTCACCCTTTACACTCTTTACACCCCGTATAAAACAAGATTAATAAAAGCCTTGCCTGTAATTTTAATTGCCCTAATGTTGACCTCTCCCTATTTTTTACCCATTATTGAAAAACGATTTGAAGCCCGACAAAGCAGAGTATCAATGACGGTTGACCAGCTTCAGGACAATGAAAGTGAAGGTCGTTTACTTGAAATTAAGTTTACAGTAGAAGAAACCTTTATAAGTTTAAAAAGAACCTTGTTTGGCTTTAACGTATTCATGAAAAAAGATTTTATGGGTAGGGAGCGAATGTTGCATGTGGATTACATGAATATGCTTGGTGGAGCTGGATTGATAGGACTAACTTTGTTTTTGGCGGTGTACTTTCGAATAATTCAACAAGTGAGAAGTTTAAAAAAGAAGCTCAATGATTCTCCGTTAATACGAGAAGTCTTTGCTACCTGTCTTGCCCTTGTTGGTGTTCAGGCGTTTTTATCAATTGGAGGAACGATGCAAGGGGTAAATCTTCGCGGATACATATTACTTATGTTAGGTTCTTTAATGGGATTTTCTATTTATTTGTATAAACTCAAACTACTACAAAAACGTGCAAATCAACCCTCTCAACCTAGCCCTCTTTAGTTTTTTTCATCACGACGTAACGGGATATATAGATTTTCCTATTACAAAAAGTCATGAATGGTTAAAAATCACACAAGCCCCTGTTTCTAAGGATGAATCTAATATTCTGCACGTCATTAAGCATATAATTTCTGAAACTCTTCATCTTTCAGGTGACGGAAAAGTAGCGATAACTTTAACTGGAGGGTTTGATTCTCGTGTTGTTTTAGCCGCACTTCTTCATTTTGGAGTAAAACCAATTTGTGTAACCTACGGCGACGAACGCAATCGCGACATTCAAATTTCGAGAAAAATTGCCGAGCACTTCGGACTTAAACACTACAATGTTGCTGCCAAAACGCCAACGGCTGAATGGTATGAACATTGGATAAATAAAACCATTGAAATTGATGGTGGAAATGCTCATTTACATCGCGCTCACAGAACCGCAGCAATTGCGGAACTACTTGAAAAAGAAAAAATTGAAGTGCTTTTCACTGGACATTTAGGAGGAGAAAACATCCGTGGACTATCTTACAACGACTACTTCGCTTCTCCCCTATTTGAAAATGTGAATGAAGGTAAATTAAGTATGAAAGAGGCTGTTAACAAGGAAATGAAACGGTATTTTCTAAGACCTGAGAAAATAGATATCAATGAAATTTACGATTGCATAGAATCTCTTCCTTGGATGAGCGAAAATAAACGGAATAATAAGTTCTTTTTTGTCAATGAATTGGTTGGAAATATTCACCACCGTCAAGATCTTCGGATTTACAATCACTTTGTTCCCAAAGTTGTTCCGCTATTCCTAATAGATGAATACATTGAAACGTTGTGTGCGACTAAACATCATTTCCTTAGAAAAGAAAATTTGCGTTTTGTAGCATTACAACACCCTAAACTTTACTGTTATTTGATTTCCCGACTTTTTCCAGATTTGATGCAATTTGAACTTTCAAATGGTTACGCTCCTGTGGATTACACCAAAGGAATTATTTACTACACAGCCAAACGAATTTACCAGAAAAAGGTGCAAAAAATCAAAAATTATCCATCCTTTTCTTATGGCACATGGTATGCCGATTGGATAAAAAATCGAGTGGAGGGAATAGACGTCAAGATTTGGGAAATCTATGATGAGCAAGCATATAAATCAACTTTAAATAGTATTTCACTACAACAAAATGAAGGTTTTTGGCATCGATTTTCTAATCCTCTATTTTTTGATTTAATTTTGAAATCAAATGCCTGCTAATCCTACTGCTATCATTCTCAGAAATGAGATTGCTGATTCTGACCTCAAATGGCGACTTGCTTGTGAAAAAATTAACTTGGACTATGTTGTTATAGACATAAGTTCAGCTGACTGGCTCGAACAAATTTTAGCTGTTCCCACAAAACTTCTTTTAACCCGACCAGCAGGTTTAACCATGCCTTTTAAAATTCTTTACGACGAAAGGTTGGAAGTTTTAGTTCGGGATTTGGGTTATTTCGCTTTCCCTAATTTATTAGAAGTCAAGATCTACGAAAACAAAAAATACTTCGCCTATTGGTTGAAGGCTAATAAAATTCCACATCCTGATACGTTTATTTTTTATCATAGGGAAGAAGCTCACCAATGGGCAAAAAAGTTAACCTCTTACCCCGTTGTCGGAAAAACAAATATTGGTGCCTCTGGAAGTGGTGTGAAAATTCTGAAATCTGCCTCTGAACTTGAAAAATACATTGACTCCACTTTTTCTGGTGGAGGGGGAAATAAACGTGTTGGTCCTAATCTAAAAAAAGGACGACTTGTTCAACGTGCGGTTAACTTGCTGTTAAAACCTCAACAACTAAAGAAAAAAGTAAAGGTTTACCAAGCACGTGCATTGGATGTGCAAAAGGATTTTGTGTTGTTTCAAGGTTACGTCCCGCACACATTCGAGTGGCGTGTAGTTCGTATTGGAGACTCGTTTTTCGCACATAAAAAAATGATGTTGGGAGAAATGACAAGCGGTTCGTTGATTAAGGATTATGGTAATCCACCTCTTCAATTATTCGATTTTGTGAAAGAACTTACCGATAAGTTTGGTCTTTTCTCACAAGCGGTGGACGTTTTCGAGCATCCAACAGAAAAATTTAGTTACTTGGTGAATGAGATGCAATGTATTTTCGGACAATCCGACGCGTATCAAATGCAAGTGGACGGAATCATTGGACGGTACATTTGGAAACAGGACAAATGGTTCTTTGAGGCTGGAGATTTCAACACCAACGAATCCTACGATTTGCGCCTCGAAACAGCTTTGAAAATGTATCATCAACACGTGTGATTATGAGCGTTCTTTTCATTTGTTCGGGCAATAAAAACGACGGTAAACCTGGAATTCTTGTAGCCAATCAAGCGGCTTCACTTTCAAAAATTGGGGTTTCTGTGCATATTGAAACAATCAAAGGAAAGGGAACTTTGGGTTACGTGAAAGCTATTCCAGCCTTGGTCAAAAAAATCAAAAATTACCCCGAAAATACTATTCATGCCCATTACTCTCTGTCCGCATTTGCTGCAACTTTCGCTCTAATTTTGAGTTTTAATAAGAAAAATCTGGTTGTTTCTTTGATGGGGAGCGATGCAAAAATGAAAGGTTGGAAGCGATTTTTGACCCGTTTTTTTTCCCGCTATTATTGGAATACGACTATTGTTAAAAGTCAACAAATGGCCGTAGATTTAAATCTGAAGAACTATATCGTTTTGCCCAATGGTGTTGATTTATCACTATTCGAAAGCAAACCAACTCGCAAAAAGAACCATGTACTTTTTCCTGCTAACCCTTCAAGAGAATCGAAAAATTTTACTTTGGCTAAAGAAGTTGTAGAAAAGGTAAAGACTGAAATTCCTGATTTAGAGTTTGAAATTGTGTTTGACCTTTCCCATCGCGACATATTGGAAAAAATAAAAACTACAAGTTGTGTTTTATCTACTAGTTTGTGGGAAGGTTCACCAAACATCATCAAGGAATCTATGGCTGCTGGAACGCCAATTGTTGCCACTTCCGTTGGTGATATTGAATGGTTGTTGGCAGGTATAGATGGTTGTTATGTGACGGATTTTAATCCAGATTCAATGGCAGATAAAGTAAAACTGGCGTTGGATTTTTCAGCAAAAAACCGAGAAACAGACGGAAAAGCGAAGCTAATTTCATTGGACTTAGACTCAGAAAACATCGCAAAAAAATTAAAGGAAATTTATGTCAACTAAAACTGGGGTTATTGTTATTGAAGGTCACGTACAAGGTCTTTCCAATACGAGAGAACTGGGAAAACGAGGTATTCCGGTTTGGGTAATAGATACTGGAAATTGTGTGGCAAAATATTCAAGGTACTGTCAAAAGTTTGTACAATGTCCTGCATTTAACAGTGACGCACTCGCTGATTTTTTGATTGATTTAGCAAAAACAAATAATCTTGAAGGTTGGATGCTTTTACCCTCAAACGACCATGCGGTTTATACTATCTCACGTAATCACCATCGTTTGTCGAATTATTTTAAGCTTATTACTGGAAAAACTGAGCAACTCGACCTCATTTACGACAAAGTTAATCTGTTGGAATTGGCGCTTAAAGCAAAAGTAGATTTTCCATTTTATCAGAGTAAATCAACCCTCGAAGAATTGGATTTTAATGCCTTTGAATATCCTGTTATAACAAAAGGAAGAGTAGGACTTGACTTCCATAAAAAACTGAAAACCAAAGTTATAATATCAACTTCTGCTTTAGAATTAAAGAAAAACCTGATTGACCTTTCAACTAAATTTCCAATTGAAAAAACCTTTACTCAAAACATTATACCTTTCGACAAAGGCAATAAGACCATTTCAGTTGGATGTTTTGCAAGCGAAGGTGAGTTAGTAACTTGTTGGATGGGCGTCAAAAAACGTGAACATCCTCTTACTTTTGGAACTGCCACTTTGGCTGAAAGTATATACAATAAAGAACTCGTTGAACCAACCAAAAATATCCTCAAGGCCCTAAATTATTCAGGGATTTGTGAAATTGAATTTCTTTTCGACCCAAGAGATAAAACCTATAACCTCATCGAAATCAATGCAAGAACCTGGCTTTGGGTAGGTTTGGCCGCAGAATGTGGTGTACCGCTTGTTTGGTTAGCTTATCAGAAAGCAAATGGCTTAAAAATGGAAATCCCGAACCATTACGAGAAAAATGTGGTGTGGTTTAATCCATTCACAAACATTGTCTTTACTCTAAAAGGGTTATTAAATGGCAAAGTTAAATGGCAGGAAATTCAAGAAAATTTCGGCAAGAAAAAAGTAAATGCACTTTTTATCAAAGGTGATTTTATTCCTGGTTGGATGTATTTTGTTCTATTATTAAAATTTATGAAAACCAGATGACCATATTATTCGTTACAGGACATCCTGCTCAAATCCATAATTTTAGGGTTGCAAAACAACTATTAGAGCGAAAGGGGCATAAAGTTGTTTGGGTTGCAAGTGCCAAGGAAATTAGTTTTCAACTTTTGGAACTTTATGGCATTAAAGCAACAGAAATTCAACGACCGAAAAAAGGAATTCTGAATAAAATTAAAACCCTATTAGTCAATGCGTTCATCATCTACAAATTGATAAAAAAAGAAAAAGTGGATATGGTAGTTTCTCGAGTTTCTCCGTTTGCTGCACTTGCTGCTTTTTGGCTTAGAAAACCACATATTGCACTTGCCGACACTGAGGTTTCTGGTTTTTACGACACTTTCTTTTCAAGAATGGTTGATGTACTTATAACTTCTAAAACCTTCAAACGCGACTTAAGAAAAGATCAAATTAAGATTCCAGCCAATATTGAATTGTTTTATTTACATCCCAATCACTACAAAGCCAAAGATGATGTTTTCAATTATTTAGACTTGGAAAAAGGAGACCCCTTTGTGGTTTTACGCTTTGTTTCTTGGGGAGCATATCACGATGTTGGAATGCATGGTTACAATGAAGAACAAAAAATAAAAGCGGTTCAATCTTTTGAGAAATTTGGAAAAGTATTTATTTCATCGGAGGGAGAATTACCTGAAATTCTGAAACCCTATCAAATCAAAATTCCTTTCGACCATATACACGATGCACTTTATCACGCCAGATTGTTTCTTGGTGAAGGAGCATCGATGGCAGCCGAAGCCGCTATTTTGGGAACTCCAGCGATTTTCCTCAACGATATTTGGTCAGGAAATGGTGAGGACATGGAAAAATATGGAATTTTTTATGGATTTAAAAGTAATTTGAAAGACCAAGAGAGCTCCATTGCAAAAGGTATGGAATTGCTCCAAATGGATAATTTAAAAGATTGGATGAAAAGCAATTTAGATAAATATATGTCAGATAAAATTGATGCTAGTGCTTTTCTTGTTTGGTTCATTGAAAATTATCCAACGAGTAAAAAAGAAATGTTAACCAATCCTTCGGCTTTTGAAAAATTCAAACCACTTAATGCGTACATTAACCAACTTTAATATTCTTTATAATTTAACTTTGCCTTCCCAACCTACCTTCATAACATGAAAAGTTGTTTTTCCTTGTTGAAATTCATGCTTAATGAGGTATTCTTTATTGACAAATAACTTCAATTGGTTTTATGGATTTCACCTTACATACTTATCAAAAACTTCTCAAAGCTGCACTTTCAAAGGGTTATGAATTTCAAACAGTTGAATCTTTCATAAAACAACCTAAAAAGAGAGTTGTAGTGCTCCGCCATGACTCAGATATTTGGCCTAAAAACGACCTTAACATGGCAAAAGTTGAACATGAAATCGGTGTAAAAAGCACCTATTATTTTCGTGTTCCCGAAACTGCAAGGACGCAAATTTTAAAGGAAATTGTTGCCCTTGACCATGAAATAGGCTATCATTACGAAGATTTAGTTAGAACAAAAGGTAACTTAAACGAGGCGGAGAAATCATTCGAAAAAAACCTGAAGTTTTTACGTCAATTTTATCCTGTACAAACTTTCTCCAGACACGGAAGGCCACTTTCCAAAATTGAAAGTTTGGATATGTGGAAATCAATCAATTACAAAGAGAAGTTCGGACTTTTGGGCGAGCCTTATTTAGATATTGATTACACTAATGTCCTTTACTTGACAGACAACGGAAGTAAATGGAATGCGCACGAAAGCAATATTCGCGACGTGGTGACAAATTCCAAAATTACACTGGATGTAAGCACCACCTTTGATTTAATTGAAGCTTTTGAGAATGAATTAACTCCTGATATCGTTATTCTCAATTGCCATCCAGCACGTTGGAACAATAATCTTCTTGTTTGGACTTATCGTTTTTTCTTGCAAAAAGCGAAGAATATAGTGAAGAAACAACTTAAAAACATTCGCTCATGAAAAAGCCGTTTTGCTTTCTAACCAATGATGTGGAAACCACTTCTTTGCTTTATCATGAACTTAGAGACGAAACAGGAAAAGTGGTTTTGGAGCAAGGTATGCCTAGACTGTTAGATTTGTACGACCAATACAATGTAAAAACTACTTTTTTCTACACTAGCTATATTGCAAAGCTCTATCCTGAGGTTGTAAAAATGGCACATGAACGAGGTCACGAGGTAGCTTCACACGGTTATTCTCATTTAGTTAAAAACGCCTTCGATGTGCTTTCAGATGAAAAAATTAATGACCATTTGTATCGATCTAAAGATATTTTGGAGCAAATTATCGGTGAGGAAGTCATCTCTTTTCGTGCACCTGCCCTTCGAATTCGAAAAGATTTCTCCAAGTTTCTTCTTGAAAATGGTTATAAAATTGATAGCAGTGTTGCTTCCCAACGAATGGATATGTTCATGTCTTTTGGTGCAAAACACAAACTTAACTGGTTGTATGCACCACGCTCCATTTATTTTACCTCAGAAGAAAACATTTTCAAAAGAGGATCATCAGACCTTCTTGAGATTCCTGTAACCTCGGTGCTATTGCCTTACATTGGTACTTTAATGCGAATTTCGCCACTATTATTTAAAAGTTTACGTCCTTTTATTCTCATTGAAAAAGAATTGGCAAATCGTCATGTAAATTTGCTAACCCATCCGAATGAGTTTATTGATGAGGTACTCGATTCAACTATAAAAGTTCAAAGAAGATCTAAAAATCCTATCTCCTATTTTTTAGGGGATATTGTTCGTCATAAGCTAAAAGTCAGGAATTTAGGAGAAAAAGCATTACCAATTTATGAAAATGAAGTGAAGTTTTTACTTCGAAATAATTTTGAGTTTACGACTATGAAAAATATTTACGCTCTAAAAAAACAAGAAAATGCCCGCTAAAGAAGTCTTAGAATTTTACAATCTCCGTGGCCCGATCGGATACGTTCGTTATGCATTTCGATTTATTAGAAATTTTTCCTTAGACAAAATGGCATTTTTCTGTCCAGTAAAATCATGGCGAACGAAGATGCATAAATGGAAAGGTATAAAAATTGGAAAAGGGGTTTATATTGGGCATGAAGTGATATTCGACAGGATTTTTCCGGATCAGATAGAAATTGGCGACCATACTTCTGTTGGCGACCGCGCAATTATCACCGCACATGCAAATATCCCCTCCGATACTGTACTCAAGAAACTTTATCCGAGAAGTATTAAAAAAGTAATTATTGGGAAAGGGGTATGGATAATGCCTAATGTCACCATTATTCCTGGTGTTACAATAGGTGATGAAGCAGTAATTGCGACAGGGTCTGTGGTTACGAAAGATGTGGCACCACGAACTCTAGTCGCTGGCGTTCCTGCTAAAAAGGTTAAAGATTTGGAGATTTAATTTCTGAGTCTGCTCATTGTAGCATTCCATCTACTCCGCAGGCACAGCAAAAAATTGATTCTCACCCCAAGATGTTGTAGCAAAATTGAACAATCCACAATTCGTACCGCCATACCGATCTACGTTCGCCCACATATAGTAACGTGTTGTCGCTCCGGTAGTATTGTTGACATAAATCGCACCCGAAATCATCCCAAAATTACTAGGTGTAGTAACAGACCCACTCGCTAGAGGACTCCCAACAATTTGTGGGGAAGAGGAATACGTTGTATTGCTATTTGATAAGGAAGTTCTTACCCATAAAGCTCTTTCACTACCATCCCATTGTTGGTTTCCGTTATTGTTTGGAGACACCAATTCATAAATGTAAACCACCCATTTCCCTGGAGGAAGGTCTATGTAAGCACCCGTATTTTGCCACTGACCTGCAGCTGGTCCTACGTGATTTGGCGTCGTTGGATTGTGGACACCGAAAATCACTCCTGAATAAGCACTTGTTTGTAGTTTGTTCCAACGGTTTGTTTGCCAATAGTAATATCCCTGATTAATGGCATTTTGACCTGTTCCAGTGATACTTGTGTTGTAAACCAAAATTCCGTCAGAAACTCCAGGAACAGTTACTGCATCGGTTGCGCCTGTTAACGGAACTCTCGGAAAAATCACTCCTTTATTAGTCGCTGTAACATCTAAAGCGGCAGGATTAATTGCAGCCGCAGTTCCAATTCCAACATTTCCATTTGCTGTTAAGGAAAGTGAGTTGATTGGTGCCGAAGTATTTATAGCAACAACTGGCCCTGCACTCGGAGTCGAATTGTCATTCGGTGCATCATTCTTTAGGATATTGAAATTTGGGCTTCCGTTGGTGTTGTAGGTTGTTATCCCCATTTGCCCACAATTACCAATTCTAAAATCCCATGATTTATCGGTGTTGCAAGTTGCAGTATTCGTATTTCTCAACCGCAAACCACCTGTCATGGCTTGAATATGACCTAAATTTTGGTCAAAGTTCACTTCCAAAGGACGTTGCGGAGTCATTGTTCCCATCCCAATATAGCCATTGTCATTTTTGATAATCATTCTTCTTAATGCTGTTGCAGGTGTTCCATTCGTAGTGCTTTCAAAAATTAGTCCGCCGTTTGCAGTGGTAAAATTTGGATTCGAGTAAAAAATTCGAAAGTCGTAATCATCTGTACTTACATCCTTAAAATCAATGTAACCACTTACTTGTTGGGCAATTGCTGTTGTTGGACTTCGGTACAATTCCACACCTCCATCATTGGTTAACATAGCCGATTTATCCCCTAAGGAGTTATTAGCCAAAACGATACCATCTTCAACATGCAATTTTGTGATGGGAGTGGAAATTCCAATTCCAACAAATCCACCAGCTGTTACACGTGCTTTTTCCGTATTATTTGTCCGAAAAACCAAATCTTGATTATCAATTGTTCCAAGGAAATTCGTTGCAGGGACTGTACCCGTGTTTCCTGTTGTTAACCAAGCATTAGTAGTAGTGGAAAAAGTTTGCGGTTGATCTGTTGTTAAGGTGATTTGCCCCGATTGATTCACTGTCAAATTGGTAATATTCCAACTCGGACCCTGTGGACCTTGAACCCCTTGTGGGCCTTGTATTCCTTGTGCGCCCTGAGGACCAGCAACACCGTTACAAACATATTGGCTCAATGCAGGATTAATTTCAGTAGCATCAAGCACACCATTTCCGTTGGCGTCGTTTCCAAATTGAAGTAAAACTCCACCATTTGCACAATTCGCCCCCGCTGCGACTGGAGTAGTTAAAATAGTGTTTGCACCTCCATTTCCTGTATTACACAAATAATTCCAAGTTGTGTTGAAGGCAGTATAGTACATGAAACACTCCACATTTGTATCGTAAACCAACAAGCCGTTTGCAGGGTTGGTGATTGCTAAACGTTGAGCAGTTGTCATTCTGGGAACCAACATTCCTTTCGTTGTAGATTCCACTTCCAAAACACTAGACGGATGACCAGGCGCATTTATCACATCAGAAACTCTCATATTTTGCTGTGCAAAAGCTATTGAAGTTAGGGAGAAACAAATTAAAATCAATAAATATCTCATATCTAGCGAATTAGATTTACATGTCCAACAATTTCTTTTCGTCTATCGTTGGTCGGATTTTTATAGGTGATTTTGTAAATATAGGTACCATCTTGCACATCTCTGCCTTCTGTTCCGAAAGAGCCATCCCAACCGTAATCAGGATTTTGAGTAACGAATACAACTTCTCCCCAACGATTGAAAATCTCCATCAAATAATTGTAACGGTCAAAATTGACGGTGAAAATTGGTCTAAAAGTTTGATTGTACCCGTCGCCATCGGGCGTAAAAGTGTTTGGAATATAAATCCCACCGCTTTCTTCATAATCAATAAAAACGGATTGGGAGGCTGTACAACCTAAGGGAGAAACTCCAGTTAAAGTCACTGTATATCCGTTTGTTGCATTCGTAAAAAAATGTGTTGGACTCAAAGCTACTTCTGAATTTCCATCGCCAAAATTCCAAAGGTAATTATTGGCGCCGTTGGATTGATTCAAAAAACTTATCGATTGGTTAGCGCTGCTAAATTGGGCAGGATTCGGTGCGAAACTGATACTTGGAACATCATCGATACAAATGTAACCTGCGACAGTATTAGATGCCGTACAACCTCCAACCGAGGAAGTTAAGGTCACATCAAAACAGCCTGCTTGTTGAAAAGTATGATTTACATCTGTGCAACCTGTAATCACTGTTCCGTCGCTAAATGACCAAATACAACCCGTTGAGCCTGGTGCTTGAGCGTTAAAAGTTATTTGTTCCGGAACACATCCTGTTGTTGAACTGGCTACAAAAGTTGGCGGTAAAGCAGCGTTTATAAGTGCATAAGGTTGATTAGAAAAATTTCCCCAATTGTTGACACTTGCTCGATTGAACGGATTGTTGTTTTGAATAGTACTAGAGGTAATCATGTCCCATTGAACTAAAGCCGGTGTTAACTCCCAACGACCTAAATTTGACCAAATTCCATCCAAATTTTCAATGTAGGAAACAACGACATTGGCATTTCCAGTACTATTCGACTTGAGAATTTGGTGGTAAAAAAGGTTATTGATTCCACAAACATTGGAAGCGCGAATATTTCTGTCAAAGTTTTCAGTCGTTGCATCAACATTTGCCATTCGAACTTTGAAAGTATCACTTTGTGTACTTAATGGCGTAATTTCAACTGGTCTATACCTCAAAGTACCGACACTTGAACCAACTGGAAAGAGGTAAACGCTGTTGTTGTTTGTAGCACGGTGAAGGTAACCACCGTTGAGACTAGAAACGAAACCACCAGTTGTTGGTGTTGTTGCCATGCGCGTGATAGCCGCAGGATTAGGATTAAGCAAACGAAATTGAAAAGTTTCCGTTTTTAATTCCAGCCCTTTAAGATCAAGGATACCCGTTGCAGCTTTATCGATTTGCTGAATCTTAAAGTCAGTTCCATCAAGGGTGAGATTATTGAAAACAGTAACCGCAGTTCCACCTAAAATTTGGATTCCACCTTCCAAAAAAACAGTTCCAGTACCTCCATTAAACTGTCCGTTATCAAACCAATTTCCTGTGAGCCGAATGAAACCATTTCCTGTAGCACTTGCATCGTTGGTAACGTTACCATTGACGTACAAAACAGCATTGGAATTTGTACCGTTTCCTTGAACCGTTAATTGACCTGAGGAAGCGTTTTGAAGATTTCCATTTACGTGTACTTGAACATCATTTGAGAGATTGGAAAAGGCCGAATTTCTTACAAATACTTGTGTGTAGGAATTTTGGATGATTGAAAAAAGAAAGAGAAAATAGAGTAAAAGTTTTGGCATATCCTAGAATGTAATCAGAGAACTTCCAAAGTTAGGTTATAAATTTTTCTCATCGTATCTGTAAGACGTTGAAATCAACTTTTTGGATGCCAAAGAGTATGACAATTGTATTACAACGCATTGGTTATGATTAATCCCCTTCAATCCTTTTTCTCGAAAGGCAAAAAGATGCTGAATGTTGTTCCTTTATCCAAAGCACTTTTAACTTCTACTTTTCCGCCGTGTGCTTCGATGATCAACTTTACATAATAAAGACCTAAACCAAAACCTTTAACGTTGTGTACATTTCCAGTCGGCACACGATAAAACTTGTCGAAAATCAACTTTAAACTATCGCGTTTGATTCCAATTCCATTATCGCTTATGTCAAATACTAAGTACTTTTTGTCTTGTCTTAGTTCAATTTGAATACAAGGATTTTGATTGCAATATTTTATGGCATTATCAAGAAGGTTGTAAAGTACATTCGTGAGGTGCAAAGGATCTGCATGAATTGTGTTTTGGTTGGTAGAGAAATTAACCGTTAGTTGACAATTTGGATTGCTTACACTAAAACTGTCTTGAATTTCCAAAAGCAATTCTTTCACATCTATGTCCTCTTGATTGAGTTGAACTTTGTCTTTGTCCAATTTGGCAACATTCAAAACTCTTTCAACTTGATTTTCTAATCGTTTATTTTCCTTGTAAATAATTCCCGCATACCTTTTGATTTGTTCAATATTGGGATTTTCCTGTAGCCTCAATAACATCTCACTGGACAAACTTATCGTAGATATGGGGGTTTTTAGTTCATGGGTCATGTTATTGATAAAATCAGTTTTTACCTCCGACAAGCGTTTTTGGCGAATCATAATCATCAAACTAAAAGCAAATAAAATAATGACCAAAACAACGATGATAATAATATAAATCCAAGGAGAAATGAAAACTGTACCTTGAATGGCTCGTTTTTGGACATTTGGAAAATAAACAGCGAAATAATGTCCGTCCTTCCCTAATTGGTTTTTCAATAATTCTATTTCCGTAAAGGGCTCTTTGCTGACATAATAAAGCGAATCCTCCGCAAACTTTACGATAGGACTGAACAGCAATGAATCTTTAAAACAATCATAAATCCCAAAGACAAAATCTTCGTGAATATTTTGGTTGTACAGTGCTTTTTTCAGTAAAGTTTCCAAGTAGAAGGGTTGAATATCGTCGTTCAAATCCACCACAAACAAATTGATAGCTGGTTGCCGAACAGCTCCATATAAATCGGGGTCTGATCCTGCGTTTTTAGCAATTTTATCAATCGTGTTTTTTAGAGCGAGATTGGTTTGTTCCCCAAACTCACGAATGTTTAAACTATCCGCTTTTTCTTGTATCGTGATATTTCGTGCTTGAATATCTAACGTTTTTTTCATCCAAACCAATTGCACGACCAAAATGGCGGTTAAAGAAACCAATCCAAGTATGACAAAAGCGTTGATAGTGCGCTGTTTCATCTATTTTAAGAGAATGTTTAAACTGTCCACACCCATTTGAATTCCAAGCGACAACACAATAAAACCCATGATTTTTGACATGGAACGAATTCCAGTTTGACCCAAATATTTTAATATACGAGGTGCTAAGTATAAAATCCCGAAAATGGCAATACAAACCAATAAAATAGCGACAATGATCATCGAGCGACTTTCCCAACCGTGATGATTTATGGATAAGTTGATAAGTAGTGAAATCGAACCTGGACCAGCCAATAACGGCATTGCTAAAGGACTAAACGAAATATCTTCCTTGGCAATTGATTCCTCCTTTAATTCTCCTTGAACATCGTTTTTATGTTGCGAATTGAGAAGCATAAATCCCGAACGGGAAATAATTATTGCACCTGCAAGTTTTAGTGCGTGGATTGAAATTCCAAAAAAATCAAGAATAAAAGAACCGATGTAGAATGAAATCAAACAAATAAAAAATATATAAATAGCTGCTCGACGAACAGTTTGTTTTAGTTGTAAATCACTGTATCCTTGTGTTATCGATACAAATACGGGCATTGCACCAAGCGGATTAATGAGCGAAAACAGGGAAATAAAGGTTGAAATAAGGACGGTTATCATTGTGAAATTTGGTACAAAGGTAGGTAAGAGAGTGAAGAGTTAAAAGTGAAGAACTAAAAGTGAAGAGTTGAAAGTGAATAGCGAAGCCGAAGTCCGAAGATTGATGAGTAGAGGACTGAGCGGAGCCGAAGCCCGAAGATT
>CAZWSY010000003.1:87095-104813 GCA_964636775.1 uncultured Lishizhenia sp.
AGTAGAGGACTGAGCGGAGCCGAAGCCCGAAGATTTATAAGTAGAGGACTGAGCGAAGCCGAAGTCCGAAGTGAGCGGGGCCGAAAAATGAATCAATCGATGTGAAATGACCATAAACAAAAAAACCTGAAAGGAACTACAGGTTCGTATCTGTAACTCTTTTCAGGTTAACTGCAAGTTAAATAAAACCAAAAATGAACAAACGTTTTTGCCCAAAGATGTATCCATGACGACAAACATTAAGTGTAAGTTGCCACTTAAACATGGAAAACAACATTTTTTTTGGATAACGTTTAGATTTTTTCAAATCCAGTGTAAGGTCTCAAAACTTCAGGAATTATGATTCCATCTTCCGTTTGATAGTTTTCCAATAAAGCTGCTACAATTCTTGGAAGTGCCAACGCTGAACCGTTTAAGGTGTGGCAAAGTTGAGATTTCTTATTTTCATCCTTGAAGCGCAATTTCAAACGATTGGATTGGAAAGTGTCAAAACGTGAAACCGAACTAACCTCTAACCACTTTTCTTGTGCTGCAGAATAAACTTCAAAGTCATAAGTCATAGCGGAAGCAAAACCCATATCTCCACCACACAAACGCAAAATCCTGTATTGTAAACCCAATTTGTTCAACAATCCTTTCACGTGTTCAACCATCTCTTCTAATGCTTGTGCAGTATTATCAGGATGCTCTACGCGAACGATTTCCACTTTGTCAAATTGGTGTAATCTGTTTAAGCCACGTACATCTTTCCCATACGAACCCGCTTCTCTTCTAAAGCATGGTGTGTAACCACACATTTTGATAGAAAAATCAGAAGAAGGCAAAATTACATCTCTGTAAATATTTGTCAAAGGAACTTCCGCCGTTGGGATTAAATAGAAATCATCCTCACCGATATAATACATTTGCCCTTCTTTATCAGGAAGTTGCCCTGTCCCGATTCCGCTTGCTTCATTTACCACGTGTGGCGCAATAAATTCTTCATAACCTGCATCAGAAGCTTCGTTTAAGAAAAAAGAAATTAAAGCTCGTTGCAATTTGGCTCCTTTACCTCTATAAAATGGAAAACCTGCACCCGTTACTTTAACACCTAATTCAAAATCAATAAGGTCATATTTTTTCGCTAAATCCCAGTGTGGAAGCGGGGTAAAATTAAAAGAGGGAGTTTGACCGTGTTCAAAAGTTGTGACATTGTCATTTGCATCGCGACCCGAAACAACCAAGTCAAACGGAACATTAGGTAAAGTGTAGAGCAACTTCGTAAGTTCATCTTCTAAACCATCAGCTTTTGTCTTGAATTGCGTTTCTTGCTCTTTTAAAGCCAGTGATTTTTCTTTCAATAGATTAGCTTCAACCGCCTGACCAGACTTGTATAAATCACCAATTTTCCTAGAAAGTTGATTGATTTCTGCGGAAATATTGTCTAATTCCGTTTTGGTTTGACGCCATTTAGCATCCAAATCTAAAATTTCATCAATTGTTTTTGTGGCATCAATTTGACGTTTTGCTAATCCAGCAATAACACCAGCTTTGTCAGTACGTATGCGGTTAATTTCTAACATATTCGTTTTAAAAAGGAGTGCAAAATTAACCCAATTTTAGGGTTGATAAACTTGTATAAACAAAATCTAAAACAAAGCCATTGAAAAATGTCAAGTATGTTGATATTGGATTTTAAAATGGGCGTTGTCCTTTCTTGTAAGCCCACTACATTTTACCTATTGCAGAAACTATTATCGGAAATTTCATTTCTTAAATGCAAAACTAATTTGCGAGCAAATCGGTAGAACTCCGCTATTTGTATAATCGATCATCGGTCTGTTTTTTCGGATTACCTCGGATATAATCGGAAATACGATTTTAAGACTATCCTTTATTATTTTTCTAACTGAAATTTTAAACCCTCGAACGATTGAACCAATAGTTTGACTTGGCGACTTAAACTTGCCAATAGAATCTTTGCAACCCTTATTAAAAGTTATTTCTACAATTCCGTGAATAAGATTGGGCATAATGATGAATTCATGGATGATACAATTATCCCAGACGTTTGCCGTGTTTTTCCATTCGTTTTTCGCAATTTTCCCAAATTCATTCAATAACAGTTCTCCTTCGACTACCTCGCCAAACAATTATTCCCGATTTTGACAACAAATCGTAATGAAATATAAACCTCCTTGCCAATAATCTTATCCTTTCAAACGAATGAATCTATGATGGTGAATTGCTGGATTATAGATTGCCATTTATTGATTTCCTCTTGAATTCAATCAAAATTTGTGTTTTAATTACTGAGCAATCTGTCGATTTTGGTTAAAACTCAATCAAATAAACAAACGCGGCTGCCGATACTCAAAAAGTTTTAGATTTTTTCTCTTTTGGAGAGTGGAAGTCGTCTATAAAAAGAGATGGAGATTTTAAATCATCTAGAATTTTTGTATCCAATTGCTTACAGTCTTAATGTGCTTCCACCGCGGCGGACTTCAAATTACCAAATTCCTAATTTGTCATTCTTTAAAATATCCTAAAGTCCTAATGTCTTTCCAAAATACGTACTCCTTTCCAAGAATAAGTCGTAATGTCACAAAATCGTAAAGTTGTAATGTCTTGTCATCTCCTCAAACAAAAACCAAAAACCAACGTTTTCATAGAAAAATTACAATTATGCAATACAACAATCTCGGTAAGTCAGGACTACAAATTTCACGTTTGTCTCTCGGTTCGTGGTTAACTTTTGGAAAACAAATTGGTGATGATGTCGCCGAAAAATTAATGGACATCGCCTACGAAAATGGTATCAATTTTTTTGATAACGCTGAAATCTATGCGCGTGGAGAAAGCGAAAGAGTGATGGGTCGAATTCTTAAAAAGAAGGACTGGACAAGAGATTCCTACATTGTTTCCAGTAAAGTGTTTTTTGGTGCAGGTGGACAACTTCCAACCCAACGCGGATTAAGTAGAAAACACATTTTTGAGGCTTGTCACCAAGCTTTGGAGCGTTTTCAGTTGGACTATTTGGACTTGTATTTGTGTCACAGAGCCGACAAAAGAACGCCAATCGAAGAAACCGTTTGGAGCATGCACCAATTAATTATGCAAGGTAAAATTTTGTATTGGGGCACATCGGAGTGGAGCGCGCAAGAAATTATGGAAGCCCACGTTTTCGCCCGTCAAAATCACTTAATCGGTCCGGTTGTTGAACAACCTGAGTACAATATGTTTACGCGTCACAAAGTAGAAGTGGAGTTTGCTCAAATCTACAAAACAGTTGGACTAGGCACCACCATCTGGTCACCTTTAGCATCAGGGATTTTAAGTGGTAAATACAACAATGGTTTCCCTGAAGGCACTCGTCTGGGAATGGAAGGTTTGGAATGGTTGAAAGACAAAAACTTAACAGAACAACGACTTACTGTTATTCGTCAATTAGCGGATTTGGCGGGAGAATTGGGTTTGAGTTTACCGATTATGAGTTTGGCGTGGTGCTTAAAAAATCAAGATGTAAGCACAGTGATTTTGGGTGCAAGTAAAGAACACCAATTAATTGAAAACCTTACCGCAATTGAAGCACAAGAAAAATTAACTTCGGAAGTTATGGAACGCATCGAAGTTATTTTGGACAATCGTCCTGTTCATCCTACTGTGTATTTGTAAAAAGACAGTTTTTTGTAAATTGCCGAAAAACAAAAAAGGGAAGTTTCAAACACTTCCCTTTTTTTTACATGGTAACTCTAATTTTCTATTGCTTTTGTAACATAAGGACAACGCCTCGAATTCTCAACAAGTAAGTACCCGTATGAAGATTGTCCATATTGATTTCGAACGATGTCGAATTTATTTTACCCTCAGAAATTAACTTTCCAGCCATATCAACTAACTCAAACTTCTCATTCAATAACTGCTCTTCCACTTGAATTTTAACGCTGTTTAAAACTGGATTTGGATGAGCGCTGAATAATATGTTTCCGTTTTCATTTAAACCAATTGTAAAATTCACACTAATCTCATCCGAAGCACTACAACCTGCTGCATTGGTAACGGTAACACTGTATGTGCCATTTTGAGAAACAGAAATTTCTTGAGTTGTTGCGCCTGTACTCCATAAATAAGTGGAAGAAGGATTTTGGGCGTTTAACACTATTGGTCCAACCACACCAGTAATATCATCACCTAAGTTTACTGTTGGCAATGGAGAAACGCTAACAGAAACGCTAACTGGTTCAGCACTACATTCATTTGCCGTGTAGTTAACAGTGTAAATTGAGTTATTGGTGGGTGAAACAGCAATGGAACTTGAAGTAGCACCATTAGGCGACCAAAGCCACTGTCCACCAGGAACGTTCACGGTAGGGCTCAAATTTGCGGTTGCGCCTGAACAAATAGTTTGATTGCCAATAGTAATAACAGGGATAGGATTTATAAGAACTGGAACTGTTTCAGAATCATTACAACCAACAGAGTTTGTTACGGTAACACTGTAGTTTCCAGAGGCATTAACCGTGATACTTTGAGTCGTTTCACCACTACTCCATAGGTAGGTATTTCCTGCGTTTCCAGCATCAAGTGTAATTGGCTCTGCACAAGTTGGTTCAGGTGTAGCAATATTTAGAACAGGTGCAGCATTGAAAACTGCTTGTGTAAATCCTCTCAAAGAACTACATCCTGGCGTTTCTGCCGCAGCGTAAAAAGAAGTTGTTTCTGTTAATACACCCGCATTGAAGCTTGAACCAGTACCAAGTGGGGTAGTTGAAGTGTTACTACTGTACCATGTAATAGTACCATTTGGTGCAGTAAGGGAAACAGTAGCCTCTTGTCCTTCACAGAAAGGGTAATTTTCACTGCCATTTGGAACCTCAAGAATAGGACAAAGAATATTAACAGTGTAATCTTCAACCTCACCTAAAAAATTTGGAAAATCTTCACATGCTCTATCCGCGGTTAGGGTATTTTCACCTAATATGTCGTATGCCGCGCGAATTCTCATTTTCACTCCATTTACAGGAAGGGTAGTGCCAGGAATCGTTAAGGTTCCTGTGTGAACAGTATTTCCTGGAGAAGTTGCCACGCGCTCGGATGCTTCAAATTGACCGTCGCCATTAAGGTCAATCCAAATATGGAATGATTGAGGATAAAATGGTTCTCCCGAATCATATCCTACTTCCGCCGACCAATTGTAAGTTGAACCTTGTCTTAGATTCCAATTTTGGATGGTAAAATTGTTGTAACCATTTGTTCCACAGCCAGAATTACCAGTTGCAGGAATATTATCGAGTATAAAAATTTCAATATTGTCACCAAACGAACAATCATCAAAAGGAGTGCTGGATGTTGGACATTGAGCAATTGAAAATAATGGAAGAGCTATTAGAGCCGTACCAAAGATTGTTGAAAGTAGTTGCTTTTTCATAGGCGTTGAATTTTTACGAAGTTAAGTTTTATTCACAAAAGTTCAAGGTAAAAATGATTTAGCGATGAAGAGGTGGTGGTAAACGCTTTGGAGGCAATAAAACTCTTTCAGCCAATTTATCTAATTTTTCTTGTTGCGGAGAATTGCACAAACCTCTGATTTTATGGAAATAATTGAAAGTCATTTCGTCAATCTTCATGTTTTTGCTAGCGATATCTTGTAGGATTTCTTGGATTTCAAAATTGTTGTTGCTTTTTAACAAACGCAAAAGATTTTTTCGTTTTTCCCTAAGATGAGCGACTAAAACATCCTTTTCTTTAAAGTGTTGAATTTCCAAACTATCAACTGTTTTTTTTGCTGCTCCCTTTAAGTCTAAGACCTGTGAAATTTGCGGTCGTTTGTGGTGAGGTGGGTGGTGCAAGTCATGATTGGAATTCAATTTCCAAATCAAGATACCATTAAATGCAATTAGTAAAACTATCAGTGTTTTATATATCCAAAGTTTATTCATAATACCAGGCGATTAATGGTTCGGAATATTGGTTGGCTACCTGAGCAATTCGCTTTTCCTGTTTTTGATTGAACAGAAAAGCAACATTTATCAATGCAAGAACCGTACACACACCAACAAAAACTCTTAATTCCCGTTGATTTCGTCGCCAAACTTTAGGAATATTTTGCCATTGTTTGATTTTCTCGTCGCGTGGCGCAATTTCCTTCCATTCTAATTTTTCAAAAAATTCAATTTCGTTCGAATCCATATCTAGGTTTTTAGAAGCCATTTTTTGGTTTTTCTTTCGGTACATCTTTTAATCTTTCCGAAAGTTTGATTTTTAATTGTTGCTTTGCCCGAAACATCAAGGATTCAACTGCTCCTATCGTGGTTTCCATTATTTCACAGATTTCCGCATAACTTTTGTCTTCAAAGTGAAATAAGGTATAAGCGATTTTTTGGTTTTCGGGCAATTCATCCAGGCATTTTAAGAGCATCATTTTTCGTTCGTCTTCTATGAGAAAATCATCTGGTTTTTTATCTACTGAAACATTCAAGAATTCACTTATTGCTACAAACAAACCGAACCTTTTTTGTCGCGAATTAAAACGCTTGAACTCCGTACATTTATTTACAGCAATTCGATAAATCCATGTGGAAATGGAAGACTCACCTTTAAACTTTGGTAGAGAAACAAAAACGGCTGTAAAAACTTCCTGAGCTACATCTTCTGCATCGGTTTTACTTTGAAGCAGAAAAAAACAAGTGGAATACACTTTTGGTCCAAAATACTGAACTAAGCGTGCAAACTCACGTTCGTCACCTTTTTGAAGTAAGTAAATATTAAATTCCAAAACGATACCGTGTGATTTAGAATGAATTTCTCTGGAAAACTTGCGCAACTAGAAGAAAAATCTTCCATTTATCCATTCTGTATCGAGAACTGCATTGTGTTTTCTGTAAAAGAAAAGCGCAGGGTCATTCCATTCTAAAACCTGCCAATCCATTCGTTTCACTCCTCTTTGTTTGGCGATTTCAACCACAGCTTCAAACAATTTTTCACCTATTCCTTGCCTGCGAAATTCAGCCTTAACATAAAAATCTTCCAAGTATAGGCATGCTCCTTTCCACGTAGAATAATTGGTGAAATACAAGGCAAAACCAACCACAACACTGTCCAATTCTGCCACGATTGCATCACAGATTTTTTTGTCAAACAAGTCAATTTCAAGTTGCAATGCAGTGTTAGTAACTTGCTCAGGGGCACGTTCGTATTCGGCTAATTCTCGAATCAATCCGAAAATAGCATTTACATCTCCCCTACTCGCTTCTCGGATTATCATTGGCGAAGGGCATTCAAGTCGAAACGAACAGTGATACCTGTTTTAATCGAACCAGTCACAAAACTTGTTTGAACACGTGGAATATTCAACGATTGGTCGTAGTAGAAAATGACCATTAAATGGTCGGTAAGTTTGTAGTTCGCATCCAATTTGAAGCTAAAAGTTTGTTGTCCTGCTGTGGCTTGATTGGTGTTTTCTACCACTTTACGAATTACCGTTAAATTGTCGCGGTAGCTGAAGTTCAAGTTTACAATCAAGTCGTTTTGTTTCACGCGTTCGAATGGTAATTTCAATTTTGGTACGTTTAAAACGGTTCCAAAAGTAATTTCCTCGGTCATGTTTTCAGTAACTTGATTGTTTGCCAATGAAAGCGTTGCATCACGACTTTTCTTATATTCAAAATTGGTAGTAAGTGTTTTTCCAAAAATTGTCCAAGTAGCAAGTACACCAATTAACGGCGCAAATTTTTCAGAAATTCTCACATTTTGCAACTGCATTGGCGAAATGAAATTGTTGTTCAAATCCCTTGCAAAGGCATTTCCGGTTGCATCGACTTGAGCGTTGAGGTTCGTTTGCATTCCGTCAAGCGAGACAGTGGAGTTGTAACCGTGGTTGAGTTTGAAGGATTTCAAGAATTTCTGAGTGAATTTGAATTTCGTAAGTCCGTTGTAGTTCAAAGTCCAGTTTGGAACAGGAATATTTCTTACTGGATTAATGTTTCGATCGGTCACATCATTGTTGGTGTAAGCGGTCAAGAAAGCGCCTAAAACCACATCTTGTTGCGAACCGGAATAACCATCGTAAAAACCACTCGCAAGCGAAGAAGAATTGGCGTTTTTACTTCCAATCAATTGTGAAACTGCGGTGCGATTGTCCAGCATATTTTGGAAAACTTGAGAGGTGTATTCGCGTCCGTTTCTCACGAAAGCTGTACCCCAAGTAACCGTTGAATAAGTCAAACGTGAGGTTTCAAATTTACTTTGACTTTCAAACGCATCAGTTAGAGAATTGTAGCGGTAAAACTCGCCTGAATTGATACCGTAATTTCTGGTCAAATTCAAGTTGATATTCAAATCTCGGATAGGTTCCAAAGTTGCTTTTGCAGTGAGGTTGGAAGCATAAGTTGAAGTGAATTGTTTGTTAATGTTCTCATTGTAAACCAACCAATCGTTTTGGCGCGACAATTCTGCAACGTTGTAATTGTTTTGACGCCCCCAGATGTCATAAGATTGTCTTCCAAAAGCAAAACCAGCAAGTCCAAAGGTATTCGCATTCATACCGAGCACACTTGATTCTTCGGCAAAACCAGGCAACATTGTTCCGTTGTTAAGAGAATAAGTACCCGATATGTTTCTAACGGTCATCAAAAGTCTTGCAGCAAAATCCAAAGCAGGTTTAACCGGTTCTTTTTCCTTTTTCTTACGCTCTTCCTCGCGTTCTTGCTTTTTCTCCCAACGTTTTTTCAAGCGCTCAAACTTTTTTAATTCCTTCGGAGTCATTTCGTCCAAAGGTTTCCACGGCTTAAATTCTTTTGGTGGGCTTTGCGGTGTGTTTGGTTTATTTGCATTTCCTCCCAAAGGACGCGCGGCAACAGACGCCATTCCCGTTTGGTTTGAGCTCAAAACTCTTTTAAGGAATGGTATTTTGTTGTACAGCGTTAGCATGTTTCCAGTAGCTGTCATGGTAACGACTCTACTGTTTTGAATCGTATTTCCGAATGCAGTTTGACCAAGTGGTGCACGTTGCCAGTTGTAAGTTCCAGAATATTTAATATTGGAAGACAACCAACTCGTTGCTGGAATTTTTTCGAAAGGGATGTTGTACTGAATGTTGTAGTTGTGTGTGTAATCCATCGTTCTTCCAAAAGTTGCCATTTGCGAACGAATGGTGTCTCTAAACTCACGGAAACCCTCAGGATTATTCACCCTATCCACTCCATGATTTCCTTCTTCAAAAATAGCGCGGTTGTTTGCCGTAAACGTTGTTTTTAAATTTTTGGTGATGTCGTAGCCAATCGAGTAGTTACGATTCCAATCAAAACGTTTTAGGAAAATCGGTTCAAAATTCAATTCTGGAACGGTGATATTTCTGACGATTCTTTCATTGTAAATGCGCGAGTAATCGTTTGTAAATGCAATATTCTTTGGCATTAAGAAGAAGTTGGTCTCTCGTACAATTTTCAACCATTCCGATTTTTCAATCGTTTTCCACTTTTTAAACGGTTCGATTGCTTTTCCAGGGAAGGTGTAATTGTAGTTCAAGGCTCCTGTCCATGTTTTGGTTAAATCTTGTGTAATGTTGAAATCGCGGCGAAGGTTTTCAGCGTAAGCATACGTTGCGGACCAATTGGCAATGCTCCAAAAATGTGGTTTTGCTCCAGCTTTTGCTTCCTTTCGAACATTGGTAAAGTTGAATGATTTTCTTTCCGTAAAATCCTGACCTAATCTTTGACGCTCTTTTTTCGTTTCACGGTCGTAGCTCGCCAATTTGATGTCAGGATTGAACGGGTCAAACTCAGGGTTTATAATTCCTAATGAATAACCGTAGAAGAAAGGTAGCGAAACACGTGCTTGTTTTCCAAAAAACTGTCCTAATTGCACGGTTGAATTTACGTCAACTCCAATTTTTTGATTTCGTTGACGCTCCTGAACTCTACTTTCCACACTTCCCCAGTTAATTCCTGAATAGTTGGCAGAAGCATTGATATTGGCAAAGTCAGCTAATTGTAGTTGTGCTTGTCCAACGGCAGCGGAACCTCCATCACTCACAAAATCCGTTAATCTCAACTCATTCACCCAAATATGTGCACATTCTGCTTCACCGTCGTCTGGTTGCCAAATGTTGTTTGGATCATTTTTTAAAGGATTTCGCACTCCAATCATGATGGTGCGCATTCCTTGTAAGTTCGGACTACCTTTAACCTTTATTTTTCGTTGGTTATTCGCAGGGTCGGTTTTAATAAATTCGGTTATGTAGGAAACGCCGGGGATACCTTGTTCAATGTTCTTGTTGCGTTCTTTTTTCAGGTCGAGTAAATCCTCAAAAACGATTTCAACATTATTTCCTTCCGGCCAAATTGCTTCCGCACTTGAGGTTCCCCACTGCGTAACTTTTAACGGCAATTCGTACTCGTAGTAATTCTCAACATAATCAGTACCCAAACGAACGAATAAGCTCAACTCGTCATCCTGCAATTGGTTTTGCACAACAGATTCCGCGTGAACGAACATTTTCATTTTCTTGTAAGTACGAACGTCGAATTGAACGTTTCTGTAAGCTGCTCTTGCGTCACCGTCTTGAAGATTACAAACCTCTAAAACCAAGGATTGCTCATTCATTTGACGCTGATAAACTTGTGAAGGGTCGATTTCACGGATAATTCCAGGAGGAATTACATAATTAATTGGTTCACGTTGAGCGTTTTCTTCAACGTTTAAAGCAGCAATATTGAAAGTGGTTAGATTTGGGTCTGTTTGAACACTCAATCCAGGTTGGTTCATGTCGAGCATGTAACGACGCCACTCACCACGAATTAATTCCAAACGAGCAAAACGCAATACAACCTCCTCGTCAAAGTTTTTCAAGAACATTCTCATGAAACGAATCGAACGGAAATCTTGAATACCATTTACTCGTTTTTCAAATTCCACAATCGGAATTTTAAATTGGTACCACACCTCTGTTTTGTTTCCGTTTTGATAAACTTGTTTGTTAGTGATGTAGTTCTGTCCAACATTTTGCATATCATTTGGACGTAAACTCACGCGGTATTGGAAATAACTTTCACTTTCTGATAAGGTATTATCGGCGTTTATATCTTCAATATCTGGCAGGTTGGTTGCTTGAGTAGGATAACCTTGTGCATTCATCGCATTACTCATTTCTTGAGTCGGGGAGTTTCCTTCCATTCCATTGAAACGCTTATAACGCTGTAAAATATCCAAAGACTGCGCATCGTAATTATCATCTAAATAGTACGTGTAGTCATCATTAGAAGGGTCTGCAAGCAATTTATCTTTAGCTTCATTTGATAGTAAAGGGTGGTTTTGTACCCAGTTTGCAAAATTATTGTAGGCATTTCTTTCGTCTTCTGAATTCCAACCATCAATACCAATATCTTGAAAAACACGAGATTGTTGGTCATTATCAAAAGCATTTACAACTACTTGTTGTGTTGAAACTCTTGCCCATGCGGTTGTATCCAGTTGATTTAAGTTTAAAGAATTCGGACCAGTAGGTAAACCGTTTTCAAAACTTCTTCTTGAATCAGGTAGAATGTCTTCCGAAATGTTTCCGATATTGAAATATAAATCTCCACCCGAATGAGCTGAATTAGGGTTTACATTCTCGGCATCTTCATTGAACGGGTCAAGCACCCAAAATTGGATAAACTCAATATTTGCTAATTCAAAGTCATTTGTGGTGAGGGCACGCATGATTCCTCCCCAACGATTTTCTGGATTAATGAAATTTCCGTCTGCGTCAACCGTGTTCGTTGTGTCGAAGTTATACATTCCACGCTCTTTCGGATAATAAGCCAAATCCAAAACGGCAACGTTAGGAATTGAACCGTATTGTAGCTGTAGATTAGGGAAAATGTCACGCTGATTCACCAAACGCATACGACTATCCGATAGCATTTGTGGGTTTTGTTTAATGTGTTGTGGCGTTAGTTGGTTCCCTTGATAAAAAATAGGGTCAATGGTGTACCATGCCAAATTTGAACGTCGGAAACCTGCCGATATATCTTTTTTATTGCCCTCTGGAAATAAATCTGGTTGTCCTTGCGGAACGGAAGCCAAACGCCAAGCATTCATTCCTTTCAAATCTATTGCACTTTGACTCGCCTCAAAATCATCAACATAAGAAGTTCCTTCCCTGTTAATCGCTCTTGGCTGACCCGGAATTAAGTGTGCCACTTCGCCGTTTACCGATAAAGTGGACATTTGATTCGTTGAAATCACGGGCAATAAATCCACCAATTTTGTTAGGAAAGGGACATTGGTTCTGAAGGCAAAATCAGCACCGATTATATTATTCTTAAATGGTTCGCTTCCAAAATCCACTTTTTGAGTGACTGGTCGTTCCATCATTCGAACCCATGTTGCACCAACGCGGATGTTTTCGTTGAAACGGTAAGCATAACGACCTCCAACCATCGAACGAGCTTGGAAACCGAAAACCGAATTACTTTCTATCGAAACTTTTATTGGCGTATTGGATTCCAAAATTCCTGTATTCAGAATTCGTACCAATCCCGACGCGTAGTCAACAGTGTAATCAACGCCCTCTGTCAAACGCATTCCTCCTGCTGTTACGCTCACTGCTCCCTGCGGCACATTCATCGCGTTTAATGGAATACTTGAACTTACAGAAGATTGATATTCCCCTTTCAACATGAAGCGATTTTTGCTAGGAATTTGTTGAGCTGCCGTTTTTGTGGAATCGTATAATTCATAGAAAGAAACGCGATCTACAATTAGTGGTGAAATTCCTGCATCGGTTAATTTTTTCGCTAAGGTTTTTCCGAAAGGTTCAACGGTTGAGAAGATTACACGTCCGTTTTTACGGTTGATTGTTCCTCCATTGTCCATTTTGTTTCCAACGATATTGAACGGCGCAAAATCAAAAACTCCATCCGCAAAAGGTTGGTTGTTTTGGTTGATTTTGTCCATATCCAACAAGGTCACAATTTGTTTTGTGTCAACTCCTGGAAGCGGAACAAAAGGTGCAAGAACTGAAGTTTCAGGGTTGTTGTACAACACATCAACTCTAAAGCCTTGCTGATCTACTTGGAACGCACCAATGGAGTAAACGTTTTTCATCATCAAATCCCAAATTTTGATGTTTGGGTTGAGTAATGTTGGTTTCAACAATTTTTGAATCAAGGCTTGTTGTCCACTTGCACCGTCAGTTGAAAATTCACCAACTTGGTAGGTTTGTCCGCGATAAGTGTATTCATAGGCCACCGAAAGCACCTCATCATTGTTTAGTGCTTGGTTTAAGGAAACGAATCCTAAAAGTGCGTTGTAGGTGTATTCACTTTCTGCCAATCGACGTGCATTTTCAACTTTTTCATATTCAATTGCTTGGTTGAACGGACCGGGTGAATTAACTTGAGAAGCAAGTGCGGTAACGGCATTATTAAAGCCTCTAACTAGAGGTTGATTTGCTGCCCAATCGTAAAGCCCATTGGCACTGTTTTGTGGAATTGGATTGGTAGAATAATTCCCTGGGTTACCTTGACAGTTTTGTTGTTGTGCTTCACCCAAATCGGCAAAAGCTAGAATATTTCTCGTGTTTTCGGTGTTCGCTGTTCGGTTGGTAACCCAAACTTCAATACGTGTAATGTACATCGTTGAGTTCACAACAGGAAGCGTGGACATCGCCGAGTCGTAGTTTTGTTGATGGTAAAGGTTGAGGAAGTAGTGTTTATTTGCTTCATAATTGTCTGCCGACATTTCAAATCGTTGAACTTGTGCTTTACCCGAAATATTGATTTCCGTTCTTTTTCCACGGGAAGAGGCAGCGATTAGGTCAACAGTAGCACGACCAAATTTAAGTTGCGTTTTAGCTCCGAAAAGGGTTTGCGAACCTTGTATGAGTGAAGTTGGCAAATCAAGTGCAACATTTCCTAAAGCTATTTTTTGGAGAATTTGGTCTTCATTTCCAGTATGCTCAATTTTGGAAATATTCTCGAAGTCAAAAGTAGCGTTGGTATTGTACTTCATGTTCAACTTCATTTTCGTACCGATTTGTCCGGTAACGTCTAAGTTGATATTTTGATTGAAGTCGAAACGCGTAATTCGACGTTGACGCATCGGCAGCATTGGGTTGTCGTAACGCGAGTGATTCGCACCCAATGAAACTTCTAAATTTCCTCCTGGAATAATTTTGATTTCATCCGAACCAAAGAAATTTTCAAAGACCTTACTTCCAATTTTAATCGGCAGTTCAAAAGTGCGGTTTTCAGAACTTTCTTCCTCGATTAATTCTTGCCAATCCAAGGTTTGCGTTTTCTTTTCTTGGTACTTAATGTACTCATCTAAAGTCATTAAGGACGGATTTCGGAAGGGTAATCCGTTGCCGATAGTTTCTACAAATTTGTACATACCCGTATTGGGGTCGTAGATAATTTGTTGTTGTAAATTAGTTGGGTCACCCAAATCAAAACTTTGCGGAAGATTTTGATAGGGATTTAAGGGGTTGGTAATAGGAAACGGAAGGTCTGGATTGGTTTGTGCGAAAAGTTCGAAACCAAACACCAATAACCCAACGAGCGTTAGTAGATGTTGTAACGACAATCCTAAACGGTATAAATTGTTGATTCTGAGTTTCATTTTAATTACAGGAGCTTCAGCGCTTCTTTGATTAATTGCTCTACTGATTGTTGTCCGTTGTCTATTCTATCAAGGACTTTTTCAGCTGCTTTTTTATCAAATCCAAGCGAAGCTAAGGCAGTTAACGCATCAAATCTATTCGTATTGTTTTTTGAACCTACATTTTCTGTATCGGTACTGAATTTTAACACTTTCCCTTTCAGGTCGATGATCACACGTTGTGCGGTTTTAGCACCAATACCTTTAATGGATTGTATGGTGCGTACATCTTCCGTTTGGATTGCTTGTGCAACTTCTCCTGGTGTTAGCGAAGAAAGCATAATCATTGCGGTATTCGGACCAATTCCCGAAACAGAAATCAAATAATTAAACATTTCTCTTTCTTCTTTCGTGGCAAATCCATAGAGTAATTGCGCGTCTTCTCGAACAATGAATTGGGTGTAGATTTTTACAGCTTCATTGTCGCCTAATTGCGAAAAAGTGTTCAATGAAATTTTTACTTCGTAACCAACTCCGCCACAATCAATTACTAATTCAGTTGGATTTTTTTCGACCAATCGGCCGTTGAGCATACTAATCATCCTACTTATTTGTTTTGTGCGTCAATAACCGCGATTTTTACCATGTTTACAATTTCCCTAACGGATGAACCCAATTGGAGTACGTGAACTGATTTTTTCAAACCTATTAAAATTGGACCAATCGCATCGCCATCCGTTACTTGTTGTAAAAGTTTATAAGCAATATTTCCTGATGAAAGATTGGGGAAAATGAGTGTATTTACTTGTTTTCCTGACAACACAGAGAAATCAAATTTTTCTTCCATCAAGTCGCTGTTCAACGCAAAATTCGCTTGGATTTCACCGTCAACGATTAAGGTTGGGTGCTGTTCATGCAAGAGGCGAACGGCTTTTGCCATTTTCTCAGCATCTGGCCCAGGCGATGAACCAAAATTGGAATAACTCAACAAAGCAATTTTTGGAACAACTTTCAACTTTCTTATGAATTTCGCAACATTGAATGTGATTTCTGCGATTTGTTCTGCTGTTGGATTGAGATTTACTGTTGTGTCTGCTAGGAATAGTGGGCCTTTTTTTGTATTTAAAATGTATAATCCTGCAACGGTTTTCACGTCTTTTTGCACACCAATTGTTTGAATTACCGGTCGAACGGTTGAACGATAACTTCTTGTTAACCCCGTAATCATTGCGTCGGCATCCCCTCTATCCACCATCATTGCACCGAAATAATTTCGTTCTCGCATGATTTGTGTGGCTTCAAAAGCTGTAAAACCTTTGCGCTTTCTTTTCTCAAAAAAAGCCATTCCATAAGACAAACGTCGTCTTTCTTCCTCTTCCGATTTTGGATCTATAATTTTCACTTCTGGAAGATCAATGGAATATTCCTCCATCAAATCCAAAATGCGCTGACGTTTTCCAAGTAAAATCGGAATCGCAACACCTTCATCATAGGCAACTTGTGCTGCTTTCAATATTTTAATGTTGTCTGCCTCCGCAAAAACTACCGACTTCGGTGCAGATTGCGCTTTTGTGGTAATGTTGCGCATTAATTTGTTGTCCAAGCCCAAACGACTTTTCAACTCGTTTTCGTAGGCAGTCCAGTCAGTTATTGGTTTTCTTGCTACTCCTGATTCAATTGCCGCTTTCGCAACAGCAGGGGCAACATAATATATCAATCTTGGGTCGAGAGGTTTTGGGATAATTTGTTCGCGTCCGAAAGAAATATTTTTTCCACCGTAAGCCTCAATAACTTCCTCTGGAATAGTCTCTTTGGCTAATTCAGCAATTGCTTTAACGGCAGCCAATTTCATTTCCTCATTGATAGAAGTTGCCCGCACATCCAAAGCGCCTCGGAAAATGAATGGGAAGCCGAGAACGTTGTTCACCTGATTAGGATGGTCTGAACGTCCCGTTGCCATGATAATATCTTTTCGCACTGAAGTAGCTTCCTTGTATGAAATTTCAGGTTCTGGATTCGCCAAAGCAAAAACAATCGGGTTATTTGCCATTGCTGCAATCATTTCCTTAGAAACAAGTCCGGCTCTTGACAAACCTAAAAACACGTCTGCACCTTTAAAAGCATCTTCAAAGGAAACAGCCTCATCGTGATTCGCGAAAAAGGTTTTTAATTCGTCCAAATCGGTTCGTCCACGATGAATTAAACCTTTGGAGTCGAACATATAAATGTTTTTCAAGTCTGCACCGAGCGCATGGTAAAGTTTGGCACAAGAAAGCGCCGAAGCACCTGCACCAGAAACCACGATTTTAACTTTTCCAATTTCTTTTTCGGCTAATTCCAACGCATTCAAAAGAGCCGCCGAAGAAATAATTGCTGTTCCGTGTTGGTCATCGTGCATGATTGGAATATCCAATTCTTCCTTCAAACGTCTTTCAATTTCAAACGCTTCGGGTGCTTTGATGTCTTCCAAATTAATTCCACCAAAAGTTGGCGCAATTGCTTTTACAGTTTGAATAAAAAGTTCGGGATCTTTCGCATCCACTTCAATATCAAAAACGTCGATGTCGGCAAAAATCTTGAAAAGCAATCCTTTTCCCTCCATTACTGGTTTCGATGCTTCTGGACCAATATCTCCCAAACCAAGCACTGCGGTTCCGTTGGAAATTACAGCTACGAGATTAGCTTTACTCGTATATTTATAGACATCTTCCTTATTTTCAGCGATTTTCAAACAAGGTTCAGCAACACCGGGCGAATAGGCAAGTGACAAATCACGTTGAGAAGCGTAGGGTTTTGTTGGTACAACTTCGATTTTACCTGGTTTACCAGATGAATGGTAATCGAGGGCGTCTTGTTTTCTAATTTTTGGCATTTAATAAATTGAAGGGTGCAAATATAATGAAAGGATGTGGGGGGAGTGGTGAGATTGGAGAGAAGAGAAAAGAGAGCGACGCACTGAGCGAAGTCGAAGTGAGCGGAGAAAGTAATGAGTGATAATTGAGGACTGAGCGGAGCCGAAGACCGAAGTGAGCCGAAGGCCGAAGGGCGTTGCACTGAGCGAAGCCGAAGTGAGCGAAGAAAGTAATGAGTGATAATTGAGGACTGAGCGGAGCCGAAGACCGAAGTGAGCGAAGTCGAAGGGCGTTGCACTGAGCG
>CAZWSY010000004.1:0-70543 GCA_964636775.1 uncultured Lishizhenia sp.
ACTTAACGGAAGTGGAAATCAAACAAATCATTGGATTGTAAAATCAACCAAACAACAACTGACAAAAAAAAAGGCGGATTCGTTGGAGTCCGTCTTTTTTTATTTTAGTTCAGGACTTTCATTCGCTTCAAAGTTTCCTGCATTTCAGTTTTTATCCCATAGAAATAATCACCGTTAGGAATTGTGGTTGTATCAAAGCGTAGAATGTGTCCTCCTTTAGGATAACTTCCTTCTCCAATAATTTTTACAATTTCTTTTCCTTGCAAAATCAAAAATTGAACACTTTGCTCATTTGGAGTGATGAAGTAAAACTCAACTTCCCCTTTAGAAGGCTGGTGTTCTAGGCTGTAAAGCGTACAATACTCCTCTTGTTTTACACGATTTCTACTCATTCTGTTCAGTAGTAACTTATACCCTATTGCTACGAGTAGAATCAATAAAGTAACAAACATTATTTTGATAGTGATTTCCATATTTTATAATGAGATTATTCCAGGGATTTGAGCCGCTTTTTCATAAATTTCAATTACCGAATCCGGTGACAACATGACTTCTTTCACGCTCACACTAACATATTTCCCGTTAGAGGAATGATGATAATTGATATCGGCGTTTTCGTCAAACAAAGCACTTACTTGAGCCATTTTGTGATTGTCATTTTCAACAATGAATTTAAACATATAAACACTTGGCCAGTCTTGAAGTTCCAAATGAGCACGGAGATTATCGAAATTTTTCACAATGCAAAGGTAACATCACCTTAGGATAAATCGTTCGCAAACTCTTAATTGAATAAAAATCAAATAAAATACAAGAAATGCGCCACTAAAACGGTGATGCGTTTTTCTTATTCCACTTCAAATAGAAACTATCAAAAACTCCCCCTCAACGCAATTACAAAATTTCTACCAGGAGCAACAAGTCCTGAGCTGTAGGTTTTATATCTAACATCCAATAAGTTCTCGATTCCAGCGGTCAAGAAAAGTGTAGAATTGATGGCGTATTGCGTTTTGAAATTAAGTGTGTACCAAGATGGAGAGAATGGTCTGCCTAATTCGTCTTTGGCATAAATAGCTGGCTTTTGTTGTTCTTCAAGATTCAATTGTTCAAATGTAAAACCCGCACTAAATTGTGTATAAAGCTGAAATTCAACATATTTGATTTTATAATGTAGGCGTGCAATTCCAAAAGCGGGTGCGGCATGTCTTGATGGAGACTCTGTCCCGTTATCCATTTCTTCTATTCCTTTTTGATAATTATAATGAGCACTCAACTTAAAACCATGAGGCAACTTGATTTCTCCACCAAAATGAAAACCATACACCCTAGCGAACGCAGCATTTTGAATCGCAAAAACTTGACTTAGCTCATCGTCAAAAAGAATAGAGTCCTGGCCATTTAACTGAAAAGTTCTACGAACCAATGCATTGTCCAGAAAAGTGTAAAATACATTGGCATCAATTTTCAAAAATTCACCAAAAATTTTAGAAATTCCTACTTCACCTGTGTAAGCGTATTCCGCCTTCAAAGTTGTATTTGGGATAACAATTTCTTGAGGACCCAAGTCGAAAATTTTCCCCATGTCATCCACATTTGGCGCACGGAATCCTGTCGAACCATTCATCGTAATTTTCCACTTTTCAGTTGGATGATAAACTAATCCTAAAGAACCCGTTATGGCACCATTCGTAACATTCGCAGTTGAGAAAGGAAAAGGAAAAAACGTCAAATTTCTCGTGAAATCAGCATTTACGTTATAGGCATTATACCGCAATCCAGCATTCATTTTTAAGTTGTCGCGTAAATGAATTTCACTTGAAAGGTAGGCGCCATAACTCGACCAAGAAGCTTGAGGATATCGGTCTGCAACCGCGATTGGAGCCTGAGTGACGATATTAATTGCTGACCCCTCAGATTTCACATCATTCAGAATACCCTCCAAACCGTAAAACAAACGATGTTTACCCAAAAGTTTTTCAAAATCAATATTGGCTGAATAAGCAAGTACACGTTCTTCTTGGGTTCGTAAACGATTTTTATTGCTTCCAGTAAAATTTCTGTCAATTCTACTTTCTTCAAAAAACTGCTGTGCTAGTTTTACGCTTAACTCATTGAATAATAGATTCTTTTTAGTGAATGTTAGATTCAAATTATTCATCATCCATTTTTGAGGACCGTAATTCCAAACGGCAGAACGAGGAATTCCTGCTGAATTCACTTCAATCAAACGGTCGTAACGAGAATAGGATGAGGTTTCGGAATAGTGAAATCCGTAGTCTAATTGTAGATTATCTGTCGCTTTAAATGCCACTTTTTGCATCAGATTGACTTGGTCATAACCTGATGGTCGTTGGATTAAAGGATTTTCATTTGTTATGATTTTGTCCTCTCCGTCAATTCGTTGAATATAAAAGGTTCGCAAATATTCATCTCTACCTCGACTTCCCATTCTTAAATCACCAAAATGATTATGACTCAAACTTGTTACCGATGCCCATTTTTTTCCACCAACACTCACATCAGCGTGAGCCGAACGCTCTTGATTAGCAGAAGAATATCGAAAGAGAGCATTTCCTTTTACTAAAGTTTTATCGTTGGAAAAACGTGGGCGCAAAGTTCGAAAGCTCATCACTCCTCCGATTGCATCGCTTCCGTAAATCACAGAATGCGCTCCGAATAAAACCTCTGCACTCTCGATTGCCAGTGGGTCAAGAGAAATTACATTTTGAATGTTTCCTCCTCGAAAAATAGCAGTATTCATTCTAATTCCATCAACTGTGTAAAGCAAGCGATTTGTGGCAAAACCTCTAATCATCGGGCTTCCACCTCCTTGTTGACTTTTTTGAATGAATACTTCTCCTGAATTTGCCAATAAATCCGCAGCAGTTTGTGGTTGAAGAAGATAAATATCCTCTTTTTTTATGAGATTGATTTTAGACGGAATGTCCCAACTCGATTGATTCCATCGTGTAGCTGAGACCACCATTTCGGATAAATCCATGTAGGCTGTTTGCAATTCCACCTTGAACTTCATTTGTTGTAATTGTTCACTGGAAAAACTTAATTTCTTGTAACCTGATTTGTAGAAAATCAAAGTGACAAACTTAGCATTTTCAGGAAGTTTCACCATTCCTTTTTTATCTGTATATCCCTTAAAATAAGGCGATTCAGAATAAACTTGAACATCGGCCAAAGGTTCGTTTGTTTCTTTTTCAAAAACAAAAATTTGTTGCGCAAAAAACGCGTACTGTACGCAAATAAAAGCGCACAAAAAACTAATATTTTTCATGGTTTTGTAGTTAAATTAATCTGATTCAAATGGCTTTAAACAGCATTTAAACGAATTATAAAATGTTCTTAAATAATTTAAACTACGGAAGCTGGCGGTCGAAAAATTCTATTCTTATCCGAAAAAGTTAATGAAGACTTAAAATCAAAATGGGTTTCTTTCATTTCGAGAAATACCTTGTTGATTTCAAGTTGGAATGGTGAACCAGGAAGTGCAGGAGTTTGTAAATACTGAAATATTCTCTTTATGGGGCTATTTTCATTTCCACCCCAAAGATTTAAGGCAGTTGATTGATCTAATTTTTTAAATAAAATGGTTTCTTGTCGATCGTCAATACACTTAAAATGAACTTTTCCGTTTTCCATTTTTTTTTCTAGTACATCATAGTAACGCCCATTTAATTTGAATTCATGAGATTTTATCCAAACCAAATCATCTGCTTCTACTGGTGAAAACTCGAAGTTAATTCGTTGATTATCTGGAACACTTTGCTTTATTAACTGCTTAACCGATCGTTTAACATTCAAATAACTAAATTCATAAAACGCAACAAATCCAATCAATTGCCAAATCATAATGATTAGAAAAAAGATGGAAAAAAAATGTCTTGCGTTTTTCATTTATGTGCTGACAAATATTACACGAAATTTCTAATTATTGCTTCGAAAAGAAAAAAATCCAAACTTACTACTTATTTTTAAGGGTATGAGCGATACCTTTCAAACCATTCTTTCCTATTTCAATATTGATAAGGAACTTGAAAATCATGATGTTATACATCAAGAAATTCAAAAAGGGGTGATTTTTAAAGGAACAAACCTTTGGATTTTAGTTTTTGCAATAGGAATCGCTTCTGTTGGCCTAAATATGAATTCAACGGCAGTGATTATTGGCGCTATGCTAATATCACCTTTGATGGGGCCAATTAACGGAATGGGTTATAGCATAGCTACTTACGATTTTGACTTACTACGATTATCGATTAAAAATTTTACGTTTGCGGTTGTTGCGAGTTTGATTACCTCCACTTTATATTTTGCAATAAGCCCAATTTCAACTGCTCATTCAGAACTGTTAGCACGAACGAGTCCAACGATTTATGATGTTTTAATTGCATTGTTAGGTGGCTTATCAGGGATTTTTGCAATAAGTTCAAAATTGAAAGGAAATGTTATTCCAGGGGTAGCTATTGCAACTGCCTTGATGCCTCCGCTTTGTACGGCAGGTTATGGATTAGCGACTGGTCAATTTGATTTCTTTTTTGGTGCATTCTATCTTTTTACAATTAATACAGTTTTTATTGCTTTGGCTTCGGTTATTGTTTCACAAGTTTTAAAATTTCCCATTCGTGCAGCAATTGAAGGTAAGCAGAAGACAAAAATCAATCGTATTATTTCAACTGTCATTGCACTCGTTCTATTACCGAGTATTTATTTTGGTTACTTGTTGGTGGAAAAGGAAAAATTCACAGAAAATGCTAAATCGTTCATCAATTCTGTCCAGTCTTTCAATGGTTTATATCTGCTATCCCATAAAATTGACGATAAAAAGCACGAGATTGAACTCATTTATGGTGGCACGGAAATAAATGAAGAAACCAAAGAATTAATTACAGAAGGCTTGACAAATTTTAATCTTAAAAAAACCAAAGTATCCATAAAGAATAGATTGAAATTCAATGGACTAAATAATGACTTAAACAACAGCGAGATTCAAAATTTAAAGGTGCAATTACTTGAAAGGGACAAGGAACTACAAGCATATAAAATAGAATCGGGTTTAGGTGAACAGTTAATGAAGGAAATAAAAGTCACTTTTCCTATTATTCTGGGCGTTTCACTTGGTAGCATAACATCATTTGAAGCCAACCAAACGAAATTGAATAAAATTGCACTTGTAAAACTAACAGAGGATATGGATTTACAGGAGGATAGAAACCGATTTGAAAAATGGTTGAAAGTCCGATTGAATGACAGTAATATCCAAATTATTTTCGAATAAATTTCAACAAAAAAGCCCCGAAATTCGAGGCTTTTTGAATATTAAAGTGATTTAAATACTACATCCACTTTGCAGAGAAAGTATTGAATTCAGATCTTAATTCAGCGAAGTTTTTCTCAAAATACCCCATAAAGTCCTCGTCTTCACTATTCACTTCAATTTTTCGGTGGTCAACTGCGACAGGATTGCTTTTTATTTCTTCAACAAGTGCATTCTCGTTTTGCTTAATCGAATGGTTTAATTCATCCAGATTGTTGCGTTGAATCTTAAATTGATTTTCAAAATGCTCAACAGACTTTAAAAAATCTGGTGCATTATTTTTAGAAGTAAGTTCCGTTAATCGTTCACGTAGAATAGTTATTTCTTCCTTGTAAAAAGAAATACGGTTCAACCAGTCCTCGTGTTTTTGATGTTGATCGTAGATAAATGCCTTTTCCATGTTTCTAAGTTTTATATTGCAAAGTAAGGCAACAACGATTGGCCAATAAATGACAACGCTCAGTCAAAAACATGATAGAAATCATCATTTAAATGCTTAAATCCGAATCTAAAAGTGGAAAGGGAAAATTCTACAATAAATCGCTTTTCAACTTACCCAAAGAATGATATCGAGCTGTGATTTGCACATGGAGACAAACACATTAAATGTTTTATCAGAAAATATAAAAAAAAGTATAGCTAGACTTTTCGAATAGGTTTTTTGGGCTTAGCGGGAGTTGGATTTTTGCTTTTTCTTTTCGGAGGTGGTGGATTTTTAAATACTGCCCTTCTGTAGATTTCCCTAACGCCACATTTTTCATAAACTATAAGTTTGACCAGGTATGTACCAGCTTTGGAGTATTTCCATCTAAAATTGCTGTTACTTATTCGAATACCATTTCCTAAATCCCAATACAATGAATCAGCAAACGGATAATTGGCATTACCAGAAGCAATAAATTCACCTTTTTTATTTCTCTCGAAATGAAATTTGATAGTATTTTGATTTAATTTGAAAGTGTCTAAAATCGTACTTATCGAACTAAATGATATCCTTTGTATTCTTCTTGCCGTAACCGAATCAATTTTTGATGGCACAAAACCATTTTCAGGAGAATTTTTAAAAATAGAAGTGTAAAATGTATTGGCAATTAGATAGGAGCCAAATAAATTAGGGTGTTGTCTGTCTTCTTGATACAAACTAATATTAGGATAAGACTCCCTAAAATTTTTCCAAACATCACCAACCGGAACAATTGGAATTTGATACATTTCAGCCAAATATTTGTATCCAGCTTTTATCCTTTCACTCATTTCTAAATAACTAAGAGTGAGATTATCACCTTCATATCCGTTTTCATAACCCCAAGTCATGTAAAGCAATACATTAGTACAAGGATTATTTGTGTAAATCGAATCCATTATTTGTCGAAAGTATGGCAAAGATGCAGTATCAATACGTTCCTTAGCATACATCAATTCCCTACTAAAACCTTGAACAACCACATAATCCCATTTTCTTTTTCTGATTGCTTGATACATATCGTCTCTTTTTGAATGCATTTTAAAAGTATGATTACTTTTTGCATTCATTTCAACGTTTAGCTTGTACTTTTTCGATAAAGCTAACTTTTCAAAAAGAGAAGGCATATTATTGTAATGCGTGTAACTATTACCAATGAAAAGTATGTTCATTGGATTTATAGATGAATCAGAATCAATTTGTGCAATAAGTGTGTTGCTTATAAAAAATAGGCTCAAGAAATATGCTACCAAAAATTTCATCTATGCAATAATTTTTTCGTGTAAAGATTTAATTTCGTTTATACTTAAATTTAATTTTACCTCAAAATTCATATCTGAAATTGAATTTAATGGTATCAGATGAATGTGAGCGTGAGGAACTTCTAATCCAATTACACTCAATCCAATTCTTTTACACTCAATTTTTGATTGTAATAGTTTTCCTACCGATTTAGAGAAAACAATCATTTCCGATAATAACTCATCATCTAAATCAAAAATGTAATCAATCTCAATTTTAGGTATAACTAGAGTATGACCTAGCGCTATTGGATTAATATCCAAAAAAGCCAAAAAACGATCATTTTCAGCAATTTTAAAAGCGGGTAATTGCCCTGATAAAATTTTACTAAAAATTGTCATTATCGAGTAATTTCCAAAATTTCAAACTTCATTAATCCTCCAGGAGTTTGGATTTCGGCAACATCACCAACTTTCTTGCCAAGAAGTCCTTTTCCAATTGGAGAATCTATTGAAATTTTCTTTAGTTTAATATCAGCTTCATTTTCCGCTACTAAAGTGTACTGAACTTCCATTCCATTCGATAAGGCCTTAATAGTCACCTTGGATAAAATGTAAACTTTTGAGTTATCCATATTGGTTTCGTCAATGAGTCTAGCATTAGCAATTATTGCCTCCATTTTTGAGATTTTCATTTCCAAAATACCTTGCGCTTCTTTAGCAGCATCGTATTCAGCATTTTCTGATAAATCGCCCTTGTCTCTTGCTTCTGCAATTTGTTCCGAAATAGCTGGACGTTGAACTGTTTTTAAATGATGTAATTCATCCTTCAATTTCTGAAGACCTTCAGCTGTGTAATAATTAATTTGTGACATATCTAACAAGTTTATACAAAAAGAAGAGAGCCCCAATAGAGACTCTCTTCCGACAAAATTAAAAAAAATTTATTTAAGACTAATAGTCGCTCCTACAGTATGAATAACTCCAAAGATACCGGCAAATCGCGCACAATACTCGAGACCCAAAGCGCTTTTGTTTTTACCAACTAGTGCGTCAATTGAAAACCCAGCTGAAGGACCAACAAGAGCATTTGATCTGTTTTCGACACTAAAGATATTTTTCTCATAAACAAAACCACCTCTCAAGTTGAAGGCCACTTTTTCATTCACTAATCCATAATCCAAACCGACTCTATATTGGTCATTCATAAATGAATTCGCTGTAAAACCTAGATTTACATTCAACTTATTCTTATCATTAAAAATAAAGTCATACGAACCTCCAATCGTTAATAAACTTGGTAATTCGAAAGTACCTGAACGATTTTCTAGAGTAGCGATGTATCCTGTTGAAACATAAGTCACCTGTTGAGCAAGTCCATCCCCTTTATATCTCATTACTGGACCAACATTTTTCAAGGAAATGGCAAACTTAATGTTATCGTTTTCACCCGTCACGTATCGAATTCCAGCGTCAATTGCAATTCCATTTGCACGAAGATTCGCTATATTCTCCGAAATAACCTTGAAATTAATTCCTCCATAAATGCTCGAAGAAAACGACTTAGCATAACCAACATTGAAAATGTTTGCACGTGGCGAAAAGAACCCTATATTACCCTCTGGGTTGTTTACCGTTGTTATTGGAATATCACCAAAATTCAAGGATTGAACGCTAATTGCGATCACGCCACTTTCAGAAATTCTTTGAGCTATTCCAGCACTATTAAACTGAACACCAGCAGACCCCATCCAATTTGAGTAGTTAAACTTCAACTGTGTTTTATCAGTGAATGCTAAACCAGCGATATTCGTGAAAGTTGCCTCTAATCCATTTGAACTAGCATAATTGGCGTCTCCCAGTGCAGAACTCCTAGCCCAAGGATTAATTAACAAATGGGAAGCACCTGCAGAACCTACACGGTCTTCATTTCCTCCATACACATTTAGAGAACCAAATAATAAGGCTGCAACTATTATTTTGATAGACTTCATTTTTTACTTTCTTAAATAATTAAATACCTTGTAAATCCACTTGCCTCATTCCACCAAAGAACTTCAGAACTTTTTCACCAACACCTGGAACTTCTACATGAATTAAGTAAATCCCACTAGCCACCGGAATTGCTTGCCAGTTATTGAGATCCCAGTCAAGACTGGTAACGGGACTATCCTTTCTAAAAGTTCTTACCAATTTTCCATTCACCGTATATATTCTAACGGTACATTTTTCAGGTAAATTGGTGATTTTCACCTTTGTTTCAAGTCTGGTTCTCTCGTACTCTGAGAATGCATAGTATGGGTTCGGAACTACATTAATCATTTCCAAAGCTTCTTTCGCAGCATCAGATGAACCTTTAACCGTTGCAATATCATCCATATTCCATTCGTAAGTAGGCCTACCACCATTCAAACCGTTACCCAAAGCATCAAAGTTTTTATACTCCTTATTTATTCTCAAACTGATTGTCACATCAGAAGGGAGACCATTTGAAGGATTCAAACTGTAACCTTGATTAGCAATTGGATAGGCTATCCAAGACAAACTACCGTACATTTCTCTTTTTGCTTGTGTACTATTTGTTTCTACCTCTTTCCACTTAGTGTAAAGGAAATGACTGTTAATGTTATTCAAGTTCTCTGCTTCTGAAGGCACATAAGCTGGAAAATCAAAACCTTGAGAATATCCATTAATTCTAGCTTGCTGGTAGCTAAACACCCAAATTGAATGCATACCACCCATCAATGGGGTGCCAACATTATTTACTAACCTTGAAGTAGGATTCCAAATCATATCTGCACCATTTTCTCCACCTAGGAACGAATTTTCACCAAAGGCCATGTACAAACGCGCTCCAGACTCAATGTCAATAGCATATCCAGGAAACCAACCCATTCCTGTACCTGTTCCGTCCGGATTTCCATTCTTATCCACACTTGGACTTTTTCTTAACGTTCCAGGTTGTGCTCCACCTATATTAAGTGCGGTATTTCTGCCTAATTCAACAACTGGACAACGAGTCCACTTTGACTTATCACTTGTGAACACGATATCAACACTTGGAAGGAAACTAATGGAAGCGTTAGTTTTTCCAGAACCAGGATTAGGATTTTGGAAGTAAGCCAAAGGCATGTAATCACCTTGGTAACCAACCAAACGATGAGGTGCAATTGTTCCCTCTAAAATTCTCTCGAAATTTTGATTAGGGTCAGCGCCTACTTCGTCCCTGTAGTTGCATGGATTTAAATAAGCGAGTGCATCGGCTTGACAATCAGCTTCTGGTGCAGCATAATCTCCAGAGCGAATCCAGTTAGTCGGAAAATATGCATCGTTATCTGGAACACCACCTAGCCATCTTTTCGAAGAGTCTGCGAAATTAATTGAAGATTCAATCAGAGTAGTTGTCCTTGCTGCTAAATTGCCAGAACCAGAAGGAAAGAAGTATTTGGTCTGGAAAATTTGAACCGATATACCCCAATCTGGAATTATTTGTTCATTATCCCTAGCAATTGAACTTTCAGAAGAAACAGAATCAATAGGTGCAACTCCTCCGTCTGCATCAGATTTAGAATTATACCTATAGACCACCCAACTTGCTGTGTCTGCCGAATTACCCGTTGTCGGTGCTACATAATCTCTAAACTGACATCTGTAATATCCACCTTTTATATTTAAAGGGTCAACAACTTTAACATTGATAGGGCCTTTACCATAATCATAAGTTGGATTTGCCATATATCCATCTGCGATGATTTTATCTTTAGACTCTTGATTTAATTCTACAGCACGGTTTCCATTACCATAACCAGCCACCCTTGTTATTTGAGGACCAGAACCGTAATCAACTAATTGATAAGTACCTCCACTTGCAGGTTTAGGGTTGTGTGGTACTGCTGCTACCGGAGCTATTGCCGTACCATCAAAATTTAATCGTGATGAAATGTAAGGAATTTTCTGACCATCCAAGAACAGTGGGTCATTTGGATCATATTTCTTAAATTGGTTATAAGCATAGGCAACTGCAACATAATAATAAGTTTTGTGGTTCACTAATGCTCTAGCTCCTTGAGCAAAAGCATCCTCCGTGACACGGAAACTATGCTTAATCCCTTCGTTAGCTCCCTTAACCTTTTCTACAGGAACTGAGAATCCTAAATTTTCGTCAAATTCAAAGTTGATAATCCTTCCTATATTATTCTTAATATCACATTGTGCTACCAAACGAGCCTTAGTTGGATCATTTATATCCGCTACACTTACTTCAGGACTTCTTAATTGGAAAATTTGATATCCTTCAAATCTGTAAAACCTATCGACATTTGGATCTACAATATTAATTTCATCCAATTCTTGATACTTTTCTTGGTAGTTATTGGAAGAAGAAGGGTTTTCTAAAACCAAAATAAGTTCATTTTCAAGTTCTCTGATGGTTAATTTCGGTGCATCTGGAGGTGATAGGATTTTAAAACAAGCATCAAATAACGCTTGAGCTTTAGTATCCGCTCTTTTCATAGCATTAACAGATGAGAAAAGACCACCATCTGTACTTCTTCCATATACAATTCCAACAGTAATATTATTTATTGCACCCGGACGAAGTGTAAACGGACCAGCAGATTGAACAAAACGTCTGTCACCAACTGGATTATTATTAGTAGATTCATCCCATCCACCAGGGAACTGTGCTGTCATATCAACACCTCCAGTCGCCCAGAATAACGGATCCGATGTTCCAGGGAACATGTAATCGGACAAAATTGGGGTAACTCCAGCAGAACCAACATAACCCAATCCGCCATAAAACTTATCGGAGCCATTTGCCCATTTACCTCTCATAAAGTTGTAAAATTCAGCGGCAGGACCTGGGTCATTGTATGGATAAGCAGATGTAGAGGTGTAATAGGTAAAGCGACGCATACCAAAACGCTCATTGTCAATAATTCCATCGGAATAACCTATACCGATACCTTTGTAAACAATACCTTTGTTCGCAAGAGCATCAACTACAGAAGGAACAACTTCTGTTTGTGTGGCTTGATCAAAGAAAGGACCTGGGTTATCAATGCCATCAGCGTCTTGGTAAGGACCTTCAAAGAAATCACAACCAATTGCAGGAGGATTCGCTCCATAACCTAATCGACCACCGTCACTTTCATCATTAAGGTCTCCGTTATAGGCAAACCCAAGTCCACGAGATACATCACATCCTACGTAATCATCTGCGTAGTTTCCAACGTCGGCATCTAGGTATTGGGCAAAGTAGGTATTGAATAAGGTTTGAGTTCCACGGTTGATCAATTCGTAATTGTAAAAAGTCATGCGATTAACTTCATCATTAGTAGCAAACGTAAACGCTTGTGCACGAATTTCCATACCTATTGGATCACCATTTGTTTCAGTATGGATATTTCCTTTATCATTAAATACCCACCAATGTGTTTCATCACCGTATAAACTAATTCTCCTATCAACACCACATTGAATGTCGTCTCTTCCAAGTATGTCGTCATACCAAGGATGATCCCCATTGTCTGGATTGTAATTTCCATCCCCGTCTCTATCATAAAACGGAGCAAGAAAATAGTCTTGACCTCTTGAAACATCACCATGTGCAGGCCATCCGTAAATTCTGTTCAACTCATCATTGGAAGGTAAGGTGATTTCGTCACATCCCTGTTCAGCAATTCCATTATTACATTCCCAATATATATTAAAACGAATTACTTCAGCCTTTCTTATTGTATAAAATTTATCATACGCTATACATTGGTCTGGATCAATATTTGCCTCACCAAAATCACGAACTGCATCATCACCAACAGGACCGCCAGGGTTGTAATTCCCTGTACCCGGGGTAACAGTAAGTGGACCAGGCCAGAAATCATTACCTTGACGAAACTTTAATGCCGCTAACTTAAGCTGACCATTAACATCTGTTCCTCCCATCCAAAGAGCTCCTGCATAAATAGCAAAGCGATTACTTCCCTTTGGAACCTCGTAAGATGCGACATTTGCCTGACGATTTTGAAACATACTTCCACCTTGTTCAATTAATGCCTTAACATCATTGAACTCCATGAAAAGCCTCGCAGTCGCCGGACTACAATTTGCTCCTTTCAATGTGGGTTTACTAGGCTTTTTACCAGCCTTATCATTTGGACCTAAATAAGCAAGGGCATTGGAAGCCATTACTGTTAATCCTAAAACTAATGCAATAAACTGCTTTTTCATAATTTCTTTGTTAATCACTTTTAGAAATCAAGTTTTACTCCTAAACGAATAGTACGAGGTGCACTAATGTTGAAAGGATTCTGAATTTTCATTAAATAGTAGTCTCTAAATGCTTGCTCGTCAATTTGATTTTGAATCGATGTCTGACTAGAAGCTGCTGCTAAGAATCCATCATCATCCCAGTTACCAGTAGCACGATAAACATTTAGCACGTTAAATTGGTTGAATAAATTCGTCACACGTACATAAACATTTAAAAACGCCATTTTCTTTTTGTCATTTTTCTTAGCAAACTCCAAATTGAAAGTTCTATCAAATTGCATGTCTAATCTGTAAGCCCAAGGCAATCTAGAACCATTTAAAGTACCATTTAAACCAGCATTCAAATTACCAATACCTTCATCAGTAATGAATGTTTGAGAAGAATATGGACTTCCTGAATAAACATTAGAGAAAATATTCAAACCTGTATTCTCTAACAACTTTGTTTTTCCTATCATTGGTCCATTATAGTCAGCACCTTCACCGTATCGATAATCCAAAGTTACATTGAACGCATGACGTTGGTCATATTCGAAAGGGAAGATATTTCTCAAGTTAGGTAAACCTGCATTAACCAATGAACTTGCTGAACTAGCATCGGATCCAGTACCATCAGCAAATTGAAGGGTGTAGTTGGCTGTCATTCTTAAGTTACCCGTTTGTCTCATATCATAAGCTAACGTTAAACCTTTAACAGTACCGAAATCTCTGTTTCCAAAGGTTCTGTAAGTTGCCGGATAAGCCTCAAATATGTTAACAAGTTGTACCATGTTGCGAAGTTCTCTATAGAACGCAGAAATCTTTAAAGAGGAGGTGCGAGTAAGAACTTGTTGAAAACCAATTTCGTAATCAACGGTTGTTTCTGGCTTCAAATTTGAATTACTAATTACCGCACTTCTGGATTGAACAAACTGATAATCAAACGGATCAAAACGGAAACCTGAAGTCGGTCTTTTAGTTAAGATATCGTAGTGAGCAAAGAATGAAGCTTCATCTGAAATAGGAAACGAGAAGGCAACACGCGGCATAACATTAACCTGAGCTTTGTAATCTTCAAAAGCCGTTGCATTAGGTGTTTCTTGCGAAGGATCTAGCAACCATGGAGCTATACCAGCTGCACCTCGAATAACTTTAGGGTCTTCTACTGGAGTACCTATTGAGTTATACCAATTCATTCCAGTTCTAAATCCATTTATAGCACTTGGATTGTTAACATCATTTACGTAAACAACATAATCATCTTGCATCCCTTCGGGAATTTCAACCCAAGCGTATTGGTCTGGATCACTTTCTTTTAATGCTCTTGCTTCTTTAACGGTTCTAGCATTATAGAATAAATAAGGATCTCTCAACACTGGTTGATTCGCATCAAAGACATCAACCCTAACTCCAACGTTGAAAACGATGTCGTTGAAGGCGAACTTATCCATAACATATCCTGCCATGTATATTGGTTGGAATGCACCAACAAATCTTCGATAATTACCGTTTTCATCAAACTCATTGAAGTATTTATTGATATCAGTGTTTCCTTTTACTTTTTTACCTGTGTGATCAAATCCCCAATAAGATACAAAAGAGTTACCACCATTTAAAAGTTCATCTGGTGAAAACATATCAAATTGGAAGAGATTCGGATCGTATTGATCAATATCCACAAAATCAGTCCCATCAGGATTTAAACCTAGCTTCTTGCGTAAATTATAATCAAAAAATGATTGATTATCATTATTTATTTGTCCTCCGTAGTTCCCTGTTCCAGAAGTGTACGCATATCCAGAATTCAATCTGTTGTAAGTTATTGCTCTAAAAGAACCTGAATCAGAAATTACACCTGAATTAAGGTCAAGTTCGCGAATATGGAAGTTAGCTAATTGCCTAGCGATTGACCAAATCCCAATAGGACCGTTGTTGTTACCATTTGTAGTTGTTCCCGCTGTCCAGCCCCTATCAACACGCTGTTCGTATTCAAAACCGAGTGAGATGGAATGGTCACCCAAAACTACTGAACCAGCACCTGTAACCCTAAATTGGTCGTTTTCAACTTTTTGGAAATAATTGTAAGGAGAACCTATATTACTCCAAATTCCATAAACACTCTGCGGAGTGTCGCCGTTTCTTAATGCATTTCCTTGTTGAATTTGAAAAAGGTTTTCATATCTTCCGATAGGATTTCCTTCATAAATGTTATAATATTGAGTAGTAATCGCAGCCAAAGCTGAATTTGTTTCAGATGGAGAAAAGGCAACTTCTACATCTTGGAAACCATTGTGAACATAAGTTTGTGTAGCTGGGTCAAATTCGTATGAAGGTCTTCTTGTGGTAACAAATCGCCCTACATGTCCATAATTAAACATATTAAATCCATGTTTTGGATCATAAGCATCACGATAAGACTTTGAATAATCCACCATTAAACTGTAGTTCGCAGACTTTACTTTTGAACTACTACCCTCTCTATCGTTGTTGAAACGTTGCGTAAATCGACCGAAAACGCGGTAATCAAAGTTCTTGAATACACCAAAATTTTGGAAGTTTAAAAGTGAATTATTGTAATTATATTGACTACCAACTGAGTAATTTAATGAACCACCAAATTGTAAGTTGACCGATGGACCTGTATTGACATCAATTTTAGCTTGACCAGAAACTACAGTATTTCTCGCATTCATTCTCCAATCAGTTTTTTCGAAATCAGATTGACGAAGAAAGAGCGCATTATGAAATGTCCCAAATCCAGTGGAGGTTGGACGTAGCGGATTTGCCAAAAGTTCATCACGAACATCCTGTTTAATCCTCCAACTTCCTCCTGCCAATGGTCTGTTATCTAATTCATCCGTGATATTAACAGAAGCTAAGAAACCTAATCTCGGTTTAGTTTTCTTTCCTGTTGAATCTTTTTGCATCCAAAGCGGACCTGACAACATCCCTTCGACCAAGTTATAACCATATTTATCCAATCCAAAAACTCGCCCGTCATAACCATCCGGGTCTGCACCTTTAAAGTAAAACCCAGAAGATACCACCTCAGCAGAACCAAAATAGGTTGCAGATGGTCCTCTTGTGGTAACCGAAATAATACCACCAGTAACGTCACCATAGTTAGCTGGTACACCACCAGTGATAACCGATACTTCTTCTAAAGCTGATTTAGGTAAGTTGGCTGAACCTCTTACTTTAATACCATCGATAAAGAAGTATGAACCATCAGAACGTGAACCACGTACTGACAACTCCCCAGTTCCTTCATTCGAATTCACACCTCCTACGGAAGAAGCAACACCAGCTGCCGAACGTACTGGTAAGCGGGAAATATCCTCACGGGTAATCGTTGCACCCGAAGCTCCACCATCTTTATCAATTAGTGGTACGCGGTAAGCAATGACTTTAACCTCCTCCAATTCTTTTACATCCTTTGGTTTCCCTAAAGTTAAATTATCAAGGAACGTTATTTTATCTGGAGAAACATTAACTCCCGTAACAACCGAGGGTTGATAACCTTCAGAGTTTCTGACTTCCACATCATAGACTCCAGGCTGAACAGCGTTGATTTGGAATTTTCCGTCGAAATCGGTTGTTGCACCCGCCTTAACACTTCCATTTTGCAAGAGTAAGACCTTACTGAAAGGTAGGGTTTGTCCGTTAGACTCATCTTTCACAGTTCCTTTAACTGTTCCGAGACCCGATTGAGCCCAAATATAAGTACTTGTCATCAAGATACTTACAAACAGAAACTTTAGTTTATTCACCATTGTTTTTGTGTAATATAGTTTACGTTTAAATCGAAATAAGCCCGTAAATATAGAAAATATACCTATCAACCAACTTTGGTTAAAAAAAATTAAATTCATAAAAATTTAACACCTTTGACTGTTAGATTTCATTTTCAACATTTTAGCCGATACCAAAAAGATGCAAAAATTTCCAAATTCCATAATTGAATTAGTCAACGAGGATTTTCATTTGTTGGTGGTGAAAAAGAATGAAGAATTAAATCCTAAAGAAGTTTTGGTTCGTTCAGAGTTTGATGCTTTTCTAAAACTGAAAATTTTTAAAAGACAGCAGGAATTTCTTTTAGCACGTTTATTAAGAAATTACTTGGTGGGAAAAGTTGAGATACTTTATTTGGATTCAGGTAAACCAATTTTGTCTAATCACGAAAAATGCATTTCAATAAGTCACTCAAATGATTTTCTTGGTGTTATGATTTCGAAGATTAATTGCAGTATAGATATAGAAGAGATATCCAACAAAGTAGAGAAGGTGAAATTTAAATTTTTAAATAAAAATGAAGAGCAGTTAATCCCAAACGACCCAAAGAATTTGACAAGGGCATGGACCATAAAAGAGGTTCTGTACAAATTATGTGATTCTCCTGTCAAATCGTATTCAGAAGATTTGCTCATTTTAAAATGGGAAGGAGAATATTGCGTAGGACGTGTAAAAACAGAAATTGAATCCTTTGAAGTCCTGATTCAAACAATATTTATTGATGAACTTGTCATAAGTTATACCTTTGGCAACTCAAATTCTTAACACTTGACCCAAACTATATATAGTTCATTCCTTCAATCCCGTCGGTCAATAGCTGTTCTTATTGATCCAGAGAAGTTCTTTATACAAGAGGACAAGCATTCATTCATTCAAAAATTGAAGTTTTCAAAAGTAGATTATCTTTTAATAGGAGGAAGTACGGTTAGTAGAAGTGAATTTCAATTTTGTGTTCGTTTTTTGAAAGAGCACATTGATGGAATTCCATTAATTATTTTTCCTGGTGCTTCTCACCACATAGATGAAAATGCAGATGCGATTTTGTTTCTTTCGCTTATATCGGGTAGAAACCCTGATTTTTTAATCGGTCATCACATTGAAGCTGCGGAAGATTTGGAGAAAACGAGTATTGAGGTCATTCCAACAAGTTATTTATTAATTGACGGAGGAAAAAAAACATCAGTGGAATATGTTTCTCAAACAACACCAATACCTCAAGATCAATACGGAATTGCGAGAAAAACAGCACTTGCAGGAAAACTGCAAGGAAAAATGCTAACCTATATTGATTGTGGAAGCGGTGCATTAAATCCCGCTTCTGAAAAGATGATTCGTTCGGTGAAATCTGTTGGAAATCCTTTAATTGTAGGCGGTGGAATAAGGTCAATTGAACAAATAAGGGCAGCACACGAGGCGGGTGCAAATGTTGTTGTTATTGGTAATAAGATTGAAGAAGATTCAGACTTTTTATTGGATTTATCAGCCTACCAGAAAAATCGTTTAAATGTGGATTAGAAAATTATCCTTTTTATTTTTTGCTTTGGCTTTTATTTCTGCGACTGCCTACATGCTTCGATTTAGGTTCTTTTTTGAATATCGAGCTATAACTTACTGGGGATTTTTAATTTTTGGTGGATTGGGATTACTCACCAATTTCTTAGGATTTCAAACTTCGAGAAAAGATCATCCTGTCACAAATTTTATTTTTTGGTTAGGAGCTATGCTTTTATTTTTCGGTCTAATCAGTAAAATTATGCATTATCCCTATCAAATGTCTTTGATTGTTTCAGGAATTTTCGTTGTAGCTATATCCTTCGGGACAAAGTTTTTTCTTAAAAGAGATGGGCAAGAAAAGGGGAATGATTTGTTGGATAGTTAAGTTTGTTTACTTCTCTATTAATTTTTTAATATCCGAAATTAAAGCATCAACCTCTTTCGAATTTGTTCCATCGTAATAACCTCTGATGCGTCTATTGCCGTCCACCAAAACGAAATTATTGGTGTGAATAAAATCACTCCCCGCATCGCCAAGATTCTGAGCCTCTGCTGGTTTCAATACAAAGAAAGATTTTCGAGCTAAACTATATAAGTCGTCTCTTTTTCCTGTTAAAAAATGCCACTGACCTTTTCTATAACCGTGTTTATCTGCATACCTTTTCATTTGTGCCACAGTATCCGTTTCAGGGTCAACGGTAAAACTAAATATGCGGATTTGATTGTTTGACTTATATGCCTTTTGGACGCGTTGCATTTCCTTATTCATAATTGGACAAATACTTTTACAAGTTGTGAAAAAGTACTCAACCACAGATATGTTGTCATCCATTTCTTTTTCGGAAACCCATTCACCATCCTGATTTTGAAATTTAAATGACCCAATTTTATGTCCGTTACCTAATCTTAATAATTCAGGGTCAACCATTTCCTCTTTAACGTCAACAGGATTAATGATGGGAAGTTCATCGTTTGGCTTTTGCTTTATTAGATAATAACCTATTGGAACACAAACAGCCATTAAAATCATTAAAAAAACAACTCTTTTCATTTCAAGAATTTGATAAGGCAAAGGTAATTATAGTAATAAGATTAAAGCGATTTGAAGTATTCGTAATACTTGACATAAAGCGCATCGCATTTTTGTTTTGCAAGTTTTTGTTTTTCCCGAGAAAAGGAGTTGAAAAGAAAGTTTTTTTGGTCGAAATGATAAAGAAAAGAACCATTCTCATCAACGAATCCATAACCACCAACCATAGCATGAAAAGCGAAGGGCTTTGCATTTGGACTCATCAAATCTTTACTGAATGGAAATTCATTAGTTGGATAACTCATTTGATGTAATAAGGTCGAAACTATATCCGTCTGTGAACCGATTTTATCCATTCGTTTTCCCCTGAAAGATTTTTTAATTGATTCCCCAAAAAACAAAATTGGAATTCTAAAAAATTGATTTTTATCAGGATTAGGAATTTCTTTAGAACCGTGAGAATGATCAGCGACTAAAACAAAAAGTGTGTTTTTATACCAACTTTGTTTTTTTGCTTTCGAAAAAAAATCACCCAAACATTCGTCCGAATAATGAATCGCATTCATAAAATCGGCTTCAATTCCAGAAAACTTTTTTTCTTTAGAGGGATAATCATAGGGTGCGTGCGTGCTTCCGGTAAAAACACAGTGCATAAAAGGATGACGACTTCTATTTATTCTTTTTAAGAAAAAGTGAAACAGATCTTTGTCGTGGTAATTCAATTTTCCTTGCGGAAGGTTTTTCGGGAAATCTTCCTCATCTAAAACATCGTCGAAACCATGCTCAGCAATAAATCCTTGAATATTTCCGTATTTCAAATCCCCACCAAAAAGGTAACTTGAAACGTAACCGCCTCTGCTCAGGATTTGATTAATGGATTTGAGTTTTCGGTGTTTTTCGGGATATAAAGAAATAGCAACCTCGGGAATACCAGGGAATCCAGAAAGAATGGCTGTGTTTCCGATTTCTGAGGTTGTGTTGACGGCATAAATATTCGTAAAAAGCACACCTTCTTTCGCCAAATCATCAAAGTTTGGAGTAGCGTTTTTTTGCGAACTCAGGCATCCTATAGCATTGGCAGTCCAGCTTTCCAGAATTATAAAAACGATATTAGGATTTCTGTTTTCGAGGAAGATATTCGTGTGATTTTTGTCGTAATTGTATAACTCTGCAACTGCTTTATCTGCTAAATTTTGCTCGATTTTCGGAACAAGTCTTTCGTGTTTTTTCTGAAAATGTAGGAGAAAACTATTTCCAAAAAAATAGGTTGAATTAACAGAAACATCATTTAATTTTTGATTTTTAGAATAATAAGCAGCATCAATATTGATGGGGATTTGCTGTAAACCTCCTCTCATAAAAAGGAAAAGAATGGGTAGAGTAATTAAGAAACTCGAAAAAAGTTTAATTCGACTTGAAATAGTGTTTAAATCAACTTTTTTTTTGCTGAAAAATTGAAATCTATTGTACATTAAACTCGCGAAACAAAGTTCAATTAATGTAATTATCAAGAATCCGAAAATCATTTTAAAAGAGGCTGTTCGAACAATTTCATCAGGATTACTGAGATGGGTAAAGACCCTTGTGCTTAATTTGTGATTCCATTCGAAATAAGCAATAGATTCCGAAGCATGAATGAATATTGAAATGAAAACAAGTGTCCAGAAAACAATTGAATACACCCGTTTTGTAATTTGATTTTGAAAATTGAATTGGGCAAGAGCGAACAGACTTAAAATAACTGTCAAGTAGGAAGCTGCGGAAAGATCAAGTCGAAAAGAATATACAAAAACACCCAAAAAATCAATTACTTCCGTCCAAATATCATAATGAAAAATCGAAAAAATTAATCGTTGAAAATTAAAGAGTAAAATCCAAAATATTAAACTTTTCGAAACGAAAATTGGGAATTCTTGAAAGTTATTTTGTTTGATTTTATCGAAAAAAAGCATCATCTAAAATACCAATAAATCCACCCAACTATAACGATAATGAGTAGTGACAGAATGTTGAACGAACTTGTTGTTTTGAAAATAGATTTATCAAGTTCAAGTGCTTTTTCATCTCTAATTCCATTTGCTGGTTTGCTCACAAGATAGATTAGGAACATGGTTAGAATTAAAGTGTAGAACATCTGATTCAAAAAAGGAATCTGAATGGTTTCAAGCGTTGGGATTAAGTTTACAAACTTGAAAATGAGAGCTGTAACAACGCTTCCTAAAACTCCAATAATCGCTCCTTTTGACGTTGTTTTGGGAACGAATAATCCCATTAAAAAAACGGCTAAAATTCCAGGACTTACCAATCCCGTGTATTCTTGAATGTATTGAAATAATTCCGGCAAACTCGACAGCATTGGTGCTATCAATAAAGCAATAAATAAGGCCACCAACGCCGAAATTTTGCCCACTTTTACACTGTTTTTCGTTTCACCTTTGGCAAAATACGGTTCATAAATATCCATCGTAAAAATGGTTGCCGTGGAATTGAGCATTGACGCCAAAGATGATACAATTGCTGCTGTTAGTGCCGCAACAATCAATCCTTTAAGTCCACTTGGGATAAAGGCTTTAATTAACCAAGGATAGGCGCCGTCGTAATTGATGTTTCCGTTGGCTAATTGAAAAGAATTTTGAATTTCAGGAATGATACTTGTTCCTTCATTTTGTTGGTAAAGAACAAAAACTATGATTCCAGGAATAACAACGAATAGAGGCAAAAGAATTTTAATGAATGCAGCAAAAACCAATCCTTTTTGAGCTTCATGAATTGATTTTGCCGCCAGAGCGCGTTGAATAATGTATTGATTAAATCCCCAATAATACAGATTCGCTACCCACATACCACCAAAAAGCACACCCCAACCTGGTAAGGCGTTATAATGTTCATGTTTTTCACCGAAAAGTAAATGGAATTTTTCAGGCGCAACTTTGGTTAAATGTTGAAAACCATTAATTAGTCCTCCCTCAGGAGTCACTTTTTGAAGGGCAATGTAAGTGGTAAGAAAACCTCCAAAAAGTAATAAAACAACTTGTAAAACATCTGTCCATGCAACAGCGGCTAGTCCTCCTTTAATGGAATAAGCGGCAGAGAATAACGCCAAGCCAACCATGAAAATGAAAATTAAATCACCGTTTCCAGAACCAATAATTGTATCTAACGCTTTTGCCCCAAGGAATAGAACAGCAGTAAGGTTTACGAAAACAAAAAGACCTAGCCAAAAAACTGCTAAAATCGTTTTAAGTGAGGTATTGAATCGCTGTTCAATAAATTGTGGGATGGTAAACAACTTTTGGTGTAGAAAAATGGGAAGTAACCATTTAGCTACAAGAATTAATGTCAGTGCGGCTATCCATTCATAAGAAGCAATTGCCAAACCAATATTGAAACCTGAGCCTGACATTCCTATGAATTGTTCAGCAGAAATATTAGCAGCAATAAGTGATGCACCTATTGCCCAGAACGGCAAACTTTTTCCTGCTAAAAAGTAATCCTCCGTTGAAACAGATTCTGCCTTTGTTTTTCTTGAAAACCACCAACCTAGTCCGAGTAGTAAAACGGCGTAAACAGCAAAAATTACGATGTCAATTGTTTCAAAATTTCTCATCGTAAATTCGGTTTATACAAGGTTTTTCCAAAGATTTTGCGGATATACCCCTTCATCCACAAGACGACAAATTTGTTCACTAACAGCTTGTTTGTCTGCGGGAAATGTTACTCCAAACCACTGCGAACTCGATTTTAGCATTTGAATCTCAACTTCACCAGATTGAATAAGTTCATCAATCGAAACAGGTAAAATACATTCTTTAGTCAGAGCATTATGATTCTCGTTCAAGAAATGTAAAAATCGTTCTTCAAGAAGAGGGAAAATTGCAGGTGTAAAAGCCCACATATTCATTGATGCAATAGCTGTTTCGGGCAATTCAATACGATTTCCAGGCTCACCACTTCTAATTATTCCGTCTTCGTCCCTAGAGATATGAAATTGTTCGTCAACTGAAATTAAATTTCCGTCATTATTAGCTTTGCAAATCCCTCTGGTGACACCTCCGTTTTCTGATAAAGTGTTGTGTAATTCAAAGCCACAGAAAGAGAATAAGTTCTTGTCTGAGTCTTTTAATTGGGTTAAAAAATCTGCTAACACTTTATATGCCTCTGCTCCATAAAAATCATCAGCATTAAGCACTACAAAAGGGTCATTTACAATATTTTTTGCCAACCATAACGCATGGGTTGTACCCCAAGGTTTTTTTCTTTCTGAGTGAGGTTTAAATGGTTCAGGTAAAGAAGTTAGTTCCTGATAAACGAATTCATAAGAAATATGATTTAATAATCTATCTTCAAAAGAGTTACGAAAATCATCTTCAATATCTTTTCGAATAATGAATACAAAGTGCTTAAAACCATGATTTAATGCATCAAAAACGGCATAATCTATAATTGCTTCTCCCGAAGGGCCAAAACCTTCCATTTGTTTTAATCCACCGTATCTACTTGCTATTCCTGCTGCTAAGACGACAAGAGTTAATCCTTTTTGTTTTGAACTCATTAAAAAAGTAATCTGTTGAATGATTTTGCTAAATTAGGGCTTATGACTGAAATAGAAAGTTTTTAGGTTAGAAGAATTTGATTCAAATAAATATCGACTTAACTTTTTTTACCTATAACTTGAATAACGGCAGCTATACCTTTATGGAATTTTCCTTCCTCAATATCTCTTTCCTTTTCTTCTATTTTCAAACTCTCAAAATCGCAAAAGTCTTGTTTTAAGGTTGGAGAATCGTAAAGCATATCAAGTTGTTTCGGCCCACCAGAATCGTAGTTTAATTGTTGTTTAGAATAGGCTTCCAAAACAAGTAAACCTCCTTTCTTTAAGGAATTGAAAATCTTTGTAAGTACTTTTTCTCTAATTTTTTTTGGAAAATGACCGAAGATGATAACAACAGTATCCCATTTTTCTGTTCCAAGTTCGAATTCGTCTAAGTCGGCGCAAATAGTTTCAACTTTTACATTTTTTGAACTTGCCAATCGTTGTGTTTTCATCAATCCTTCTTCTGAAAAGTCAACACAAGTTACAAAATGTCCTTGGCAAGCAAGATAAACTCCATTTCGTCCTTCACCTTCAGCCAAACAAAGGATTTTACTTTTGTCTTTAAAACTTATTGATTTAAGGAAAGTGTTTGGTTCTGTACCGTAAGCAAAGTCTGTATCAGAATAGCGTTCATTCCAAAAGGATGCATTCATCAGCGAATTAATTGAATGGTTTTGGTGGTTACATACTTGTTGTCGAAAACAAAATTCAAGAAGTAGGTTCCAGTAGGTAAATCATTGTATTTAACCAAATTGAATTTTCGGGTTCCTGATTTTTGCTTTTCAAAGAATCGTTCATCAACTAATTTTCCGTCGCAGTTGGTCACAAATAATTCCACGTCTCCTTGGTAAGGATTAATGAATTCAAGTTGAAGGTCTCCATTGGTTGGATTAGGAAATACCTTCATTGAAAACGGATTTTTTCCTTCCAAGACGGGAATAGAATTAGTTTGTTCCTTTTTCAACCAAACTTCATAAATGTTTGAATGTGCATTTGTTACCCCAGTATTATTGTTAGTGAAAGGGTTACTTTGTGAACTGTATATTCCACCAACGATATGTCCCAAAAGAACAGAATCAATTGAAAATGCATTTAAATCAAAAATATCAACTGCGTAAAATGGAAGCGATTCATTTGGAATAAACTCTGCACTTGCTCCTATTAAACCAGGCATTTCTATAGGCAAAACCCACTCTTCCAAATTTCCTTGATTATCTCTTGAAACCCTACTTACCGTTTTTACAAATGGCACATTGGGGTCAGACGTTAGAACACCGTTTTGATAAAAATATTGACTCAAACCTCCAAAAAATAAAGCATGAGAAACTTGGTTTTGATTGTCATAAAGTGCAGCTTTGGATGAATGGTAATTACTCAAATATTGGTTGAATTGCGTTTTTGGAGTGTGTCCGTTGCTTTTAATTTCAACTGGATATAAATAAGGTAAGTCTTCGTTGTACTGAAAAACACCAGAGGAGAGAAAATACCCTTTTTCATTGTTTTCAAAAATCATCGGAACTAAATTGTAATCCCTTCGATGTAAATGAACTTCATCGGTTATTTCTATGAAATCATGAATGGTAGGATTGGTGTCATTGTTTTTCAGTTTAAATTTTCGAATGGAGTTGGTGTATGTTTGCGTAAAGGTTGGGTTACCCATTGGATTGTATCTACCGTCAAAACGGTGTCCACCTACCAAATAAAAAGTGTCTCCAAGTTTTCCCAACTGTCCACCAGTCACTGCAAAACGATTGTCAATGATTTGTTTGAAATTTGAACTAAAATCATCTGAGTCATTTATTATTGCTGAAATCAGTTGACTTACTTTTATGGAAATAAGTGAATTGTATGTTTTATGATCATTTGCAGTTGCACTAAACCCGTAACCACCAATAATTACAAGCGTGTCACCATCCTGATAAAAATTCATATTTGTTGACTGTAATTGTTCAGCTAAGGAAGCATTCAAGCCAGTAATACTCTTTGACCAAACTTGATTGTTTATTGGGTCAATAACAAGAATTTCAGTGTTATTTTGATTTGAGGGAAAAGCATTAAATGGTTGTCTGGCGTGTAAACCATCTTTTCTTCCACCAATAAGTAACCAAAGTCCATTATGCTGAGCAAAAGCGTAGGAATGAAGACCATTAAATCCTTGAATTTGTTTGGAAACGAAATTCACATTGTATTGAAAATCAATTTGCTGTGCAAAAAAAGTGCTTGAAAAAATGAATAGTAAAAAAAAGAGTCTCATAAGAATAGTTTGCGCAATTTTATGATTAAACATCGGTGAAATTTGTAACCGAGGTTACAGTTTGACAAAATTGAGTTTGGACTATTTCTTCAGCAGAGACAAAGAAAAGGAATTCAATTCATTATGAAGGCGATTATGAATTTCAAGCGCTTCTTTCCTGGTGTTGAGGTAATCTTCAATTAGCAATTGGATTTGCCTAATTTTTCCTTTTTCAAACGCAATGTATTCACTGTATTTATCACGTTTACCTGCACCGTTTTCTATATCCATTCTCAAATTTGCAAGTACATTTTTTTCTTCCTTAATAGCTTCTTTAATTTTAATGAAATTGCGATTCAATGGATTTAACATTCTTCTCATTCTTTTGTAGTCATCCATTTTTCTACCAAATACCAAATCCACCTTATCCAGATAAAGATTGTTTTTAATTCTTAACTCTACAGAATTTGCGTTTTGTTGCCAAGACGCGATGGTATCAATTTCTGCAATAACTATTTCCTTTTCCAAACTATCCAATTTTTTTATCAATTTATCCACATTCTGGATAAATCCTTCCTTTTTAGAATCAAAACAAGAAAAGAGTGAAAATCCTAAAACCACTAGAAAAATTAGGTTTATTTTATTCATTTTCATGTATTTATATAATTTAAAAGTTTAATGTGTCCTAGTCATTGTTTCAGGCACACAAATAATAAAGTCTGCTTTACCGAGGTGCTCTTTATCCATTTTATGGATATTTTTTTGAGTTACTGTTGATATCGTTAAGTAAGTCAGATTCCTCTTTTCACGAAGTAAATACCATAATATTCCTTGATAAAAGTCAGAATGAAAAGCTCCGTTAATATGCAAAATATGGATATTCTCATTTAACGAAGCCAAAATAAACTTAGCCATTGTGGCATCTTTTATAGCTTGAGCTTCTAACATGTTTGCACCACGATGTCCACCCATTTTTTTAACTTCAATATATTGAGATAGAGTTGTATCTACTGGAAAATCAATTGGTGCCATTTGTGATTTTTTTAGTTCGGACAAAGTATCCAATGCCGCTCTTCCTTTTTTGAAAAGTAATGACGCATATTTCCTTTCAATGTTCGCTGCTAAACAAGGAATACCATTTTCTCTTGCATAACTAACTATTGGGTGGTAGTCGGTGTAATAATTTGGCCACAATCTCATGGAATCTTTGAACGTTTTCTCATCTATTTTTTGATTGATGAATTGAGTGAGTAGATGCTGTTGATCTTGTTCAAACATTTCAAAACTGAGCACAAAGTTTTCACCGTGTTTTTTGTGAAGTTCTTTGCTTAACTCAAATTCTAGCCAATGTGCAATTGGATTATCGTGAAACTCACCAAAGAGAACCACTTGCTTTCCTAATGCAGCTTTAGCCATTTTTGCGTAAGTCGTTTTCTTACCGTTCTTGTTGTAAATAACAAATGCTTTTTCATTTTGTGACCACAAGAAATGAGTGAAAAATAAAAGTGTGAAAAGGGATATTAACTTCATGTAAAAAAATGTTATTTCCACCAAAGGTAATTCTTAACATTAAATTCATACATTTGGAAAAACCAATTGAAGAAAAACTATGAAGAAAAGCCTTTACACACTGTTATTCGCAACAGGATTGGCAACTTCGGTTTCAGCACAAGGATTTCAAGTAAACTTTCAAGGACAAAAGCAACAAGGGACTGGCTGTGCTGGTTCTGCGGACTATATTGATGGTTCTACTTTGTTTTTCAACCCTGGTGCAACCGCATTTGCCAAAGAGAGTAGTGCTAACGTTGCGATGACACCTGTTTTTGCAAACATTATGTATGTTGATTCAGCAACAGGTGGAGTTTATCGATCCAATTCACCTATGGGAACACCATTCTCTGCCTATGCACTTCTGCATTTTGAAAAATTACCTTCTCTTAATTTTGGACTTGCGGTCTACACGCCTTTTGGAAGCGTTGTTTCTTACGAGGACAACTGGATTGGGCGTTTTGCAATTACAAGATTACAACTTCAAGCAATTTTCATTCAGCCAACCGTTTCCTATAAGCTCAACGACAAGATTGGAATAGGAGCTGGATTTGTTTACAGTACCGGAAAAGTAAATTTAAGGAGAGATCTTCCTGTTCAATTCGAGGACGGTTCTTTTGGTAAAGTTGAGTTGGGTGGTGCAGCGGTGGGATTTGGTTATAATGTGGGACTTAGCGTTAAGGCAACTGAAAAATTTAGTGTGGGATTGACTTACCGTTCTAAAGTTCAAATGAGCTTGGATGGTGGAACTGCAACGTTTACCATGCCAGAAGCTTTAGCAGAGAATTTCCCAAATACCACTTTTGCAGGTTCGCTTCCTCTTCCGTCAGTTGCGACATTAGGTTTGTCATATAAATTCTCCGACAAACTTAGTGCAGTGCTTGATTTGAACTATGTTGGATGGAAGGCTTACGATACATTAGCCTTTGACTATGCAATAAATACAGCTAGTCTCGAGGATACAAAATCAGCAAGAGATTACAAAAATATCGTTGCTTTTCGTGGTGGGGTGAATTACAATTTGAATGAAAATTTAACCCTTCGAGGTGGCGCGGGATTTGGATTTACTCCTGTTCAAGATGGATATGTAACACCAGAAACGCCTGACAATAATCGTCTTTATGGAACACTTGGAGTTGGTTACAAAGTCGGGAAACATTTTGAATTTGATGCATCTTTTTACTATGCTAAAATCAAACGTGCTGACACGAATACAGAAACCAACTTAAGTGGAACTTTCACCACTATTGGAATAGCACCAGGTTTTGCCTTAATCTATAAATGGTAATCATGATAAGAACAATAAATTTTCTAGCCGTTGGGGTGTTTGCTTTAGCGGTGGTGGCTTGTAAGCCGAAATATATAGCTCCCGAAACTTCGGCAGGAGAAATGAACCCTGAAAGATTAGTGGTGATTGGAGGAAGTCATGTTGGTGGTTATTTCAATGACGGATTAACAGCTGAAAATCAATCTAATTCAGTAGCAGAAATTCTTGCCCAACAATTTAAAGTTATTGGTGGAGGTTCATTTTTTCATCCTCAAATTGGGGTAAACTCAGTTGGAATTAGTTGGGACGGGAACGCTCCATTTAAACTTGGATACCGAACTGACTGTGAGGAAGTAAGTTCACTGGGACCTGTCAGAGTGGCTAGTAGTGGTGATATAAGTTTGTTTGAAACGAATGTTTATAACGCTGAAAATAAAATCGGAAATTTTGGTATTCCAAGATTAAAATTGAGTCAGTTAAACGATAATGGTCTAACCTTAGTAAATCCATTCTTTAAGCGAATGGCATCATCTTCAAATTCGACAGTTTTGGGTGATGTTATGGCTTCAAACCCAAGTTTTTTTGCTTCATTCATGGGATTTGAGGATGTTATTCTTTATGCTAGATCTGGTGGTAAAGGAGTACAACTTCCAAGTTTAGGTGACTTTGAAGATGCGTACGAAAACATGGTGCAACAATTAAGTTTAAATGGTGCGAAAGGTGTAGTTTCAACGATTCCTGACCCAACTTTGATGCCGTTTTTTACAACAATACCTTGGAACGGTTTGGAATTAGAAGAAGGAGATAATAACATTTCTCTTCTCAATAACTTTTTTGGATCTTTGGGTTATAATTTTTCTGCTGGAAAAAACCCTTTCATGGTTGAAGATGCCAATTCACCAACAATTGGTATTCGTCAGATTTTGGAAGGTGAGAAGTTACTTCTTACTATACCACTTGATTCTGTAAAGTGTTTTCTTATGGGGACTTTAAGACCTTTCAGAGATGAATTTTATTTGTCCCTTGAGGAACTGAACTTATTAAGAACTTCAATTCAAGGATACAACAATGTAATTCGTAATCTAGCAAATACTTACAATTTAGCCGTTGTAGATGCAGATCAATTTTTTACTAAAACGACTTCTGGGTTTACTTATAACGGAGTAAGCCTTACCGCAGCTTTTGTTTCGGGAGGGATGTACTCTTTGGATGGTTTAAATTTTAATCCAAGAGGTAATGCTCTTCTGGCAAACGAATTTATTAAAGCAATTAATAAAAAATATTCGGCTAAAATACCACAAGTAAATGCCGGAAACTATACCGCAACTTTATTCCCTTAATAACTAAAACCATAAAACATGAAAAGAATTCTATTTTTTTTAGCGACAGCCATTTCGCTGTCTTTTAATGCACAAGTTTCTTGTGATGGAGGTAGATACGCTTCCAATATTTTTGAACAAGTATCGACCACTCCTAACGTTCAGTACGGTTCGAATACTTCATTTAGCGGAGGAAATACAAATTTGTTTTTTGACTTTTATCAGGGTCAGGGAGATCAAGCAACCGAACGTCCTTTGATTATATGGGTTCATGGAGGAAGTTTCATTGGTGGTTCTAGAACAGACATTGACGTTAAAACTTTATCTGAAAGATTTGCTAAGAAAGGTTTTGCTTGTGCGTCCATTTCTTACCGCCTAGGTTTCTTTCCTTTTGATTCAGCAAATGCGGTGAGAGCGGTTGTTCGTGCAACACAAGATTTAAAAGCAGCAATCCGTTATTTCTACAAAGACAGAGCAACGGATAACGTTTACAAAATTGACACAAACAATATTTTTATAGGTGGTAGTTCTGCTGGTGCGATTACTGCTTTACACGTTGCATACTTAGATAAAGAGTGTGAAATTCAAGATTATTTGAGCGCAAATGTCATCCAACAACTTGGAGGATTGGATGGAAATTCTGGAAATCCTGGGTATTCAACACGTGTGAAAGGAGTTTTGAACGGTTGTGGTGCTTTAGCGCGTTACAGTTGGTTGGATGCTGGTGAAGTTCCTGTGGCTTCTGTTCATGGAACAAACGATGGAACTGTTCTTTATAATCGTGGAATTGTTAATCCTGGAACACCTTTAATGTATTTGGACGGAAGTAGAATGATTCACGAAAGGGCTTGTGCTGTTGGTGTGGACAATCAATTTTACACTTTTCCAAACGCGCCACACGTACCTTATGCTGGGACAGGTGCTGCTGCATTAGCTTATATGGATACAACTGAGCGTTTTTACAGAGATTTCCTTGTTCGTCAGTTGGGATGTGATCTTCCTCAATTACAACCTGAAAATGCACGCATGCAAGGCGTTACTTTATATCCGATTAACTATTGTGACAACACACCAGTTGATGAAGTTTGTCCTTTATCCGTTGGTCTATTTGAAGAAGTAGCGAATTCATTTAAAGTTTACCCTAATCCAAGTAACGATGCGATAACTTTAACTTTTGATGGAGGCAATGAAATTAATGTTGAAATTGTTGACTTAACAGGTAGAAAAATGAAATCCATTTCTCAAGTTTTGAGTGGAATATCCATTGATATTAGTGATTTGAAAAGTGGTAACTACCTAATTCAAGTTAAATCTTCAACTTTTAAGAATATTAAAACCCAATCAATCATCAAGATTTAAATTATGAAAAAAGTGTTTATTACAACTTTTGCCATGTTTGCATTAATTAGTACCCATGCACAAAAAAGCACGAGTTTATCCAGCAATCAAAACGCGAATAAAGCGGCAAAAGTTGAGAATAGAAATGGTGCAAAGTCTCTAAGTGAGTCTGTTCAGTCAAATGCTCAAGTTCCAATGTCAAGGAAAACTGCAACTCAACCTGCTGTGAGAAAGGAAGAGAAAATCAAAAATGATTAATCAGCACAAAATGAAGAAGATATATTTTAATTTAATTGCCTTAGTTTTTCTGGGTTTTTCTTCCGTTGGTCAATCTTTTACGGAGGGGTTCGACAATTTAGCAAACCTTACAGACTGGTACGTAAGAAATAACAGCACTAGCCCAAATGCGAATTGGGGAGGAGGTATCGCCGATGCATTTCCAGCACATCTGGGTGCGCCAGATTCTTATTTAGCTTGTAATTTCCAAAGTACCTCAAGTACAGTTGGGGCGACTATTTCAAATTGGTTATTTACTCCCGCTCGAACGTTTAGTAATGGAGATGTAATTACTTTTTTCACAAGAACTGCAGACAATATACCTCAACCTACCTACCCTGATAGATTGGAAGTACGGTTAAGCACAGCTGGTAATGGTCTTGATGTGGGAGCGACAGAAACATCTGTAGGAACTTACACAACCCTATTATTGACTATAAATGAACAGTTAACTACAACTGGGTATCCAAAAGTATGGACACAATATACCATAACAATTTCAGGTTTACAAAGTCCAACTACCGGAAGAATCGCATTTAGGTATTTCGTTACAAACGGAGGTCCCAACGGTCAGAATTCAGATTACATAGGTATTGATACCTACACTTATACCTCAGTAGCAACACCTCCAGTAAATGATAATTGTGCAGGTGCAATTCAGTTAAATCAAGGTGCAACATGTGTGAATACTGCTGGTAGCGTTGCCTTTGCAACAGAATCTCAACCGGGATGCGCCGGAACCGCAAACAATGACGTTTGGTATCGATTTACCGCAACTACCAGTTTAGCATCCATTACTGTTAATGGATCAACTGGATTTGATGGTGTGTTTCAGGTTTTTTCGGGAGCTTGTAATAATTTAATACCTCTCAACTGTGTTGACGGAACTGTTACAGGTGAAGATGAGGCAACAGTGGTAAATAACCTAAGTGTAGGACAAACCTATTTCATTCGAGTCTATGACTTTGAAGATATTGTGCCGAATACCTCAGGTTTTGATATTTGTGTGGTTGAATTTACTCAATGTAATCTTACTCAGCCAGTTGGTTCTATTCTTGAAACAGAGGCTTGTGGAACATCTTCAAATGGTGGTTGTGGTGTAACGCCACCAATCTATCAGAACATTTCTTGTGGTCAAACTATTTTCGGAAAAGCTTGGGCTGATAATGGAAATCGCGATTTGGATTGGTATTCATTTACCGTTGTAGAATTAGGAACAGGATCGATTTCTGCAACTGCTGAATTTCCGTTCGTTGTTCTTATTATCGACGTCTCTAATTGTGCAAGTCCTTCTGTTTTAGCTCAAGGAACCTTTAACGCTTGTGAACAAGGAATCGTAAACTACAATTTTCAAGGCCCTGGCACCTATTCAGTTGTTGTTGCACCAACCGTTTTTGCAGGTTATCCTTGTAACAGTTTCAACGATTACCACTTTACACTTAACTTGCCAGGAACTGTACCTACCATTCAAGCTAATGGTAATACAAGTTTTTGTCCTGGGGGAAGCGTTTCTTTAGCAGTAACCCAAACATCAGGAACTTATCAATGGACGAATAATGGAAACGTTATATCAGGAGCAGAAAGCAACCCATACAACGCAACGATGGCAGGTTCTTACGGAGTGAATTACACTAACCAAAATGGGTGCGTTGGTTCATCACAAGAATCAATTAATGTTTCTTTACTTGAATTAGACAATGCAAGCTTTACCTATCCTTCTTTTACTGTTTGCACAGGATCAGCCAACACAATTCCTTCTGCATCCTTAACTGGAACATTCTCTGCAAACAGTGCTAATTTAGACATTAGCCCAACTACAGGAGAAATTAATGTTTCCAATTCTCAAGATGGAGTATATCAAATTACTTTTTCAACAAATGTGGTTTGTCCAAACAGTTCAACAGCCAACTTTACTATTACTTCTACTCCTGACGCAAGCTTCTCTTATGCAAATCAAACTTTGTGTAGCAATGGAGCAAATGAAGAAGTTGTGTTAGGTTCGAATTCAAGTTCTGGAGTGTTTAGTTCTACTAATGGTCTTTCCATTGATCCTGTTTCTGGAACAATAAACCCTTCAAACTCAACTCCAGGGGTTTACACAGTTACTAATGATATTGCAGCATCTGGAGCTTGTAATGCGGCTCAATTAACTTTTCAAGTGACTATTTTTGGGGTTACAGTTGATTTTACTTTGCCAGCTGTTGTCTGTGAAGGTAGCTCGGTATTGAACTTAACTGCGACTCCAATAGGGGGAACTTTCAGCGGTACTGGTGTTTCGGGAAGTAGCTTTGACCCAGCTCAATCCATTGGTTCAAGTTCCACGATTACCTACACTTACACTGAAAACGGATGTACTTTCACCGATGACGCAACAATAACTGTTGAAGCTAATCCAACTGTAAGTTTCGGAACATACCCTGCTTTGTGCTCAAACGCCTCACCTTTAACTTTGAATCAAGGCACTCCTGTTGGAGGAAATTATACTGGAACTGGTGTTACCAACAACGTATTCATCGCGGCGGCAGGAAGTGTTGGAAATAATGATTTGATTTATTCTTACGTTTCTACCAATGGATGTTCAGGTTCTGCAATTGGAAGTATTATTGTGAACGCTGTTCCAACTGTAAGCTTCACAAATCCAGGAGATTTCTGTTTAACAGATGGTTCGGTGTCTTTACAAGCTACTCCGACTGGTGGCGTTTTTGATGGTCCTGGTGTTACTGGAACAACTTTCAGTCCTTCTGGTGCAGGCGTAGGAGTTCATACCTTAACTTATTCTTTTGCACAAAACGGTTGTACGGCTTCACAATCTCAATCTGTGGAGGTAGAAGATTGTATTGGATTGAATGAATTGAATTGGTTGACAAACGTTTATCCTAATCCAACAATGGATATGGTAAATGTGGTGAGTTCATTGAATGCTGAATTGAAGTTGTTCACTACTGATGGTCGTTTGGTTCAAACTTGGGAAGTAAAAGCAGGTGAACTTAACACCTTTGAAATGAGTGCTTTCTCAAAAGGAGCATACCTGATTCATTGGTCAACTGAAAAATCTTCAAAAGTTCAAAGGTTGATTAGAGAATAATAGTTATCTTCGCGACGGTTTTGGTCTCGTGGCCGAGCGGTTAGGCACCGGTCTGCAAAACCGTCTACTCCGGTTCGAATCCGGACGAGACCTCACTAATAATCAAAGCCCCTGAGCAATCAGGGGCTTTGATTTTTTGGTACGTTTTACTTATCATTGTAGTTAACAAATGCTGGCTAAGAATTACAGATTTTTATTATTTATTGGTTCAGTTCTACTTTACCTGCCTTTGTTGGGTGGTATGCATTTGTTTGATTGGGATGAAATTAATTTTGCTGAGTCCGCACGGGAAATGCTTGTCTCAGGCGACTGGTTGACTGTTCAAATAGACTTCAAACCTTTTTGGGAAAAACCTCCATTATTCATTTGGATGCAAGCACTTTCCATGAAGTTATTCGGAATCAATGAATTTGCCGCAAGGTTTCCAAATGCTCTTGCGGGTATTATAACCATTCAATTATTGTTTTCTTTAGGTAAAACTTGGAAGAATGAACAATTTGGATTTTGGTGGGCACTTTTACACGGATTGTCTTTTTTACCTTTTCTCTACTTCAAGTCAGGAATTATAGACCCTTGGTTTAACTTGTTTATTTTTAGCGGATTAATTTACTTTTTCAAGTTTTATTATGCAGTAGAATCCAAGGCGAAAACCTTTGATATTTTTATTTCTGCCTTCAGTATTGGTTTATCCGTGCTCACAAAAGGACCCGTTGGATTTTTAATTTTTGGTGCCGTAATTGGCATTGTAATGACTGTTGATGTTTACAAGAAGACTTTATCGAAAAATGTCAATTTTAGACGGTTTTTGTTATGGTGCTTGGTATTCATTATTGTGGGTGGAAGTTGGTTTGGACTGCTTTTAACGAATGAAAAAGGACAAGTGATTACTGATTTTATCGTTTATCAAATTCGTTTATTTCAAACAGAGGATGCAGGACACGGAGGCTTTCCGCTCTACCATTTTGTGATTTGGTTGCTTGTTCTTTTTCCAAGTGGTTGGATGTCCATTTCTGGTTTATACCAACAAGTGGAGGACGAAAACTTGAAATCTCAGGTGTTTTGGATGCGTATTTTGTTTTGGGTGGTGCTTATCTTGTTTTCCATTGTAAAAACAAAAATTGTCCACTATTCATCAATGATGTATTTTCCAGTTTCTTTCCTTGCAACCTTGCTTTTGGTACGGGATTTTAAATGGACAGTTTGGCAAAAAACAGGACTGTGGATTACCGCGTTCACTTGGTCAGTTTTAGTTTTTGTGATGCCATATATTGATACGTACAAAGCGAAAATCATTGCCAAAGGTTGGATTAAAGATCAATTTGCAGTCGCGAATTTGGAGGTCAATGTGTCTTGGACGGGAGTTGAAAGTGTTATAGTATTGTTGTTTTTAGGCGGAATTACTTATTATTTGTGGTTTAGAAATGAAAAGTTAAATAAACCATTATTCGCTGGTTCACAATTGCTTTTCGTATGTTTTTTGGTTTATTTCGTTCCCTTTAGAGTTGAAAAATATTCTCAAGCATCTGCCATAAATTTTTGTAAAAGAGCCGCAAAAGAAGGAATCCCCATTTATTCGGTGGGATATAAAAGTTATGCCACATTGTTTTACGGACAGCGCAAACCCGAACACAGTAAATTCACTTTAGATGATTATCTGGTTAATTCTCAACTTTCACCTTGCTACTTTATCTTTAAAGTCACGAGTGAAAAAGAAATCCGAGATAAATACCCAAGTATTTTAGTTATCGAAAGAAAAAATGGTTTCGTTTTAGCTATTGATAAGAAAAAAATCCACCCCTAATTCACCGATAAGTCAAATTTAATTCCTCAAACGCCCACAAGCGAATTTTGAACTAAAACGACTTTAAACACCAAAAGATTAAACTAAATTCATAATTACCACTTTGGTATCAAATCAATTGTCAGTTTAATTTATATACCCGAACCCAAAATTTCTTTATTGGATCCAGAATGAATGATAGCTTTAGCTTAATGAAATCAAGATACTTTATAAACAATGCGAAAGACAGGACAAAAACGATAGCACCAAAGCCCGCTTGATATGGATTGAGATTTAAACTAAAGAAATCGTTGATACCGATAATCACAATACTTCCATACAAAATCATGAAATGAACAATAAATATCGTTAAAGTATTTTGTCCCATTTTCAAAAACAAATTTTCCCTAATTGAGCCTTTGTAAGTATTTACAGCGATTAAAACAGACAAAATCATAAGAATCATGCCGATGCGAATGTATAACCAGTCGATTTGATGAAGAGCCTCAAAACTATTTAGGAGAAAAAGCTTATTAAAATAAACTAATATCTCTGTCGGAAAAGAATACAAACAAAGACCAATCACAAAAACAAAAAATGCTGACTTATATGATAAAATTGAATCTTTGAATTTAAAAATTAAGGACCCAATAAATGCTCCATAAAATGTAAAACCAAGCCAAGGAACCACAGGAAATAATGCCCGATTCTTGGTGGATCTAATCATGTTTTGAATGATTGTTGGTGCGTTTTCTGGCCATGGCACTTCAACGGGCAAACGTTCTATGTAAATGTTTAGAATAAAAAATAAAGTTCCTAATAAAAAGAAATAAATGTAGATGGGAATAATTTTAACCACTCGACTTAATCCGTAAGTTAGTAAAATAATGAGAATCCCTATCGAAATGCATTGTAAAACATGAAATGCCGTTGGTTGTAACAAAAAACCCCAAAACAACAATTCTAGCACCCTCTTAAAACCTTTCTTTACACGTAGATTTTTCCAATAAGGAACATCCTCTTTCCCAAGGAGTAAATAAACGAAAACTACTCCAGTAATAGTCAAAAACATTGGTGCAGTAAATCCACGAATGTATTCCCACACATCATAAATCACATATTGAATATCATCAAATTTATCTAAACTGATGGGTCTCCTATACTTTAATGCTAGGGTTGTGTCGACGAAATGACCTTCCAACATTAATATAATCGCCACGCTCCTCGCCATGTCGATAAACTGTAACCGTTGTTTTTTTTCTGTTATTACTTCTCCCACAATGTTATTTTACTTCAACAGTTACAAAAAGTTCCATTGGGATTTCAAATCCTTCAACATTTAGTTTTAGGACTAATTTATTCATCCCCTCCAAATTATCCGTATTCACTGAAAACGTAATTTCTGATTTACCAAAACCTTCAACTTCTTTTTTGTAGCTGACAATTCTCAAATTTGGATTATCACAAGAAATATTCAATTTAACCTTCTCAGTTGTAATGTTATTTATTGAAAGTTTACCAGACACAACCGATCCTTTTTTCACTGTCCCACCGATGAAAACAGGATTTGCACAAATCAAAGGAAATTCCTTCTCATCTTTATCGAAACTAATATTCTCAATTTGTATCTTTCGTTCTAAGCCTGCCTCTCTAGAATATACCGAATTCGATTGATCTTTTACATCATCACTGATTTTATTTGCCGCATATTCTCCAAATGGAATAAAAGTAAACTTCAATCGGCCACCATTCGGGTCTGTACCATCAATGTATTTCTTTAACTCACCGTTTCCGTATTCGTTGTAAAAATTAATCAAGGAGGAAATTCTTCTTCTCGTCAAGTTGACATTGTAATCTGTTTTCGCTACTGGACTTGCAAAACCTTTAACTCGCAAAGTAACAGTTGAACCCGATCCGAGTTCCTTTTTTATCATCTCTGTCAACATCAATAAGTCTTTTGCCCCTTTATCCACATCATTTTTAAAGAAAACGTCCAAATCTTGTTGTTTCTTAGCTCCAAGTTCTGGTGCCAATCCTTTAACTACCTCGCGCTTATACAAATCATACCTTTCAACATATAAATTATACGTTCCCAAATAATTCTGTTTCGTTGTAACAGCGTATGACGAAGCATCTGGTTCGTCATTCCTAAAATACAAATCTACGGGAAGCCTGCGCTTGATTTCTTTTTGGTATTCTGTTTCCTCTTTTTTCTTTTCTTCAACTTTTATCTCTTCTTTCACTTCTACCTTGGCAATTTCAATAGGTTTTTTCGGAGGAAAATAGGCAAAAATATCACTACAACATGTTGGATTCTTAGCATAATAACTGCCGATCCGATTGGTTGAAACAAAAACTGAATCTCTGTGAATGAAAAAATAATTATCGTTGGCAGGGCTATTAATTGGCATTCCTGCATTTACAACAGTACCGAACTTCCCTTCTTTAAATGGACTGTAAAAAACATCCTGTCCACCGAATCCGTAATGCCAACTTGAGGAAAAGTAAAGTCTTTGCTGAATGGTATCAAACCAAGGTGAAATATCATTTTCTACTGAATTAACTAGTCCGACATTCGTTATTTTATCTAATTTACCTTCTTTAAAATTGGCGTACCAAATATCCAACCCACCTTTTGTTCCATCCCGATCAGAACAAAAAAACAACACTTCTTGACCATTCAATTTTGAAACATGTGGCATTGTAGTGTTCCTACCTACAACATTAATCCCACCGCGTAAAGAATCAATTCTAGACCAACGACCATCTTCATAATTAGCAACCATTATTTTGCAACGATAGTTGAAACCTTCATCCTCACAATTACTGAAATAGAATCTTTTTCCATCCAAGGAGAACGAGCCATTACCAGAACTCAACTGTCTGTTCATTAAGTCCTTTACTGCTTCATTTTTTGTAAATCCATCTCCTTCAATTCGAGATGCGTAAATATGAGTTTTGTAACTCTTTCCGTAAACTTCCTGATTGGGTTCTTTTACGGAGTCTGCTCTTAAGGAAGAAAATAGAAGTCGCCCATCTCGAATTGTATGACCAAATTCCGCATCGTAAGAATTAACAGTAAGCGGCAATCGTTGCATTGGCTTAGCTGTATCTGAATAATTTTTTATTGCCCATGCAATAGCCTCAACCTCCTGATTTGCTTTTTTATATGGATATTCACTTTTTTCTTCAGCAAACCTTTTTTTGGCTTGTTTCATGGTTTCAAAAGCTTTAGAATAATCTCCGTTTTGCTTTTGCATGAGTGCCAATTGTAAAATACTTAAGGGATATTTCAATTCGGTGTCACGTGCGTAAACCTTGGCATAAAAATTCTCAGCTTGAACATAATCTTTGTATGCACGTTGGGTTTCCGCCATTTTCCAAAGTAACTCGACTGAATTGCTGTCCAACTCCAAGGCTTTTTTGTAATAACTTGCGGCGTAATAGTAATCTCCTTTTTTATACTGTTCGTCGGCAAAGGAAACAATCTGCTTTAAACTTCCTTGAGAAAAAGAAAAACCAGAACAAAGAAAAATGAAAGTGTAAACTAAATAAAGTCTGGACATACTCTGTGTAAGATTCTTTTCGGTTTGAATGTGCGAATAACATAACGAACGGCAAGCTCTACCCCTCCCCTAGCCCTCGATGCCGGGACAAGTTTTGAAACATTGATATCATAGCTGACGCCAACAAAAAAGTCCTTGTAATCATATCCAAACGATAAGTAAAATGCATCGCGAGCCCTCATCCAAACTCCACCATAAAGCGCTTGATAAACGGGTTTTGTTCCGCGTAGATAATATTTCCCTGATCCTCCGACAATAATCTCACGATAAACACCCTGAAACGACATTTGAACGCTTGGTATTAAATCCCAACTTTCATTTAGCAAAAAAGTACCTTTTGAAAATACATTAAACCGAATATCACGTGGAATTTCATCAGTATAAAATCCTTGATTTGGTCTGTTTATGTTGTAAATCCCAAAACCACTCAAAACTTTAAATCTTTCGCTTCTTCGCCATTCATAAAGCGTTCCTAAACCGATTGAAATATTCGTTTTTCGGTCATTCTGATAAACTTCATTTGTTGGAAGCGAAGGATTAAAAGTGTACCCAGTATATTGACTATCGAAATAAAGAGCGTCCCAATTAATTTGTCTGTGGTTCATCCCAAAATTTATTCCCGGACGAATGGTATGTGAAGAGTCCGCTCTCAACTTAAACAAGCGTGAAACGTTTCCTTGTACTTCAACGGTTCTGAATTTTCCATCTCCAGCTTGATCATGAAACATTAATAATCCAAATCCATAGTTTCCTTTTTTCATGTCAATTGATGTCGAAAAAGTACTAAAAGGAACAGTTACACTTCTCCACTGATCTCGCCAATTACCTATAAAACGATAATCTCCGTCGAAATGTCCAGCATGCCCGGGATTCTGAAACAGCTGATTATCATTAAATTGAGACCAATGTATATCTTGGGCAAAGCCAAAAATGACATTTGCAAAAACGACAAGAGAGAGAAGAAATCGTTTTTTCATGTTAAGATTAAGTGAACTAAAGTAATAAAATACTTTAACTGAACAAACATTTAAGGATTACTCAAAGACACAGGAATAATCTTTCCTCTTAAATATTTATGTGCTTCCAGACTAAAATCTGTTATGAAGGTTGCCATTTCCTTCGCTGATAAGGGTGCTTGATATCCTGGAAATGCCGCTTCTAACATTTCTGTTTGAACCGCACCTAAACACAAACAATTCATAGCAATACTGCTTTCCTTGTATTCTTCTGAAAACAATTCTGTAAAGCTACAAAGTGCTGCTTTCGATGTGGAATATGCTGACAAACCACCAAATTTCATGCTTCCTTGAAATCCGCCCATAGTCGAAATATTAACAATATGACTTCCCTCCTGATTCAAAAAGGATAAGGCCTCTTGAACAGTTTGCATCACACCCACAACATTCACTTGATAGGACTGGGTTAAATCAAATTCAGTTAAGTCTGTAAAAGGCTTATTGATAAGCAAACCTGCATTATTGATAAGAATTTCAAATGTTCCGAAGGATTGAAAAACTTCCTTAGCTTGTTTGCGAACATTTGAAGATAAATCAAACGGAAAGCATTTTACATTTTCAAATCCCTTGAATTGAGCTTCTAACTTTTCTATGCTTCTCGCAAGCGCCAAAACCTCGTATTTTTTTTTAGCAAAAATGTGAACTATCTCAGCACCAATACCCTGACTAGCACCAACAACTACCACTCTCTTACTCATCGAAACTAACTGTTAATTCTGGGGTTTCAGGGTGAGCTTGGCAAGTCAATATGTAGCCTTTTTTAACTTCTTCATCCGTTAAAGAGTAGTTTACACGCATGCTAGCTTTTCCATCTAAAACTTTTGCCCTACATGAAGAACAAACGCCTCCGCGACAAGAAAAAGGTGCATCCAAACCAGCTTTATCAACACTTTCCAAAATGGTTGGTCCTGGAACTTGAATTTCCATTGTGTTTACTTCTTGGTCTAAAATCACTTTAACCTTCGAAGTTCCTTTAAAATTACTTTCGGCTTTTTCTTCTTTTACAAACAAAGTTGGAGCTGTAAACAATTCAAATTTTATTTTATCGTCTGAAACACCAAAGAAATTCAAGGTCTTCTTTGCTGAAAATACCAAGGCTTCTGGTCCACACAATAAAAATAAATCACTTTTTAGTATTGTTAAATCGGTCTTGATAAATTCCATTAACGAACTTTCTTCAATTCTTCCAGCTTTTGCACCTTCAACTTCGGCTTGGGAATAAAAATGCTGAATTTTTAAATTTTGAATGCTATTCAATTCCTCCGCGAACATGACATCCTTGGGTGTTTTATTGCCGTAAATCAAACTCATTTCAACATCGGCAACTTTTGATTTAGCAATACTTAATAAAGGAGTTATCCCACTTCCAGCAACAATTCCAACGAGTTTTTTGGCAGTACTCGGAACGATAAAACTACCCTCAGGTTTACTGAAATAAATTAAATCTCCATCCTTTGCTGTTGAATTGAACCAATTAGAGACTTTCCCATTTGGTATCGCTTTTACTCCGATTGCCAAACCCTCTTTTGGTGAACTACACAAAGAATAAGACCTCCTGCATTCTTCACCATTTACATTGACTAATACGTTAACGTACTGTCCTGGAGAGAAAGAAAATTGTTGAGAGGAATCAGTTGGAATAATTACCACCTCAACCGCTTTGTCCGTCAATCTTTTAATTTTCATACTTGCTTCTTCAAAACCTTTCGGTACTTTATTTTCAGCTTTCTTTTTAAATAGGTCAAAAAATCCCATAATTCTTTTTTCTAATCATCAAATGAAACCACAATTTGTTCACTTGTTGGGTGAGCTTGACAAGTTAAAATGTAGTTATTCTGTACTTCCTCAGGTGTCAAAGCATAGTTAACATCCATTCTCGCACTTCCTTCAATCACCTTTGCCTTACATGTACAACAAACACCACCTTTACAAGCAAAAGGTAAATCTGCACCGGCTTGTTGTGCCGCATCCAAAATGGAAAGTCCATTTGAATCTAAGTTAAAATCGAATGAATCTCCATCCAATATCACCTCAACTTTTGACGAAAACGAAGCCTTAACTTCATCTTTAGCTTTTTCCTCAACTTTTAATTGTGTTCCAAAAAGCTCAAAATGAATCGCGTTTGAATTCACACCATTTTCTTCCAAACTACCTTTAACATTTAAAATCATTTGTTCAGGTCCACAGATGTAAGCCGCGTCAATTTTTTCATTTTTCAAAAATGCTTGAAATAAATCATTGCATTTTTCTTTATCGATGCGTCCTTTTTGAATTTTATTCCCTGGACTTTCACGTGAAAAAATGTGCACCAAACGAAAACGATTGATGTATTTATTTTTCCATCCTTCTAGTTCTTCACGAAAGATAATCCCGTAAAAACCTTTATTTCCATAAAAAAGGGTAACCGTACTTTGAGGTTCGTTCTCCAAAATAGTTTTAAGAATCGAAAAAATAGGCGTAATTCCACTTCCTGCTGCGTAAAGCACGTAATTCTTTTTAGCATTTGCATCAGGAACCAACTTAAAATTCCCCATAGGCTGCATCACATCTAACAAATCCCCACTTTTCAATTGTCTATTTGCGAAAGTTGAAAACTTACCATTTTCGATTTGTTTTACCGCAACTCTCCATTCTCCTTCATAAGGTGCAGAGCAAAGAGAATACGAACGTCGAACCTCCTCTTTGTCAATGTTTGTCTTTAATGTTAAGTATTGACCAGCGTAAAATTGGTAGTCATTTTGCAAATCTGTCGGAATTTCAAAAGCAATCGAAACCGTTTCTTTGGTTTCTCTTTTAATGTCCTTCACCTTCAAGGTATGAAATTTTGGAGTCATTGTTTTATTTTAAGAGCGACCAAAGATAAACATTTGATATTTCCCACTGTTTAATAAAAACTTCACTTCAATATGATTTTTATCATGTTTTGAGGGAGTGGAATTGGTAAATTTGTAACAAATCTTCACAAATATGAATGTCGTTGATAACAATAAAAACATCTTAGACCTTGCAGAATTGGAGCGCAGATTCCAAGAAAAAGTGGATAAAGAAATCAAAATTGAGCCGAATGATTGGATGCCCGATGATTATCGTAAAACCTTAATTCGTCAGATTTCTCAACATGCCCACTCAGAGGTTGTCGGTATGTTACCGGAAGGAAATTGGATTACACGGGCTCCAAACTTACGTCGAAAAGCCGTTCTTTTAGCGAAAGTTCAAGACGAAGCAGGTCACGGACTTTATCTTTACAGTGCAACTGAAACATTGGGGGCTGACAGGGAAAAAACCATTGACGATCTTCACACTGGAAAAGCGAAATATTCAAGTATTTTCAATTACCCAGCAACAAGTTGGGCTGATATCGGTGCAATTGGTTGGTTGGTTGACGGTGCTGCAATTATGAATCAAGTAGCACTTTGCCGAACTTCCTATGGCCCCTATGCTCGTGCTATGGTGAAAATCTGTAAGGAAGAATCGTTTCACCAGCGTCAAGGTTATGAAATTCTGATGGCTCTTTGCGCAGGATCGGAAGCTCAAAAAGCAATGGCGCAGGATGCTTTAAATCGTTTTTGGTGGCCAGCATTAATGATGTTTGGTCCTTCTGATGCAGAATCAACACACTCTGCTCAATCCATCAAATGGAAAATCAAACGCGTTTCAAACGATGAATTACGCCAAAATTTCGTTGATGCCACTGTTGCGCAAGCTGAAATTTTGGGATTAACCATTCCTGATAAAAATCTTAAATGGAATGAAGAACGTGGACACTATGACTTTAGCGAAATTAATTGGGATGAGTTTTGGCAAGTTTTAGCTGGTAATGGCCCTTGTAATAAAGAACGAGTTGAAGCAAGATTAAAAGCTAAACAAGACGGTGCTTGGGTTAGAGAGGCAGCAAATGCCTATGCAGAAAAACGAGCAAAAAGAAGAATGGCAGTATAAACATTATTTTCATCAATCAAACAGAAACATTATGTCAAATCAAGAATGGCCTCTTTGGGAAGTATTTATCCGAAGTAAACAGGGACTAAATCACAAACATGTAGGTAGCTTAAGAGCTGCTGATGCAACAATGGCATTGGAAAACGCAAGAGACGTTTACACCCGACGTTCAGAAGGAATTAGTATTTGGGTAGTTGAATCCAATTTAGTTCATGCAAGTGATCCAACAGAGGCGGATATGTTTTTCGAACCATCCGATTCAAAAATCTATCGTCACCCAACGTTTTATGAAGTGCCTGATGGCGTAAAACACATGTAAAATGAAAAACGAAGCACTTTACAATTATCTTTTGCGTCTTGGAGATGACAGCTTGATCTTGGGTCAACGCCTTGCAGAATGGTGTGGACACGGACCAATTTTGGAGGAGGACATTGCAATGACAAATATTTCGCTGGATTTAATCGGTCAAGCAATGAACATTTTCGATTATGCAGCAGAAATAGAAGGAAACGGAAGTGACCACGACAAAATTGCGATGTTGCGCTACGAACAACAGTACGTCAACACGCTTTTGGTAGAACAACCTAATAAAGATTTTGCCTTTACCATGGTTCGTCAGTTCATTTTTGACGCTTTTAGAAAACCACTTTATGAGTTAATGCAAAACAGTAAAGACAAACAACTTTCTGCAATTGCCGAGAAATCGTTGAAAGAAACCAAATACCATTTGAAGCACAGCTCTGAATGGGTGATTAGAATGGGTGACGGAACCGAAGAATCTCATAATCGTGCGCAAAAAGCCGTTGATGATTTATGGCGATACGCTGATGAATTGTTCTTTCAAGACGATGTAGAAAAAAGTTTAATGGAAAATGGAATTTTACCAAATTACGACGAGGTAAAACAAGCTTGGCAACAAACGGTGGAAGCTGTTATGAACGAAGCCACTCTTCAAATTCCTACAAACGGTTGGACTTTTGGTGGAGGAAGAATAGGCAGACATTCAGAGCATATGGGCTTTATTTTAGCCGAATTACAATACATGCAACGCGCCTATCCAAACTTACAATGGTAGAAAAAGAGACAATTTTGGGCTGGTTGGAAGAGGTGAGTGATCCTGAAATTCCTGTTTTATCCGTTGTGGATTTAGGAGTTGTTCGAGACGCACTGCAAGTTGGTGAACAGTGGAAAATTGTTATTACACCAACTTACAGTGGCTGTCCGGCAATGAAAGTGATGGAGCAATCCATCCAAGAAAAATTGACCGAGAAAGGTCTTCCTTCCGTTGAAATACAAACAATTCTCTCTCCAGCATGGACAACAGATTGGTTATCAGAAAACGGAAAAATCAAATTAAGGGAATACGGCATAGCCCCCCCAGAAAATGAAGTGGACAAAAGCGTTCTTTTTTCAGAGCCAACAGTTGTACCTTGTCCGCAATGCAGTTCAAGAAACACCCGTATGGTAAGTCAGTTTGGCAGTACCGCTTGTAAAGCAAGTTATCAATGCAATGACTGCAAAGAACCTTACGATTATTTTAAGTGCTTGAAGTAGTCAAATAGGAAAGTACGAATCCGAAAAATCAAATTCAAAGAAAGGAATAATGCCTTTAAAATTTATTAAATCAATGCGGTTTTGACCAATAATCATTTAAACCCAAGAACACAATCGAACTTGAATTTCTAACCAAACGAAACCATTCTGGTGTCCTTAAAATGCCAAAATTCATCTTTGATATCTGCCATTTAAAATGGATAACCGATACCGAAGTTTATTGTTGGTAAAAACGGACGTGGCATTAAAGTTTTAACAGTATCTAGTGGAAGATTGTAATAATCAATTCCTTCTTGATAATAGGATTCTCTACCTTTGAATAAGTCTTGGAAAACCCAGTGTGCTTCTTTGCTCAACGCAGGATTGTAAATCGGGAAGCCAACATCCAAACGCACAATAAAGAAGTCCAAGTCGATTCGCATACCGAGACCTGCTGACCAAGCCATTTGTTTCAGAAACGAATTCCATTGAAATTGACTTCCAAGTCGACTTTGGTCTTCACGATAAGTCCAAATATTTCCAAAATCAGTAAAAAATGCGCCTCGCAAAGTTGAGCCTAGCGGAAAGCGATACTCCAAAGAACCACCAATTCTAATGTCAGCAATCTGTGTTATCAAACGATTGGTATCTAGGTGATACTTGTATGCACCTGGACCTAAGGCTCTTGCTCGCCAACCCCGATTATCATTGGATCCTCCAGCAAAAAAACTATAATCATAAGGCATCAATTTACTGGAGTTGCGGTACGGAATACCTGCACCCGCATTAGCACGAAAATGAATCGAGTTTTTCTTACCCATTTTTCGACTGAAGATGTATTGGTTATCTACTCGAACAAACTGTGAATAAGCTTGATTACCAAGTAAATACTGACTATTTAGCGTGTCTTGACTTCCTCGAAATAAAAACAAAGTATTACCTGCTGCATCAAATGTCGTGTTGAAGTAGATCTGTCCATTTAGAAATCTTTTTTGTTTGTCTTTGAAATCTTTGTCTTTGTTATTGTATTCCCATGTCAACTTGAAATCTTGCCAGATGAATTGATTGCTGTAGGTGGCGTTTAGAAAAGGATCATTGATTTGATTTAATTGATTTATAAAAGCTGGACTTTTATCAATGTTTACAAACTTTACAACAGATAATCCAGGTAATCCCATTTGGAAAATTTGGGTCTTTCCAACAAAAAATTTCCACAAATAATTTAATTGAAAGACACGTCTATCAAAAATGTCGCGATTCTCAAAATTAAGGGCTGTAGATATGATGGTTCTTGGCTTCTGACGTTTTGATAAAAGTGTTACGGGAGTTGGGAATAACCCTGGTAAATCTAGCTTTATACTCGGACCAACTTCAAAGGTATTAAACGATCTTGAGCGACTATTGTCCTCGAATACTTGCGGTTGAGACTCAAATCCTCCTCCAATTGATATAGTTAATTTCTCTCCTCGACGAAATAAATTCCGGTTATTATAATTCGCTGAGGCATTCACTCCCAATAAACCGAAAGAAGTTGTAAATTTTGGTTCAAAGCCTATTGTTTGTCGCTTTGTCGCTTGTAAGTAGTAGTGAACGTCTAATTTATTTGTACCAGAAATTTCAACCAACTCAGGTTTTATCGTTGAAAAAACACCCATTTGATTCAAACTGCGATAAGTTCGATCAAGATAATATTCTTTGTAACGATTTGTGTGTTCAAGATAATTTTGTAATTCCAAAATATCGGGTCGAATCCAAGGAACTTCACCATTGTAAGTAACATTGATTTTTCTATACGGGTCTGGAACACTTTTGTCAACTTTAAGCTTTTTCCGTCTTTTTTTGGTATAAGGTAAAACATTGTAAACAACAGTGTTTAAAGTCCTTAGGAATTGTGGTGAGTTTGGATCTTTACTGTCGAGTTGCCTTTCTTTCAAAATCCTTGAGAAAGATTCTTTCATAAAAACGGAATCCGCGAGATGAAAATAAACCTCATTTATCTCCACAGGTTGGAAAGGTACACGAATAATAGAATCTGGATTATTTGGGTCAGGCATTATTTTTCCTTCAAAACGCATAACCAAATTCACCTTCATTGTTGTTCGAAAAGTATCTACTACAAAACGAATATTGTTTGCATAGAAACGATAAATCATTTCATCGCGCATGTGTTTGGCAACTCTTTCTCGATATTCATCCAAATAATTGATATCGAAAGGCTTTCCCTTAAGTGGATCTTCTCCCGAACTAAAATTTTTCTTTAAAAAACGATTATACAAATCCAATAACAGACGTTGTCCAACAACATTCACAGAATCAATGATATAAAGCGGTCCTGTTTCAACGAAGTATGTGGCTTTTGCTTTTCTTTTTTTGTCATTGTAACTCACCTCACCTCGAACTTTATTATAGTAATATCCTGATTTTCTGAGATAAAGACCAAGTTGCTGAGTACTTTTATCAAAAGGAATAGAGTCAAATACAATTGGTTTTTGTCCAAACTTATACTTGAATCTTTCAGGAAGCAAAACCTTATCGAAAATGGTATCAATCAGGATTTTTTCATTGTAATTCGCACGTCCTTTTTTTCTCGCTTTATCGATTCGTTTCTGGTTTGTTTTTGCAACTTTTACTCTTTTTTTCGCCAAATTATCTTCAAATTTTTGATATAACTTGTTTTTTCTTTTCGCCACTTTCGCCGAATCAATGGAATTGAAAAGTCTTAATTTTAGATTCATTCCCAAGGTTCTTTGATTGGGTTGCTGGCGAATTATAGCCTCAAGATTGTCTGTTGACACCGCCTTATTGTCACAAACAACTGTATTTGACGCTAGTAAATATTTTTTAGAAGGTACGTTTCTTGTAATGTTACAACCTACGAAAGACAAGGTAAACAAAACAAAAATCGTAAAATGAAGTACTTTCGCAGCGGTCATAGAAGTGTTGGGCACAAATGTAAAATTTAAAGATGGAAAAACTTTCTTCAAGTCAATTGAAATGGATTAAAAGTCTTCATCAACAGAAATTTCGTCGTCAAGAACAAAAATTCATAATTGAAGGTGAAAAGCTGGTTGAGGAAGCACTAAAAGAAAAACCTCAACTTATTGAAATGATTGTGGGAAAATCCGATTGGTGGAATAAGAGTACAAGAAATTATGAGGGTTTTCTTACGTCGGAAAAAGATATGGAGCGTATTTCCACAATGAGTACCCCGCCAAGTGTTTTGGCTGTAATGAAATTTTTACCACTTACCGTACTTAAAAAAGCACCAATTACTTTAGTTTTAGATGGAATTCGTGATCCAGGAAATCTCGGTACAATAATACGAACAGCCGATTGGTACGGAATTCAGCAAATAATTTGTTCTGAGGACACCGTAGAACTCTACAATTCAAAAACAATACAGGCCACAATGGGAAGTTTTTTGAGAGTTGAACTTCATTATGAGGACATTAAATTCTTTTTGGAGGAGCAATACAATCCGATTGTTGGCACAGTTTTAAATGAAGAAGCAATTGATTTAAAGCAACTTAACATTGAATCAGAATTAATTTTAGTTATGGGAAGTGAAAGCCACGGAATAAGACCAGCAATTTTGCCGCTTATTACTCATCCAACGTTTATCAAAGGAAAAGGGAAAGCTGAATCGCTAAACGTTGGAATTGCTACGGGGATTTGTTTGAGTCATCTTGCAAAATAGTAAAATCGAGCTAAATCACTCACATGAAACAGTCAAGCTCTTTTGCAATGTAAAAAAATGTATTTTTGCACCCTAAATTTTGAAAGAATGACTGAAAATCTCAGCTTTGAAGACATTAAGCAACGATTCAACAACGACAAAAACTTTAAGTTAGGAACATATATTGTTGGAGGAATTTTAGGATTAGTTCTGGTGTATTTCCTTTACCGTCAATTTATTTGGACACCAGCAAACGAGAAATCAAATGATGGTTGGTGGACATCAATGAACTACATTCAAAAAGATTCAACTGATCAAGCGATTAAAACACTTGAACCTTTTGTGAAATCTTATGATGGAAAAACGGGTGGTGAAATTGGACAGTATCTCTTAGGTACGCAATACATGAAAAAAGGGGAGTTTAAAAAAGCGCTTGGTGTTTTAGCTGACGTTGATTTGAACGATACTTACATCAGTACGATGTCAATTGGCCTTCAAGGTGACTGTCATTCTGAAATGAAAAACTATGACGAAGCATTGAAAATGTATATAAAAGCGGCGAATAACATCGAAAATGAAATGACCACTCCAATGTATTTGTTTAAAGCGGGGTTGTGTGCCGAAAAACTAAAAAAGTTTGAAGATGCAACCACATATTACACCAGAATTCAAGATGACTTTCCTGGTTATGCAGGACAAAAAACAATCGAAAAATACATTGCTCGCGTAAGCAGCATCAAATCAAAATAAGATGGCAACTGCCGGAAAAAATTTATCTGAATACAATAAAGAAAGTATTCCAAACGGTGCCGATTTTCAAGTCGGCATTGTTGTTTCTGAATGGAATGATGAGATAACCTTAAAACTTTTAGAAGGAGCAAAATCAGCTCTTTTAGAAAATGGAGTTCTCGAAAAGAATATCCATACTTATTTTGTGCCGGGTGCTTTTGAATTGCCGTTAGGAGCTCAGTATTTGCTGAATTCTTCGAATTTTATTTTAGATGGAGTAATTGCAATTGGTGTAGTTATTCAAGGAGAAACGAGACATTTTGATTTTGTTTGTTCGGGAACCACTCAAGGAATTATGGATGTTATGTTGAAAAACGACAAACCTGTTTCTTTTTGTGTTCTCACTGATAATTTTAAACAACAATCATTGGATCGCGCTGGAGGAATTCATGGCAACAAAGGTGTTGAAGCAGCGATTGCTTGTATGAAAATGATTCAAATGAAGAAAAACCTACTTTAATTTAAACCTACAGATTCTCATGACACTAATTAAATCAATATCTGGAATCCGCGGAACAATAGGCGGAAAAGTGGATCAGGCTTTAACTCCAATCGATGCTGTAAAATTTGCGGCTGCTTATGGTACATGGCTGAAAAACAATCATCCGAACAAAAAACTGAAAGTTGTTATTGGTAGAGATGCTAGAATTTCTGGTCAAATGATTTCGGACTTGGTTATTTCCACTTTAGTTGGTCTTGGTATAGATGTAGTGAATTTAGGTCTTTCAACTACACCCACAGTTGAAGTGGCTGTTCCATTAGAGAATGCACAAGGTGGAATAATTTTGACCGCTAGCCACAACCCAAAACAATGGAATGCGCTCAAATTGCTTAACGAGAAAGGAGAATTTATTTCTGGTGGCGATGGTCAAGCGGTTTTAAAAATTGCAACGGAAGAAAGTTATGATTTTGCGGAGGTTGATGACCTCGGTAAAGTTACGGTCGATGAAACCTACATGCAAAAACACATTGATGCTATTTTAGCTCTTCCTTTAGTTGACAAAGCAGCAATTGAAGCGGCTAACTTTAAGGTGGTTGTGGATGCCGTAAATTCAACCGGTGGAGTTTTTGTTCCTGCACTTTTGAAGGCCTTAGGAGTAAATGAAATTACAGAAATGTATTGCGAACCAACAGGTCATTTCCCACATAATCCTGAACCATTACCAGAACACTTAACCGACCTTTCTGAAAAAATCCGTGAAACAGGTGCAGATATCGGTATAACGGTTGACCCTGATGTTGACCGACTTGCTTTAGTTTGTGAGGACGGCTCTATGTTTGGTGAAGAATATACTTTAGTTGCTGTTGCAGATTACGTTTTAAAACACACTCCTGGTGCAACTGTCTCCAATCTTTCTTCAACAAGAGCTTTACGTGATGTAACTGAATCCGCAGGACAAACTTACGCAGCATCAGCAGTAGGAGAAGTAAATGTTGTCGTGAAAATGAAGGAAATAGGTGCTGTAATTGGTGGAGAAGGAAACGGTGGAATCATCTACCCTGAATTACACTACGGACGTGACTCACTTGTTGGTATTGCATTGATTTTATCGCATTTAGCACACGAAAAAAAGAGTTTAACTGCTTTACGAGACAGTTATCCCCGTTATGTAATCTCAAAAAATAAAATTGAATTGACACCAGAAATTGATGTCGATGCTGTACTTGCAAAAATGGCTGAGAAATACGCACATGAGGAAGTAGATACAACCGATGGCGTTAAAATTTACATAGGCAAGGAATGGGTACACTTACGTAAATCCAATACTGAACCAATCATCAGAATTTATGCTGAAAGTAAAGATGACCAAGCAGCAAATGACTTGGCATTGAGGATTGTTGAAGAAATCAAGGATTTATCAGTAAAAATTTAGTTACTACACTGAAAAATCATAAGTTAAAGGTTAACTCAAAATTTAATTTTTATTCAAACCTTAGTGAAGTTTGCTCAATAAAGTTCATTTTGAACTTACTTCTTCGCTAATAACCTCAGTTTTGGAAATTACACTATCTTCGGACAAGTTAAATCACGTTCAATATGGATAGGCGCTTATTCCTTCAACTTATGTCCCTCGCTGGAGCTGGAACACTATTACCAACAAATTCTCTTTTAGCTCAAAACTTACTAAATAACCCTTTAAGAGCAAGTGATTTCGGTCGTGATTTTAAATGGGGAGTAGCAACAGCCGCTTATCAAATTGAAGGAGCACACTTAATGGACGGTAAAGGTTTGTCTATTTGGGATGAATTCACTTCTAAAAAAGGAAAAATCAAGAACGGTGAGAACGGAAATATCGCTTGTGATTTTTACCACAGTTACCAGAGCGATCTTCAATTATTGAAATCCTTGAATATGGGTGTTTTCCGTTTCAGCGCTGCTTGGAGTAGAATTTTACCAGAAGGAACAGGAAAAATCAACCAAAAAGGAATTGACTTTTATCATAAAGTAATTGACACCTGTTTAGAGCTAGGAATGGAGCCTTGGATGACTATTTATCACTGGGATTTGCCTGCTGCTCTTCAAGCAAAAGGAGGTTGGGAGAACCGTGAAATTTTGGGTTGGTTCAATGAATATGCCAATGTTATAACCAAAAGTTACGGCGATAAAGTCAAAAATTGGATGGTACTGAATGAACCCGCGGCTTTCACTGGAGTAGGTTATTTAATTGGTTATCACGCACCAGGGAAACGAGGGTTTTCGCATTTTCTTCCAGCGGCGCATCATGCGGCAATGTGTCAAGCAGAGGGCGGACGAATTATCCGTACAAACGTAAAAGACGCAAACATTGGAACCACCTTTTCTTGCTCACCTGTTATGCCATGGAAAGATGAAAAACGCGACGGAAAATCTATGGAAAGATGGGATGTTATGCTCAATCGACTTTTCATTGAACCCGCTTTAGGAATGGGTTATCCTTTAGAAAGTTGGCCTGTTCTTAAAAGAATGGAAAAACACATTCAACCTGGAGATTTGGAGAGATTAGCTTTTGATTTTGACTTTATTGGCGTTCAAAATTACACCCGTGAAATCGTTAAGAGAAACAACCTTATTCCATTCATGAAAGGCATGGAAATTAAACCCAAAAATCGTGGTGTTAAAGAAACGACGGAAATGGGTTGGGAAGTTTACCCTGAAGGAATTTATAAAATTTTAAAGCAATTTGGTGCATACAAGGGAATCAAGAAAATTTACGTCACCGAAAATGGAGCAGCTTTTCCAGATAAAGTTGAAAATGGTCGAGTTCACGATGAAAAGCGCACTCAATACTACAAACACTACTTAGCACAAGTATTAAGAGCAAAAAATGAGGGAGTAAACGTGGCTGGCTACTTTTGTTGGACTTTCCTTGACAATTTCGAGTGGGCAGAAGGTTTTCACCCAAGATTCGGACTTGTTCATGTGGACTTTGAAACTCAAAAACGAACTGTAAAGGATAGTGGATTATGGTTTAAAGAATTTCTTCAGTATTGAATATGACTAGGTTTATGTGAGTTCAAAACCAATAGAGCAACAAAGCTTCCGAAAATAAAAATACTTGCAATTGCGATTAAAATATAACCGTAGTATTTAAATATTACAAGCGGAAACTGTTCCGAATTAGGGCCATTGTTAATATAGAGCAACGTTGCTCCAACAATCCACGCAACTAATGACAACTTAATTGTCTTTCTTGCATTCCTACGACTTTTCCAAAAAGATATAAATTCAAGTTGTCCAATAGTCCAAGCTATTACTAGGGCGGTAAGAAGGAATAATTCTATCATGTTGCAGGTTTTAGAATCCAAAGGACAAAATAAAAAATTCAATATCGCCTTGTTTTAGAATCTCAACAAAAAGAAAAAGGGTAATTCCTATTTAATTAGTGGACATTTCCTGACCAGTATAAGGGTTTAGTATAAAAAGTGTTCTAAAAATTTCAATCTCAAATAAAAAAAACTTTAACCGAACATAAAACTAGTTTCTTGTTTAAATTGTTTAATACTTTTAGGCAACTTTTACAAAATTAATTTTGATGAAAAACTGGTCTGAAAATGTAATTTGGAATCCCGAGAATGTTCGACTTCCAAAAACTGAACAAGAAGTAATAGATATCATTTCAGAAGCTAAAAAAACAAACAAAACTATTAGGGTTATTGGTTCGGGTCATTCATTTACACAACTATGTGAAACAAATCAGATAACGCTCTCACTTGATGAAATGCAAGGAATCATTTCCCATGATAAAACCAATGATTATGTGACCGTCCATGCTGGCACTAAGTTATACAGACTTGGAGACGAATTGGCTAGTATTGGACTATCACAAGAAAATTTGGGAGATATAAACAAACAAAGTATTGCAGGTGCGGTTTCTACTGGAACACATGGTACAGGTCTAGGACTGGGAAGCATTGCAACTCAAATAGTAGAAATAACACTCATTGACGGAATGGGTGAAAAACAAATTTTAAACGCTGAAAATAATCCAATCGCTTTTCGCGCCGCACAATTATCACTAGGCACGCTAGGCGTTGTGACGGAAGTAAAAATTCGTTGCAAAAAGTCCTACAACTTAGCATTAGATATGCGTAAGGAACGTTTAGAGGATGTGCTTCAAAATCTAGACAAGATAAATCGCGACAATCGGCATTTCGAGTTTTACCTCATTCCAATGACTCCTTGGGTTCAAACCAGATACTCAAATATTGTGAATGAAGATGCCACTTACACCTCGAAATTTAGCGCATTTATGAATGATATTGTATTGGAGAATTGGGCACTTCAACTCCTTTGTGAAGTTAATCGCTTATTTCCCAAAAGTGCAAAAGGCGTGGCCAAAACGCTAGCTAAGTTTTTGTCGGACGAGAGAAAGGTACAAAAGAGCCACAAGGTTTTTAGCACAGTTCGCAACGTGAAGTTTATGGAAATGGAATACAATATCCCATATATTCATTACAAAGAAGTAGTCAATGAAATGGTCAAATTGATTGAAAAAAACAATTATCAAGTTTCCTTTCCTTTAGAACATCGCTTTGTTCAACAAGATGATATTTTGCTTAGCCCAGCCTTTGGTAGAGATTCAGCATACATTGCCTGCCATGTTTACAAAGGAATGCCTTATGAAAGATATTTCAAGGAATTAGAAGAACTTTTTACATCTTATGACGGTCGCCCACATTGGGGTAAAATGCACACAATGACTGCTACTTATTACAGAAAGACTTTAAAGGAATTCGACACTTTTATGCAGATTCGAGAGAAAAATGACCCTAACCAAATTTTCGTATCACCATACATTCGCAAGTTATTGGAATTATAATTCAACAACGGTGCTTACATTTGTTGCATGACACAAAAAAAAGGTATTGCCATTCTTGGTTCAACTGGGTCAATCGGCACTCAGGCTCTGGAGGTTCTAGCCGCTTATCCTGATTACTTTGATTTACAAGTTATTACTGCTGGAAAAAACGCCGATTTATTAATAGAACAAGCACGTAGGTTTCAACCAAATGCAGTTGTAATTACTGATGAATCTCATTACACAAAGGTGAAAGACGCGCTTTGGAACGAAGATATTCACGTATATGCAGGACAAAAATCGTTGTGTCAAGTGGTGGGGTCAACTGAAGTACACACTGTTCTTACTGCTTTAGTTGGTTATGCAGGTCTGCAACCTACTATTCACGCTATCGAAGCGGGAAAAACCATTGCACTTGCCAATAAAGAAACGCTCGTAGTTGCAGGAGAATTAATTACAACGTTAGCGAAACAAAAAGGAGTCAATATTTACCCTGTTGATTCCGAGCACTCCGCAATTTTTCAATGTTTAGTTGGAGAGTTTCATAACCCGATAGAAAAAATTTACTTAACTGCATCAGGTGGGCCTTTTAGAGGTTTTACTTACGAACAACTTCAAAATGTTACTCTCGAACAAGCACTTAAACATCCGAATTGGTCAATGGGGGCAAAAATCACCATTGATTCCGCTTCATTGATGAATAAAGGTTTGGAGGTTATTGAGGCAAAATGGTTGTTTGGCTTGAAAAATGAACAGATTGATGTAATTGTCCACCCACAATCCATCATTCACTCGCTTGTTCAGTTCCAAGATGGAAGTATGAAAGCTCAAATGGGTTTACCGGACATGAAACTTCCGATTCAATTTGCCTTGACTTATCCAAATCGCTTTGAAACTAATTTCCCACGCTTCAATTTCTTGGATTATCCTAATTTAACCTTTGAAGCAGCCAATCGCCGTTTATTCAAGAACTTAGATTTGGCGTACAACGCAATGGAATTAAATGGTACTATGGCTTGTACGTTAAATGCTGCCAACGAAATAGCTGTTGATGCTTTTTTAAAACGTCAAATCACTTTTTTACAAATTGCTGAAATAAACGAAAGTGTGATGCAAGCGACTATAAACCATCTTCATCCAAAATATGAAGACTATGTTGAGGCAGATCGCAAGGCAAGAGAAACGGCACAACTATTGATTTCCTAAACCTTAAAATTTTTACCATGAAATATTTAATCTTACCACTACTAGTTTTTTTAAGTTCTTGTGGGGCAAAAACAGTGTTCATAAATATTCAGACACATACACCATATTGCGGAGGTGCGAGACCAACACCGGAAATGGCAAAAGGAACAACTGTACCTGCTGAAAAATACAAATTTTCCATTTTTAAGTATGGTGAAACCAAGGCATACAAAGAAATGACAATGGATGCTGATGGTATGTGGAGTGGTAAACTTAAACCTGGGAAATACACCATTTTCAGGGAAGATAAAACGTTGAGCATTTTGGAAATAAAAGCAAAATACAAGTTATCGTCCTCCGAATTGTACAGTTACCTCGGTGATGCATGTTTAGAAAAATGGAAATTGGAACCTGATTTCAAACTAGAGGTTGTAGATGGCACGATTGAATATAAATTTACTCTAAACCTGCCATGTTTTGTGGGTATGCGACCTTGTTTGAAATACGAAGGTCCTTTGGTTAAATAATAAATTTCCCTTGATGTTGACAGTACGCGAATTAGTGGATAAGGAAGAAATGCTCAGCCATATTCATGTTTTAAATGATTTATACCCTTCACTAACTTTAGAGCAATACAGCGCCGAGTTAGATATAATGTTACCGCATAATTATGGACAAGTTGGTGTTTTTGAGGACGATGTATGTTTAGGGATTAGTGGTTTTTGGGTGGGAAATAAGTTGTGGTGTGGAAAGTATCTGGAATTGGACAATATTGTTGTTCGCGAGGAACATAGAAGTAAAGGTGTAGGAAAGTTAATCTTTGATTTCCTGGGTAGAAAAGCGCAAGAATTAGACTGCACAATGCTTTCACTTGATTCCTATACTGTAAATTTCAAGGCGCATAAATTTTTCTACAACGAAGGATTTGCTCCAAGAGGTTTCCATTTTATCAAAATCCTAAAAGAGGAAAACGTCAGGTAATGCAAGAAATTGAGCGTAAATTTTTGGTCAATGTATCGTTGCTTCCATCTTTAGAAAATTGGCCTGCAACAAAGCGTTTTGAAATAAGTCAAGGTTATTTGGTCAATGAAAAGGATAAAAGTATTCGTGTAAGAACTAAAAATGAAAAAGCTTTCCTTACGTTTAAGATGGGGGAAAGTGCCTTGTCCAGAACCGAAATTGAATATGAAATTTCAGCCGCAGAAGCCCAGGTTTTACTCACAAAATGGAACGCTAAAACCTTACAAAAAACAAGATTTCTTATCGAAAATGGTTCACATACATGGGAGTTAGATCGGTTTGAGGGCAAACTCAATGGTTTGTGGTTAGCAGAAATAGAATTGAAATCCGAGGATGAACAATTTGAACTTCCTATTTGGTTAGGAGAGGAAGTCACGCATAATACAAGATTTCTTAATGCAAATCTGATAGAGAATACATGATAACCTCGAGGCTCTCACCAAAACAATTTTGATAGTTTTAATTTCAATACTGGCTGGGACTTAGGTAGAGCTTTTTTGTATTGAGAAACGAACATATTTATCTGAGCAACAATCTCATGCTTCATATTAACAAGTTCAATATCATTAATACAATCGCTTTCTAACCAATTTCGAATACTCCTGAAATGAACCAAATCAAGGCTATCAAGAACAGGAATTTTTAAAGATTTGATATTCTCCAAAAAATCCAACTCCTTTTTTTGATGTTTATTGGGTATAATCAAGAGTTTTGATTTCAACGCTAATACAGTTAAACAAACTTGAAAATTCAATTCAGTAAGAACCCCTAGAGCTGTTTCTATACTCATTTCAAAAGAATGGGCATCAAATGGTCTAAACCAAACATTTTGAATTCGATACGAGTATATTGAAGAAGTAAATACCTGCCATTCAACATCGAATTGAAATAAAACTTGTAAAATGGATTTATCATCGTATTCCGGTAGATAAACCGTGTAGTGATTTTGCTTTTCATGTTGAAAACACTCTGCTGTTAAAGTCTTAAGTATCTTCTTTTCAGAAGTCACATCCAATGATAATTTCAAATCAATTTGTTCGTTTGCTGGACAATAATGTTCTTTTTTTATTCTCATCCAACCTCTCTCAAGAATATTAGAATCTTGTCGGTATAGTTTGGTCATCGGAGTTTTTAATTGAATACAAGGTGTTGCATGTATTAGTGCCAACCAAGCTGAATTTGGTTCATTATCAGTTACTACAACTGCATACTCGTAAGTTGGAATGGATAATACTGCGCCAAATTTTCCGAAAAATTGACCATAATTTCTTTTCGCTACTTGAAAACGAACAATTTCATTGAAATGTAAGTTATCTGCTCGTCCATACTGCAAAATCTCAACTGTAAATTCATCACGCAACAGAGGAATTAAAATTTTTGCGCGTTGAACAGAACCCCAATCATCGCCGTGAAAAGCATAAAGTAGTCGCATGTTTGTAGTGTACTTGGTTGGTTTGCAAAGATGAACTTTGTATTTTTCAAGAATCTTAAGGAAAGGTTAAGTTGTTGTCCACAATGTCAACAAATTGTTTTATTCAGTCGAATCCTTAGTTTTTTCACGCTAAAAACAACTTTACTCAAAAAAAAGACTTTATAAATTACATTTCAAAATAGCATAAGTTACTTTAATCTTCACTTATACAAAAACATGTTTACATAAATAAAAGTTCATGTATGTTTGCATCAAATTCTTTCGTGGTGAGACTTTTATTTTTTATTGTTTTCTGTGTAGTCTTGAAAAATGTTAAGGCACAAGAGTCAATACATTCCTCATTCGGTAATATCGGAAATTCGCAACATTGGACTTATTCAATTGGTCAGGTTTTTATTCATGAAGTTACTGGCAATTCCAACAGAATCTTACCTGGCATTCAACAGTATTTTTCCTTTGGAACAAATCAAGTTTCAGAATTAGGGAATAAAGATTTTTTGATTTATCCAAACCCAACCCGTTCAGAAATTTATATTAAAAGTGAATTCTTTGAAAGTGATAATGTTATTGTTTTAATTAAAGGTCTTGACGGAAAAACAGTTTTCCAAACTGATTTCATTGCTGAAAGTCCTATTTGCTTAATCGACAATCCATCAGGGATTTACTTTTTAGAAATTAGAAAAAATGAAAAAACCCTCCACCAGCATAAAATAATCAAATTGTAAGTTATGTTCAAATCAACCTTAATCCTAATTCTTGCCTTTTTATCATTTGATTTACTCGGGCAAGCTCCTGCAAAAATGACCTATCAAGCGATTGCAAGAGATAATAGCGGGCAATTACTTAACAATCAACAAGTTGGAATGAGATTTTCAATATTACAAGGATCAACGTCTGGTGCTGTTGTTTTTCAAGAAACACATACGACGACGAGCACATCAAACGGTCTAGTATCTATTTTTATTGGTGATGGAACTTTAATTTCAGGTGGTCTTTCATCGATAAATTGGGCAGCAGGTCCTTTTTTCTTCAAATCTGAAATAGATCCAAACGGGGGGCAGAATTACAGCTTAGTTAGTACAAGTCAGCTTATGAGTGTTCCTTATGCTATGTACGCACAATTCGCCGCTAATGGTCCAATTGGCCCGCAGGGTCCACAGGGTCCACAAGGTCCTGCGGGAAATGGAATCTCAAATGTCACATCTAATCCAAACGGATCATTTACAATTACCTACACCAATGGAAATACGTTTACCTCACAGTCGTTAACTGGCCCACAAGGTTTACCCGGTCCAAATGGAGCGTTAGTTAAATCAACAGCAATAGCAGCAGGTTCAAATTGTTCCACAGGAGGCGTTAAGTTGGAATTTGGACAGGATTCGAATAATAACGGAATTCTCGATGCTAATGAAATCGATCCAACACTTACAAATTTTGTTTGCAATGGAGCACAAGGTCCACAAGGTTTGGCTGGTCCACAAGGACAACAAGGGATTCAAGGTGTTCCAGGTCCAAATGGGGCTTTGATAAGGTCAACAGTTGAACCTATTGGTTCTAATTGTCCAACTGGTGGGATTAAGTTAGAATTTGGTCAAGACACCAACAACAATGGTGTACTTGATGCAAGTGAAATCAATCCAACATTAACTCAATTCGTTTGTAATGGATCCCAAGGTCCACAAGGTTTGGCTGGTCCACAAGGACAACAAGGAATTCAAGGTGTTCCAGGTCCAAATGGGGCTTTGATAAGGTCAACAGTTGAACCTATTGGTTCTAATTGTCCAACTGGTGGGATTAAGTTAGAATTTGGTCAAGACACCAACAACAATGGTGTACTTGATGCAAGTGAAATCAATCCAACATTAACTCAATTCGTTTGTAATGGATCCCAAGGTCCTCAAGGGTTGATTGGTCCTCAAGGTCCACAAGGGATTCAAGGTGTTCCTGGTCCAAATGGAGCTTTGGTAAGGTCAACAGTTGAACCAATTGGTTCTAATTGTCCAACTGGTGGGATTAAGTTAGAATTTGGTCAAGACACAAACAACAATGGCCAATTAGACGCCAATGAAATTAACTCATCACTGACGCGATATGTTTGTAATGGGGCTGCTGGCGCACAAGGTCCTGCTGGCCCTGTAGGTCCGACAGGTACACAAGGTCCTCAAGGAAATAATGGTAGAAATACTGTAGTTCGAACAACGACTCTTTCTCCTGGAAGTTCCTGTGGATTTGGTGGAACAAGGTTGGAGTTTGGCTTGGACTTGAACTCTAACGGAACTTTAGATCAAGCTGAAGTAAATGCTGCATTGACGAGAGATATTTGTAATGGTTTTGGTGCGCAACCAAGGTGGTTTTTGGGAAAAGACACTTTAGGTGGCATAGTCTTTCACCTATATCAAGATGCAAATGGTCAACCAAGAGGACTAATTGTTTCTAAGGAGACAACAACTGCACGTTTTCAAAATACAGGGAGTTTAACAACAGGTAATAGCACTTGGAATGGTTTATCCAATACTAATTTGATTACGAATTCACCAGCAAAAGACTGGGTTCAACTCGAGGGACCTAACTGGTATTTACCTTCCGTCGATGAATTAAATTTATTAAGACAAAATCGATTTTTCGTTAATCAAGCTCTTCAAAACCAAGGATTATCACCACTTGCCATTGGTTCTATATTTTGGTCAAGTACTGAGTTGTCGGCAACAAACGCTTATCGTGTTAACTTTTTAACTGGCGCAACCGTTTCTACAGGTAAAACAACCAACGCACCTGTTTTAAGAATTCGTCAATTCTAATTTCTTGCTTAATTAGAATAAATGCTAGGTCTTTTTTTTTATTCAATAAATTTTAACGCCTTTTTATTTCCATAACCTTATCTTTGGGCATGTTTCCTCTGCCTCTAAATTTTTGTTCCAGAATTGAAAAAGATGAACGATTCGGTTCAAAATTATTAGAAGATTTGGAGGCTAATTCGCCCATTTCTATTCGAAAAAATCCATCTAAAGTTTCTACACAATTTGCAGGGGAACGACCCGTAGCTTGGTGTAAAAATGGAGTATATCTTCCTGAAAGACCGTCCTTTACTTTAGACCCCAACTTTCACGCCGGGTCTTATTATCCTCAAGAGGCTGGTTCAATGTATTTGGATGCGATTTTAAGGTCTTTAGAACTTCCTGAAAATCCAGCTATCCTAGATTTGTGTGCTGCTCCAGGAGGAAAATCAACCTTGATAGCTTCATATTTGAATGGCAAAGGTGTGCTTGTTTCCAATGAAGTTATTCGTACACGCTCACATATTCTCGCCGAAAACTGTTCAAAATGGGGCTTTAGTAATGTCTTGGTTTCCAACAATGACCCAGCAGATTTTGAAGAAATGCCAAGCCTTTTTGATGTCATAGTTGTTGACGCTCCATGTTCGGGGGAAGGAATGTTTCGCAAAGATCAGCGGTCCAGAAATGAATGGAGTGAAGAAAATGCTGCATTATGTTCCTCTCGTCAAAGGAGGATTTTAATGGATATTTGGACAAGTTTAAAAGAAGATGGTTTTTTGATTTATTCCACTTGTACTTTTAATTCAGCCGAAAATGAAGACAATATTGATTGGTTCTTATCTCAGGTGAATGCAGAATTAGTGCCTTTACCTATTTATGAAAATGTTCTTTACCTTGAAAAAAACAGAGGTGCGTATTTTGTTCCAGGACAAACAGAATCTGAAGGCTTTTACTCTGTTATTTTACAAAAAAAGGAATCTCAACTTCAAAAAACAAACAAGTTAAAACCTCAAAAATGTGTGGACGTTTCTTTTTTGAAAGATTGGTGTGAATGGAATGAAAACTTAACCTTTTCTGAATACGATGGAAATTTAAGAGCATTGACCATAGAAGCAAATGAACTCTATCAAAATATTGGTCAAAAATTGAGGTGGGTTAAAAGAGGTGTTGCAGTTGCGACAAACCAAAAAAAGAATTGGCAACCTGAAGCCGAATGGGCACTTTCTGTAGATTCCAACTTTCATGAAACGGTTATTTTGAATCGTCATGACGCCATTTCTTATTTACAAGGTAATGTACTGAATTTGAATGCAGGATTAGGTTGGAAGGTTGTTCAATTTGAAGGAAACAATTTAGGTTGGGTCAAAAATATTGGAAACAGAATGAATAATGCTTACCCAAAAGAATGGCGAATTCGAATGAAAATTGATTTAAAAGACATTTAATACTAATTAAGGTTTTATTCGCCTTGGCGAAGACACTTCTAAATTTCATTTGAAACCTTTCCGCTGTGGTGGAGGCCTTATTTGCTAATGAATTATAAATGTGAAAAAACAAATCTTAATTGGTAAAAAATGGAAGAAGAATTAGCAAAAGAACAACTCATCAGATATATCACTGAAAAAGTCGAACTAACTGATAACCAAATTGAAGCCGTTAAAAAAGCCTATTTCTTAAAAAAAATGGTTCGAAAAGAACACCTTTTCGAGCAAGGTTCTACTTGTAAATTTCAAGGTTTTGTGGTCGGAGGAACGCTTAGGGTCTATTACTTAGACCAAAAAATGTTGGAGCATGTACTTTACTTCGCCTTCAAGGATTGGTGGGTTGGCGATATTGCTTCTTTTTTCACCGATCAACCCGCAATGATAAACGTTCAAGCAATGGAAGAAAGCTGGGTACTTTGTGTGGACAGAGATTCAATGGAACAACTTTTTGTTGATGTACCGCCACTTGAAAGAATGTTCAGAATAATCACTCAAAGAACGCTTGCTGTTCTACAAAAACGATTTTTCTTAACCGTAAGTGCAAACGCAGAAGAACGGTACAAAGAATTACTTGGGCGACATCCTAAAATTGAACAACTCGTGCCACAACATCAAATCGCCTCGTACCTAGGAATTCTGCCCGAATCGTTGAGTAGAATGAAAAAACAACTTGTTGAACGGGAAAGAAAGTGATACCGAGGAAAGTTTAATTCGCTTTAGCGAAGACAAATTAATATTTCATTTTTAACCTCACCGCTGTGACAGAGGCATTAAGCCTCCAACGTGGCGGAAGGAATTTTAGATGCGAAAAAATGAATCTTGATTAATTTAATTGGAATACTAACCTTTTCCTGGTTTTACTGAAGGTGTTTGCATTGGCTTCGTTTGAACTGGCCTCGTTTGAACCGGTTTACTCGCAGGAGAAACGGAAGGAGTTGGTTTAACACCACTTGGTTTTACGCTTCCTGCTGGTTTTGTAACCTGAATAGTCCCTCCTGAAACTGGAGTCTTTGAAGGAACCTCAACGGACGAATTTTCTCTTTCTGGTTTTTCATTAGGAGAACGCTCTGGTTTTTCATTTTGAATATTTTCTCTTTCAGGCTTTTCAGTTGGCTTCAGTTCCCTTTCTGGCTTTGAGTCATTTACATTAGTATTGTTAGTAACAATTGGCAAGGGTTGATTATGAGGGTCATGCCAAGAAATATTATTGTTATTCAATTTTCTGCTTCCTAAAGGTTTAAGCGTTAAATTGGCAAATGGCTCTGTTGGGGTTGGAAGAGGACTTGGTGCAATATCCAAAAATCCATTATCAAAAATACAACCGTTCATTTCGCTTTCCAAAACTCCCCTATCTCTACATCTTTTTTCGGCTGCGTCGCGTTTTGCAATAGGCAAATCCATTACTGAATAATGAACTCTCGGAAAATTGCGATTGGTATAAAATTCTGTATCCCGTCCTGGAGCGTATTCAAAGAGCGATGTATTTTGAGTCAATCTCCATTGGTCAGCAAATTCTTGGGCAATAAAATTCAATTGTTCTTCTCTCATTTTTTCAGAAAGAGAATTAAACTCTGAACCTCCAAAAACTCTTGCCGCACTCGATGAAGCACTCAAAGTTTGGTTGTTTCTTCCATTAAAATCGTCACCAGCAATTTGATTATTATTTCCTAAAAGTCCTTCAAATTCATTTTGATCACACCTAAAAATATCAACTGTAACATTTGAAAAACCATTATTCGCAGTCATATTCTTGTCCACAAAAACGCGTTCTCCTGTTGGCCAGGTAATTATGTAATTTCTTCCTTCTAGTCTAATAGTCCCTCCTTTCGGCAAAAAATATGTTCGACCCTGCATCTGAATGGCTTCACCCTCTAATCGAAAAGGTCGGTTAATATTATCTGGCGTATCGTCTGCATAAAAGGTAAGCCGGTCACCAGCTACATTCATGGCAACAGCACTGTTTAATGAAAAATTTGCACCTTGAGCTTTTTGTCTTGTTTGAACATCCAAGTGACCATGAATGGAACGAGCCAATAAAAATTCACCAACCGTTTGAAAGGAATAAGTTGCTCCGTCAAATGAACGCAAATGTGGGTCACCGTAACTTCTACCATTTGTTCGTGAGCAATCCAAATGCTTGAAAAGTAAATTCACTCGATTCCATTCAGTACTTTGGCGATTTACCTCAGACTGCAAATTTTGATTGAGTTGTTCTCTAATATTTATTGGAACGAGATTTAATATTTCAAAGGGTGTTGCTTCCTCAGGAAACATTCTATCTGGAATATTTGACTGTTTGGAAATAGCAACGATTGATTGAGCCAACCACTCCCCTCTCACTGGATCCCAATTCGTGAGGGTAGAAGTTGTGTTAGAAATGAATCTTTCGCTAAGTTGAGCTTTAAAAGTAAAACTTAAAAGGGAACTAACGAGTAAAAAAACAATACTTCTCATATCAAAAATTTCCTGTTAAATTTACAATTATTGTGCCGTTATTGGTTGAATTTGTAACCTACTCCTTTAATTGTAGAAATAAATTCCTCTCCAACTTTTTCACGTAATTTTCGAACATGCACGTCAATAGTTCTGTCTCCGACAATAATTTCTGTTCCCCAAACTTTTTCCAAAATAACCTCACGCTTAAACACCTGATTCGGTTTAGATGCCAAGAGTGCTAAAAGTTCGAATTCCTTCCTTGGCAAAATAATTTCTTCGCCTTCTTTTTCAACGAGATATTTATCGCGATTAATTACAAGACCTTTAATTGAATCTTCCTCTCTTTTTTCGTTTGTTTTTTGCCTTCTAAGAATAGCATTTATTCTACTTACTAATAGTTTAGGTTTAATTGGTTTCGAAATATAATCATCACCACCTGCTTCTAAACCAGCAATTTGACTATAATCCTCAGACCGAGCTGTTAAAATACAAATCATTGTATCTTTGAATTTAGGGTTTGTTCTTATTCGCTCACAAACTTCAATCCCGTCCATTCCAGGCATCATCACATCAAGTAAAATCAAATCGGGTTTTTCTTTTTCTAGAAAATTCAAGCACGACTGTCCATTTTCAACAACTGTAACCAAAAAACCTTCCTTTTGTAAATTATATCTTAGGATTTCTCGGATATCCTCTTCATCATCAACGATTAATATGTGTTCCATGCTTTTGCTTTTTACAAAGGTAAGGCTTAAAATCTTAACATAGACTTCATGAAAATTTGTTAAAAAAACAAGAAACCCCTTATTTATTGAACATATCTTACCTACCAATGTTTATTTCCTATACTTTTGCACAAGTAGTAGTAGGTTAGGTTGATTGCTAAGGGTCTTGGATTTATTCAAGGCCCTTAGTATCTTTACAGCCTTTCTGTTTTATGCAAATCAAAATTCTTTTAGCGGAAGACGACCTAAATTTAGGTTTGGTTATATCGGATCAACTGAGAATAGATGGTTACGTAGTTTCTTTATGCTCTGATGGAGTGGAGGCCCTACAACGCTTTAACGAAGAAACTTATCACCTCTGTATTTTCGATGTGATGATGCCAAAAAAAGATGGTTTCACACTAGCAAAGGATATTCGAAAGTTGAACTCCGAAATTCCAATTTTGTTCCTTACCGCCAAATCGATGATGGAGGACAAGACACAAGGTTTCCAATCTGGTGGTGATGATTATTTGACCAAGCCTTTTAGTGTGGAAGAATTGCAACTAAGAATCAAGGCTTTACTCAAACGCGTTAATATCAGAACGGAAAAACCAGAAGAAAAACTATTCACTATCGGTGAATATTTGTTTGATTTGGAAAATTTTACATTGGAAAGAAATGGGGAGAAAAAAAGCTTGACAAAAAAAGAGGCACACATTATTAAGGTACTTTATAAATTTAAAAATCAGGTTGTTCCAAGAGAAGTAATATTAAATGCGGTTTGGGGACAAGATGACTATTTTGTGGGACGAAGTTTTGATGTTTTCATTACTAAAATCAGAAAGTACTTGAAAGACGACCCCAAGATTAAGCTCACCAATTTACATGGCGTAGGATTCAAATTTGAAATCGATGAGTGATATTTTAATTCTACACATCGAAACTGCCACTAGAAATTGCTCTGTCGCTCTATCTAAAAATGGAACATGCATTTCATCTAAATCTTTGGTATCCGATGGCTTTATTCATGGTGAACAACTCACTTTATTTATTGAAGAAGTTTTCCGATATGTTGACCTTAAATACGCAGATTTATGCGCAATTTCGGTTTCTGCTGGACCAGGTTCATTTACAGGACTTCGTATTGGTTTATCGACCGCTAAAGGCCTATGTTTTGCTCTTGGTGTTCCGTTAATTGGTTTGTCAACTTTGGAGATTATGGTTGAACAAGCTAAAAGTATGGTTGAAGCAGTCCACTTCGTTCCAATGATTGATGCTCGAAGAATGGAAGTTTATACAGGGGTTTACACCAACATTAGCAAAACAGCTCTTACACCTCATCCACTCGTTTTAGAAACAGATTCACTTGCTGATTTTGAACCTTTTGTATTCTTTGGTGACGGAGCAGAAAAAGTTAGAGCACTTTGGGAAAATCGAAACGTCCAATTTATTGATTTAAATTATCCCGACGCCAACTTTCAGAGTAAACTCGCATTTGAAAAATTCAAAAATCAGCAGTTTGAAGACTTGGCATACTTCACTCCTGAATACGTAAAAGCATTTCATTCAACGGCGGCGAATCCAAGCAATAAGTAGCCTGCCATTCTTTAATGTTTCCACAATAATCTTCAACCCGAAGTGAAAAACTTTGCTCACCAACATCGAAAAAGCGTCTTCTAAATTGAAGCGTTCCAATTTTGCCATCCAAATAAATCGGTGTCCAAATTTCGTTAACCCAAAAATCATATTTCTTGATTCCACTTTCTTTATCCGCAACTTTCCATTGAAGTAAAGATGCATTGACAAGGCTATCTTTTGATAATAAAAATGTAGGCTGAATACTTGGTTTGATGGTATCTAATTTCACACTAAAATTTCCTAAAGTTTTAGCATTGGTTTTAATCCATTCTTCGTCGTGTTCGCAAACTTGAGCTGAACCATTTGCTGCAATATATTGGTTTTGTTTTTCGAAATTTTTGAGGGTTCTTAATTTAACGGTAATCGCTCGTTGAATTGGAATGGATGAACTCGAAATTTCAAGCTTATCGTTGTATTTCAGTTGCTTTTTAACGGGTTCGTAGAAGGTGTTCTCGCCAATGAATACTTCATAATTCCTATTTTTAAAAGCATAACTGGAGTCAGGAATAAAATGCGTTTCTGGTGAATAAAAATTCAAGGTTTGTGGTGCTGATTTTTCAAGATATAGGATTTTAAAGTCCGTTTTCACTTGATTTTTATTGACATCAAAAACTTCTAAGGAAAGTTTAAGCGTATCATTTGGAACAGGTCGAAATAATCCCGAACTCTGACTTTTATAAATGCGCAACGGATTGGAAACGTTACGAAAAAGCTTATGAAATTTCTGTTTTGATTGTTTGTAGGCGTCGTAATCTTTGTGATTGTTGACATAACGTGAGTGCTCAAAAGAAATAGCATCCATACACGTTTCAAAAAGGGTATCTTGACCCAATATAAGTAGATTACCATAAATCCCAAAATTGTCCTTTAATGAATTCATGGGGTCTTTCGACTCAATTGAAACGGCAACAAAGCCATTTTCAGGCAGGAAGTTTTGGTCAATCACAAAAAGATTGGTTGGATTCCCAAAATTCTTGCGCTTTTCGTTCCAGTTAAAAGTCAAGTTTTTTCCGGGTATTAAGTAGCC
>CAZWSY010000004.1:70553-104164 GCA_964636775.1 uncultured Lishizhenia sp.
GAGTTCATCAACAGCATAAAGTTTTATTGCACTCACAGCAGGAGGAAGATTGTCGTTTACGGAAAAACCGTGTAAAAGTGGATTGAGTGCATTTTCTGTTTTCGTGTCGCGAATTTCAAAATGTAAATGGGGACCAGTTGAATTCCCTGTGTTTCCTGAATAAGCAATGAGTTGACCTGTAAAAACAGGAATTTTCCCTGCTTCAATCTCTAGGTCTAATTCATTAACCTGATTTTTTATTTGATAATTTTTTACAACAGACTCAATTGGATCAGCGAAAACAGAGCAATGCGCATAAACTGAAGTTTGCCCGTTGGGATGATTGATGTAAATTGCTTTTCCGTAGCCCGTAGAGGAAATTTTAATTCGTGAAATATGACCGTTTAGAATAGAAAATATTGGGATTCCTTCTTTTCCATTTGTCCGAAAATCTAAACCAGCATGGAAATGATTGGGTCTAAGGTCGCCAAAAACTGCACTCAGTTGAAGCGGAATCCCCAAAGGGGAATGCAAAGGTGGATTGACACTTACCAACTGAGCGGAAGAAATTTTTAGGATAAATAAAAAAAGTAAGCAGGTGATTTTCTTGAACATTGAGCAAAATTAGGGGTGCATTTCACGAAAAACCTAAAAAAAATAGGTGTCTTGTAAACCTAACAATGTTAACTTTGTCAAAAGTCACAAAAAAATGACCGAAAAAATTCAATCAAGTTTAGCAGAAATACGTTCAGTAGTGCAACAGTTGCATCAAAAGTTGAGCGATGCACTTATTCATAACCAACAACTTCAAAACGAATTGGCCGCAGCCAAGGCGCAGTTAGAAGAAAAAGATGGTGCAGTTTTTTCCTTACAAACCGAAGTTGAATCTTTGGCATCGGCATTAAAAGTGACCAAAGAGCGTGTTGTTGAAGTTCCGATTGTCGGTAAACGAAATGAGGAAATTGACGAACTTGTTAAGGAAATAGATAGATGTATTAACCAATTGCAGCAATAGGATTATGGAAAAAATTTCATTGAGAATAACTATTGCAGGTAGAACTTACCCAATCAACGTTTTGGAGTCTGAAAAAGAAAAGGTTCTTAAAGCTGCTGACGATATCAATAAGGCAATTGAATTATTGAGCAAAAGTTATGCGGTAAAAGATCCTTTAGATTTGTTGGCCATGTCATCATTACAATTGTTGACCAAAGCCCAATCTGTACCACCCGTGCAATTACCACCTGATTATTCAGGAATCGAACACGAATTGGAAGTGTTTGTAGATAGTATCAAAAAACTTGACGAGTAAAATCCTTCAACAACCTATTGATTAACTATATAATAGGTTATGGAAATTTTATTTGCCTTACTTGGTGTCGTTGCTGGAATTGCAGGCGCCTACATCGGTCAGATGACCGTATTGAAAAACAAAAATCAAAAGTTGGTTCAGGAAGCTGAATTAACAGCTGAGAACATTAAAAAAGAACGTATCCTCCAAGCGAAAGAGAAGTTTCTAAAGCTGAAGGAAGAACACGAAGCAACGATTAAAGATCGTGAGCGAAAAATGCAATCCAATGAGGACAGGGTTAAAGCGAAAGAAAAAACCTTGAACCAAAAATTGGAAGAATTGAGTCGTAAAGAAAAAGATGTTGATAAACGCCAAAGTGAATTTGACACCAAACTTTCTGGACTCGAGGCTAAAATGCAAGAAGTGGAGAAATTGCACCAAAAAAGTGTAGCTGAACTATCCAAAATCAGCAATTTATCTCCTGACGAAGCGAAGAAAATGTTAATGGATTCCTTGGTGGATGAAGCGCGTACAGCAGCAATGGCATCTATCAAAGAAATCACTGAAGAAGCAAAATTGAATGCCAACAAAGAGGCAAGAAAAATTGTAATTCAGTCCATTCAACGTGTGGCAACTGAGCAAGCAATTGAAAATGCTGTTTCGGTTTTCAACATCGAGTCTGACGAAGTTAAAGGTAGAATCATTGGTCGTGAGGGAAGAAACATTAGAGCCTTAGAAGCTGCTACAGGCGTTGAAATTATCGTAGACGATACACCCGAAGCTATTATCCTTTCTTGTTTCGACCCGGTTAGACGAGAAATCGCAAGACTTTCTTTACACCAACTTGTTTCCGACGGTAGAATTCACCCCGCAAGAATTGAAGAAGTTGTGACGAAAACACGTAAACAATTGGACGAAGAAATTGCTGAAACGGGAAGAAGAACGTGTATTGATTTAGGTATTCACGGTTTACATCCTGAATTAATGCGAATGGTTGGTAGAATGAAATACCGTTCGTCTTATGGACAAAACTTGTTGCAGCACAGCCGCGAGGTAGCCAATCTTTGTGCCATTATGGCCGCCGAGTTAGGCTTGAACGTGAAACTGGCGAAAAGAGCAGGTTTACTTCACGATATTGGGAAAGTTCCAGACGAAGAGCCAGAATTACCACATGCGATCTTAGGGATGAAAATTGCTGAGAAATTCGGCGAAAAAGGTGAAGTGTTAAATGCTATTGGTGCTCACCATGACGAAATTGAAATGACCACCTTGATTTCTCCAATAGTTCAGGTTTGTGATGCTATTTCAGGAGCACGACCAGGAGCGAGAAGAGAAATTGTTGAAGCTTATATTAAGCGTATAAAAGAACTTGAAAATCTTGCGCTTTCTTACGACGGTGTTTCTAGTGCATATGCGATTCAAGCGGGTAGAGAATTACGCGTTTTGGTTGAAGCTGAAAAAGTGACCGACCAAAAATCCGAAGAGCTATCTTTTACTATTTCTCAACGCATTCAAACTGAAATGACTTATCCTGGTCAGGTTAAGGTTACGGTAATCCGTGAGAAGAGATCGGTGAATTACGCGAAATAAGGACAACAATCAGTCAGATTGACTGTTTTTAAGTCATGCAGAAACCACTTTTAATCGCGGGACCTTGTAGTGCAGAAACTCGGGAACAAGTGTTGCAAACCGCCGAACAATTGGCAAGCAACCCTCCCGATTTTTTTCGTGCAGGTGTTTGGAAACCACGCACGCGTCCCGGTGATTTTGAAGGAGTTGGAGAAACGGCGCTTCCTTGGTTAATTGAGGTTAAACAGAGTTTTGGATTTAAAATCGCAATTGAAGTTGCAAAAGCTGAACATGTTGAACTGGCATTAAAAGCTGGAGTTGACATGCTGTGGATTGGCGCGCGCTCTACCGCAAATCCATTTACCGTTCAGGAAATTGCAGATGCTTTAAAAGGAATTCAAATACCGATTTTTGTTAAAAACCCCACTAATCCCGATTTAAAATTGTGGATTGGTGCTATTGAACGGGTTGAAAAAGCTAATGTTGGTCAAATTTCTGCGATTCACAGGGGGTTTTCCGTTTATGAAAAGACGCTGTATCGCAATGAACCCAATTGGCAAATCCCGTTGGACTTCAAGCAAGAATTACCTGAAATAACTTTGATTAATGACCCTTCTCATATTGGTGGAAGAGTTCATCTTTTAGCGGAAATAGCACAAAAAGCCTTGGATTTAAAGTTTGATGGCTTGATGATTGAAACACACTGTGACCCCAAAAATGCGTGGACGGATGCCAAACAACAAGTAACCCCAACAGAATTATTTGATTTAGTTTCCAAACTTAAACTCCGTAATCGTTCAGAAATTAGCGACGAATCACTACAAGGGCAACGTGCGGTTTTGAGTGAAATAGATGAAGAAATCATTCGTTTACTCCGCAAGCGTATGCAAGTTTCTGCAGAAATTGGTCAGTTTAAAAAAGAACATAATTCAGTCATTTTTCAGCGAAACAGATGGGAGGAAGTTTTTAAAATGAACGTTGAGAAAGCGGTTAGCAATCAACTTTCACGTGAATTTTCTTCTGAATTATTCAAGTTAATTCACCAAGAATCTATTCGAATTCAATCGGAAATCTTATCTGATTAAAAATATTTCGACCTTTACACTACTTTCATACTTCCCCCTTGAAAAGAGAGCAATACATTCAAGCCTTTACAAAGTATCTGCCAGAGGCATTTGTTGATTATGTGGTTGATTTGATTTTACGCGAAAGAATTTTATTTAAGATTGTTCGACCTAGAAAAAGTAAATTGGGTGATTTTTCAGTACAACATGATGGTTCGCGACCAACTATTACTGTAAATGGAAATTTGAATCCTTATTCTTTTTTGGTGACAACCCTCCACGAGTTAGCACATTTGAAAACATACCAATCTTATGGCAATCGCGTTCAACCACATGGACTCGAATGGAAAAATGCGTTCAGAGAATTACTTATACCTGTATTAGAAAATGACGCTTTACCCTCAGGTTTGAAACATGTGCTATGGCAATCATTCACCAATTTGAAAGCTTCCTCATGTACAGATGTTGCTCTAGCGCGAGAACTTAAAAAATTTGACCATCCTGAAACTACACAACTTCCGACCTTAGAACAAATACCGTTTAATAGTACTTTTGTACTCGCAGGTAAAATTTATAGAAAAGGAAATTTACGCAGAACCAGATACTTATGTCAAGAACTAAAATCTGGAAAGCAGTTTTTGGTTCATAGTCTTGCAAATGTTCAACTGATTAACCTAAACCATGAAAAATAACAATTACGGACTAATTATGGCTGGCGGCGTTGGAAGCCGCTTTTGGCCTTTGTCAACACCTGAAAGACCCAAACAATTCCTAGATGTTTTGGGAATTGGGAAATCATTATTGCGTCTAACTTTTGAAAGACTTCAAGGACTCGTTCCTGACAATCAAATTTATATTCTCACCAATACATCCTACCGCGATTTAGTTCTTGAGCAATTACCCGAATTATCGGCGGAACAAGTTTTGTGTGAACCAATGCGTAAAAATACAGCTCCTTGTATCGCTTATGCAGCAACAAAAATCTACGCTCAAAATCCAGCGTCCACATTAATTATTACTCCTTCCGACCATTTAATTGTGAACACGGCTCGCTTTCATGAAATTATTCAAACCGGAATTAATGAAGCTGAAAATGATCGTTTGGTAACCTTGGGAATTCAACCATCGCGACCAGATACAGGTTATGGTTATATTGAATTTGACAACTCAAATGGCGTTGAAGCGAATAGCACTTACCATGTCAAACAATTTCGCGAAAAACCAGATTTAAAAACGGCCATTTCCTTTTTAGAGGCTAAGAATTTTTACTGGAATGCGGGGATTTTTATTTGGAAATCTGCAACGGTACTTAATGCCTTGAATGATTTTCAACCTGAACTTTTTGAAATTTTCGATTCGCGTAAAACTGCATTTGGAACGGAAAAAGAAGAACAAGCCGTTTACGATGCTTTCGATGCTTGCACAGATATTTCCATCGACTTTGCAGTAATGGAGCACGCAAAAAATGTATCTGTAGTGCTCTCGGATTTTGATTGGAGCGACCTCGGAACATGGGGGAGTTTGAATGAACATTTAACGAAAGACGATAACGGGAATAGTATTATTGGCGACAACGTTTTTGCGTTTAATGCTAAAAATTGCCTAATCAATATGCCCAATGGAAAAACGGTTTTACTTGATGGTTTGGAAGACTACATCGTAGTGGAATCAGACAATATGTTGATGGTACTGAAAAGCAGTAATGAACAAGCACTTAAAACCTATTTAAAATCAATCGAAGAAAGTAAAGTCGCACATGGTTAAAATTAGAAATATCGAGTTGGGAGAATTTCCGTTGTTGTTGGCACCAATGGAGGATGTTAGCGATCCACCTTTTCGTGCTTTGTGCAAAAAACACGGTGCGGATTTGATGTACACGGAGTTTATTTCTTCGGAAGGACTAATTCGTGACGCAGCGAAAAGTGTTCAAAAACTTGATATTTACGAATACGAGCGACCTGTTGGGATTCAGATTTTTGGTTCAGAAATCGAAAGTATGAAGCTGGCGGCTCAAATTATTGAAAAGACAAATCCTGATATAATTGACATCAATTATGGTTGTCCCGTAAAAAAAGTTGCGTGTAAAGGTGCAGGTGCTGGAATTTTACAAGACATTCCCAAAATGGTTCGAATGACCGCTGAAATAGTTAAAGCAACTAATTTACCGGTGACAGTTAAAACGAGGCTCGGTTGGGACGATGAAACGAAATTTGTTGTTGATACTGCGGAACGCTTGCAAGACATAGGAATTGAAGCTATTTCCATCCACGGTCGGACGCGAAAACAGATGTACAAAGGTGAAGCTGACTGGACATTGATTGGCGAGGTGAAAAACAACCCAAGAATGCGCATTCCTGTTTTTGGAAATGGAGACATCGACACACCCGAAAAAGCGTTAGAATATAAAAATCGCTACGGCGTTGACGGAATTATGATTGGGCGTGCAAGTATTGGTTATCCTTGGGTTTTCAATGAAATCAAACATTTCCTCAAAACTGGCGAGCATCTTTCTGCACCTGGAATTAAAGAGCGCGTGGAGGTAACAAGAGATCATTTGCTGATGAGTGTGCGTTGGAAAGGAGAAACACTTGGCATCAATGAAATGAAACGACATTACACCAATTATTTCAAAGGAGTAGCTCATTTTAAAGAATACAGAACCAAAATGGTATCTTCTAACGACTTACAAGAGATTTTGGATACGTTACAATTTATTGAAGACAACCAAAACGAGTTTTACTTTTCGGGAGTGGAGACTGTTTAATTTTTTAATAACGAACATATCCACCTTAAAAGTTTACTTTTCCAAAGAGAATTCATCGAAATACTAATTTCTTGAGTTTGTCAATGAGTGAAATTCTTTGATTTTACCTCCCTATTTATTTCAAGACCTTATCTTTGGACACCTTAAATTAATCAACACATGGCTGTTTCTTCTAAAGAACTCGAATTCAATTTTAACGAAGATCAAATGCGTCTGAAAATCAGCGCTATGGAACAATACCTTGCAAAAATCTACGAAGGTGGAGGTAAAAAAAGAATTGAAAAACTACATCAAAGTGGAAAACTTTCGGCAAGAGAACGTATTAATTTGCTTTTAGATAAGAACACCGAAAGAATGGAAATCGGTGCATTTGCTGGTTACGGAATGTACAAAGAGCACGGTGGTTGTCCTGCAGGCGGAGTTGTTGTTGTAATTGGATACGTGAAAGGAAGACAGTGTATTGTTGTGGCAAATGACGCTACAGTTAAGGCTGGTGCTTGGTTTCCCATCACAGGGAAAAAGAACCTAAGAGCGCAAGAAATTGCAATGGAAAATCGTTTGCCAATTATTTATTTAGTTGATTCGGCGGGTGTTTACTTACCGATGCAAGACGAAATTTTCCCCGATAAAGAAAACTTTGGAAGAATTTTTAGAAACAATGCAATCATGAGTTCTCTAGGAATCACTCAAATTGCTGCTGTTATGGGGAGTTGTGTTGCAGGTGGTGCTTATCTTCCGATTATGTCCGACGAATCTTTAATCGTAAACAAAACGGGAACAATTTTCTTAGCTGGTTCCTATTTGGTTAAGGCTGCAATCGGTGAAAATATTGATAACGAATCGCTGGGTGGTGCAACTGCGCAAACGGAAGTTTCAGGTGTATGTGATTACAAGGTGGAAAACGACGAGGAATGTTTGAAAACGATTCGCGATTTAATGGGAAGAATTGGAGATACAACCAAAGCAGGCTTTGATAGAATTGTCCCTGAAGCACCGAAAGAAGACCTCAAGAAAGTTTATGGATTACTCCCTGCCGATAGGTCTAAACCTTACAATACCAAAGAAATTTTAGCTTGTTTGGTGGATAATTCTGAGTTTACTGAATACAAACCCACTTATGGAAAATCCATCATAACCGCTTATGCAAGAATCGATGGTTGGAGTGTTGGAATTGTGGCAAACAACCGTGAATTGGTGAAAAATGCAAAAGGTGAAATGCAATTCGGTGGTGTAATTTACTCCGATTCAGCAGATAAAGCGGCTCGTTTCATCATGCTTTGCAATCAAAAAAATATTCCATTAGTATTTCTTCACGATGTCACTGGCTTCATGGTTGGATCGAAAAGTGAACAAGGAGGGATTATCAAAGACGGAGCAAAAATGGTAAATGCTCAATCTAATAGCGTAGTACCGAAATTTTCAATTGTGATTGGAAATTCATACGGGGCTGGAAATTATGCTATGTGTGGTAAAGCTTACGACCCACGTTTAATTGTAGGTTGGCCGACAGCTGAAATTGCGGTGATGAGTGGTGCTGCTGCTGCAAAAACATTATTACAAATTGAAGTCGCAACCTTAAAAGCAAAAGGTGAAGAAATTACACCTGAACGCGAAAAGGAACTATTCGACACCATCAAAAATCGCTACGATGAACAAATTTCACCTTACTATGCCGCGAGTCGTTTATGGATTGATGCAATTATTGACCCTGTTGAAACAAGAAAAGTGATTTCAATGGGAATAGAAATGGCAAATCATGCACCGATTGACAAGCGTTACAATGTTGGGGTGATTCAAACCTAAATCGCGTTTAGATTAATGAATTCCTTGAGTCCTGAGATTTTGTTGGACCTTTACAAAAGGGGAATTTTTCCAATGGCCGACCCATTTGACGGAAGTTTGGATTTCTTCGACCCTGATTGGCGAGCAATTATTCCATTGGAAAACTACAAGCCACCAAAATCCTTGCGACCCATTTTGAAATCAAATTTGTTTGAAGTGAAATTCAATACTTGTTTTGAACGCGTTATGCTTTACTGTAAGCACACACGACCAGAGCTTGAGCAATGGATTTCTGACGACATGATTTTCCTATACACCGAATTGCACCGACAAGGAAATGCTCACTCCGTCGAAGTTTTCAAAGAAGGAGAACTCGTTGGAGGATTGTATGGTGTCCATATTGGAGCAGTTTTTATGGGTGAATCCATGTTTCACATTTTTCCCAACGCATCCAAAATCGCTTTTCATCACCTTATTGAAAGATTAAAACAACAAGATTTTAAACTTTTGGACTCGCAAATTATTAATGGATTTACCCAAAAACTTGGCGCAATTGAAATACCTCGAAAAGAGTTCAAAATCCTTTTAAATAAGGCGATTAAGACAAATAGAGAGTTTATTATTTAGTACTTTATCAACTCAAAAAACAATTAACTTCGACAAAATTTACTACCATGAAAAAACTACTGCTTTTCGCTATTTTGTCTTTCAGTTTAAATGCACAGAACAACGTCCAAGTTTCAACTGGAACTTTCTTTGAAGGCGAACCTTATTTAGCCATTCACCCTACCAATCAACAACACTTGGTCGCCGCATGGATGGGATTTCAACTCAACAATAAAGTGGTTATAAAGTCTTCTGTTTCAACAAACGGAGGAGTAACATGGTCAACTCCCACTTGGCAACCCCATGAGCAAACTAATTGGTCCTCAGCAGACCCGAGTTTAGCTTTTCACCACTCAGGAACATTGTATATGAGCTACATTGATTACGATAATGAAGCACATTCAGCAGGGAAAATTGTTTTGAGGAAATCAATCGATGGTGGTTTGACATGGGGAAATGCAGTAGAAGCCATTTCAACCGCTGATTGCCCAAATAAATTGTGTATCGACCGACCTTGGATTGCCGTTGATAACAGTGGCACATCAACAGATGGCACCATTTATATCACCTCCATGAATGCCAATCAGCCAACTTTGGTTACACCACCTTACAATCCTTATGTTTCCATTTCAACCGATGGAGGACAAACTTTTCAAGCTCCAAAATTTTTAGAAGGTCCAGGTTATTTGGCAGGTTCAACAATTGCACAGCCCATGCCGAGTCCAGTTGTTTCATCAAATGGAAAATTTAGCGCTATTTATCCCTCTTATCTTCCTTCCCAAAGTCCTTTCGCTCGAATGATCATTGCCTCTTCAACTGATGCCGGCGCTACTCTCACTCATCAAATTGCTTATCAAGGAGCAGGTTTGGGCGTTTCCAATAATCTATTAAAAACAGGTTATCTCTTTCGCGTAAATCCAGCAAATAATAATCATTATGCACTTTTCTTTTTGAATGGACAAAGTGATGGTGCAGATATCAACATGATTGAAACAACGAATGGTGGTGCCAATTGGAGCAGTTTTAAAAGAATTAACCAAGACGCTTTAGGAAATGGAAAATTGCAAGATTTGGTCTGGGCAGCCTTTGATGAAGATGGCGACTTAGTGGTTTGCTGGCGCGACCGAAGAAATGGAAACGGAAATACTTTCGATGTGGCTTCTGAGATTTATTGCACGCACAGATACAACAATTCCACTACTTTCGAACCTGATTACGCCATCAATCCCCTTGTTCCACATGATGCTGTTTTGGAAGAAAAAGGTAATGATTTCATGAATGTTCAAGTTAAAAGCGATACGGCTTATGCGATTTGGGGCGACGTGAGAAATGGTTCACTTCGTATTTATTTGAATAAATGGAGTATTCGTACAGGAACAAGCTCATTAACAAACATTTATGAAGATAAGCAATTGAAAATAGCACCGAATCCAGTTGAAAACACAGTTCAAATTCCCGCTTCGATAGTGGGCAGAAGTTTTCAACTATTCAGTCAAAATGGACAATTATTAGAGGAAGGGAAATTTACGGAACAACATTTCAATTGTGAAAAATTAAGAAGTGGTTCTTATTTCTTTAGAGCGATTGGGGACAAAGATGTAGTAGTTTTGAGGTTTCAAAAAATTTAAAAATGTCTTTTCTGAACAAAGTTTTCCTTGCCACTTTGGCACTTCTTCCTTTTAATAGCTTTTCTAAATCGCAGTTTGTAAGGGTTGTTTTCAATCGAGATGCATCGAATGCTGCAACAATAATTTGGGATCAAAATCGCGGTGGATTCTTAGGCTTGTACCTCGACACTATTGAACCCGAAAGAAACAACTACCGCCAGGTGTTTACTGAGAATACTAAAAACGGAGCAAAAGGCATGCGTAATTACGTAGTAAGGTTGACCAATCTCAAACCTAATCAGCGGTATTATTTCACCATTAAAGATTCGGAAGGTTTCGGTCGAACCTATTATTTTTCAACGGTTTCAAACCAACCAAATACACGCCTATCATTTATTGCCGGAGGAGATTCTCGTGATAATAGAGCAACCCGAGTAAAAGCGAATAAGTTAGTAGCCAAACTTAAAGCACATGCTGTACTTTTCAATGGAGATTTCACAGGTGTTGATATAGAAAAACAATGGAAAGAATGGTTTGCAGATTGGGAACATACAATTGACGCCGATGGAAGGATTACGCCTCTCGTCGTAACACGTGGAAATCATGAACACACCAACCAAGTTTTAGTCAATCTTTTCGATGTACCTCACAAAAAAGTGTATTATGATACCCAATTCGGTGGGACACTATTAAACATTGTTTCCTTGAATTCCGAAATCCAAAAAGTTGGAGGACAGAAAATGTTTTTACGTCGAACGCTTGAAGAACATAAGAATTTTCACTGGCAAATCATGCAATATCATCGGCCGGTTCGAGCGCACGTTAAAAGCAAGAAAGAAATGGAAACCCAATACCGCAATTTTGTTCCATTATTCGAAAGGTATACTAATGTTCGCTTGTGTTTAGAAAATGATTCCCATACATGGAAAGTGACTTGGCCGATTGTAAGTAGCAAAGACAAGGACGCCGACGAAGGCTTCAAACGTGATGATGTAAATGGAATAGTTTATGCTGGTGAAGGTTGTTGGGGTGCGCCATTACGAGCGGCAGATGATCTAAAGTCATGGACAAGAGAAGCAGGTTCAGTAAATCAGTTCAATTGGATATTTGTATCACAAGATAAAATTGAACTTTACACTGTTGCTTACGACAATTCTGACGAAGTTACCCCTTTGACAGAGACAAATCGTTTTGATTTCCCTTCAAAAATCAACTTACTAGGACCTAAAAATGGAACGAAAGTGGAAATTTTGAAAAGAAAATAAAATTCCTAACTTCAAGCAGACCTACTCCCCTATTCCGAAAACTCAAATTTGCTGATAAGGGTGTAATCCGTCAAGGTGCGTAAAAAAGCCGTTAAATCTTGTTTTTCTTGAACAGAAAATTGGAAAGGCTGAGAAAGTAGTGGATGTAAAGTTGAACTTTGCTTAATTCCTTCACTGTAATGATTTATTACTTGAGAAAGGGTTTGAAATCGTCCGTCGTGCATATAAGGGTATGTCAATTCAATATTACGCAAAGTTGGAACCTTAAATTTTCCCTTATCTGATTCATTTAAAGTTATCAAATAGCGACCAAAATCTTCAAATTGATCATCCAAACCATTGTTTGCAAAATCATTATTATGGAAAAGCGGCTCAGTATGACAGGAATTACAATTTTGCTTGAACAAATTGTAACCTCGTTCTTCGGAAGAGGTGAAAGTCGCCTTACCTTTTCTCATTTTATCGTATTTCGAGTCAGCGGAAATCAAGGCGCCCATGAAAACGGCTAAAGCTCGATAAAGCAACTGATCGGTAATTTCAGAGTTTCCGTAAGCGTTTTGGAACATTTTTTTGTATTCACTATCTGAATTCAGTTTTTGCAAGACATTGGATATATCTTCATTCATTTCCAGAGGATTTGTAATTGGAGCAAAAGGAAAAATCTCGAGGTGATTAACTCCGCCGTCCCAATTGAAATGTTTTGACCAAATCATATTGAATATTGCGGGTGAATTTCTTAAACCTAACGTACCATTCACTCCACTACTGAGGCTAACTCCATGGTCGGCAAAAGCATGAACTTGAGCGTGGCATGTTGCACACGAAATAGAATTATCGCTCGATAATCTTGTATCATGAAAAATCTTTCTTCCTAATTCAAACCGAGCCTTTGAAAAATCATTGTTTGCAAAATTGTAATGCGGTTGAGGAAAAAAATCTGGATAAGTAATTAAATATTCCGTCTCCTTCTTTTTACAAGAAATTAAAAGAACAGAAATTGCAAGAAAATAGATGATTCTTTTCATGGTTTGAGAAAAAGGTGTGACAGGAAAATTGACCTGTCACACCGATTTTAAATGCTATTCAATTCCTAAAAATGTTACTCCACCATAAAAGTTGGTAGCCAATGTTTTAGCTCTTGTTCCTGGCATCATGACAGTACCTCCATTGCTAACCGATTCATCTCCATGAAATAAACGTGCAGGATTAGCACGCATATTAATGGTTTTTACTGTTTCGTGACTTACAACGAGATTATCCGTAAGAGGAACCTCCGTTGTTGTTACGATATTATTCGCTCCCGAGAAACCACCTAGGTGAAATGCAAAATTACCTGTCGAAGATTGTGGTGAAGTTCCTTCAGCTTTTACCATGATATAACCCGTATTCCAACTCCAAAACATTCCATTTGTTGTTGACAAGGATCCAGCTTGCGCACCCGAAACGTTTCTTGTACTGTCAACACCCATAGTATATTTGAACGCTGTATAAGTTCCCTCTGGTACTTCAGGTATTTCCAAAGTTAAGGAGGCAGTACTTGAAACATCTACCAAAAAATAACTCTCCGGCATTGTCCACCAAGTTCCGTCATTCTTTTTTAATTGAATATTTGATACATAGTACTTGAAAGTTGAGAAGTTCATAGTATCTCCGTTCATCGGGTGTATTAACTGTGTATTCAATGCAAAAGGAGCATTATTCATCCCCCAAGTGTGAGAGAATGACATTTTCACAGTTCCATGTTCATCATGTTTGTGCTTTTTCTTACAAGAGGTTGCAAAAATTGATAGTACCAAAAGGGCAAATAAAGGAAATTTTAAGTTTTTCATTTTTATAAATATTAAGATTTTAAACGTTTTCTAAATGTTTCATTTTTTCGTAATACCTTGATATACTTGTAAATATCAAAAATGTACTTTGCCGCAATAATGAACAAAACGGCATTCACATAGATTAACCAATCCATAAATTAAATAATTAAGGTAAGAACAACAAATCAACGAATTCACTTTCCTTTAGTCCATCGTGATTTAAAATAACTTCAACTATAACACGTGCTTGAATGGTGTCAAAAACACCTGGTTGCCAATGTTCATGAAACGCATAAGATTTACCATGTTTTGAACTACTTCTTGTCAAAAGCACTTCATTTGTCAACCGGTCTAAAACTTGGATAGTGTAACCATGCATTTCTCCATCGGCTGTAACTGTACCTTCAATATGAAGTTCCTGATTAGTTGGAATCGTGTCATTCATATTTGGTTCAACGAAGCTTATAGTTGCCGTTGTTGCATCATTTCCATGTTTATGACAACCGTAAATTACGGACAGCAAAAAAAACAATATTAATAAGTTTTTCATTGTTTAATTTTTGTGAGTAAATAATTTAATTGAACATTAGCCATTAACTGTTGTCGTGTCATTCCCGCATTTATGTTTTGATAAAGTGGTCGTTGCAATTGGATTCCCCAAAGCCATCTATAGGTTAAAAGCAACACATTCACTCTTAATCCTAGAGAGTGTCCCGCATTATCACGCCCACTCAAATCAACCCCAGCTTGTTTACTCGCACCAAAAAAATCGGCTTGCACACCTACTCCATAAATTAATCGATAACCTTTCCAGTTTTGATTATGTACGAAAGTTGTATTCCATCCTCCAACATTACCGAAGTGGAAACCTTGTCTATCCGTTCCTCGAAGTGTAAAACTGGCCTCAGAAACAAGTGAATTTTTTCCATCAAAGCCAAAAGTATATTGTGAAACAAATGGCAAATCGAATGCACCTGTTCCGGGAAATAAATTTTTCAAAGGATTGTCGTACGTACTACTCTTTCCAAGAGGAAATTTGACTCCAACTCCTACGGACAAATAGTGTCGGGTATTTTGAACAGAGTCTTTTTTATGGAGAAGAATGTAGTTTCCAAGTATTTGAGGATCTCCCATGCCATAAACCAAATCCGCACCAAAATCGCGAACTTGTTGGTTTAAATGATAAGGAATTTGCCCAAAAATCTGAAGTCTTTCAGTTGGTTGGATTCGAAAGGTTAATTCGTTCGACAAAAGATGTTCACGCGAATGGCGAATCCCTTCTAAATAAGAAGAAAACAAGCGATACTGCGTGCGCCAACCAAAAGTGTGAAATTTATTTGCCGCCAACAAACCAATGGAAGACGAACTACTTACTCCTCCACATACGTCACATGCGTGGAAAACAGGTGTCCACAGTAATGCGAACACAATAATAAAGCGATACATAATTAATTGTTAATGTCCCTAAAGAATAAAAATCGAATCAAAAAGACATTAACAGGGTGGATGATCTATAGAAGGAATATAGGATTGTGTAGGTTCGTTCGATTTATTCCAAAAAAGTTGATTTTCTGAAATTTCTGATGATAAAGACAAACAAAAACAAGGAGCTTGGAAATAAAAGATTTCAGTTTCTAAAGATTTAAGTACAGAGATACGATTTTTCTGCTCCGATTTCTTTTGTTCCAACTCATTATCAGCTTTTGCGAGTTGCTTAGCTAAATAACATTTTCCATTACAAGAAAGCTCTGGACGATTTTTATTTTCACATTCAATTGCGGCAATTTCCTTTTGATTCATGTAAAAATTAAATTGCCAAAACGCACTATAAATTACCTTACTCAGGATTAATGTAATCAGAAATAAGGATTTTAATAAACGCATTTTAACAAGTCAATTTCAATTTTTTCAACTGTTTTTTATCAAAAAATGGAAGGGTATTCATCCGTGTCAAACTCGGACATCATACCGTAAGCTTTCTCAACAATGTCATCGATACTCGGTTTCGAAAAGTAATCTCCGTCTGTACCATAAGCAGGACGATGATCTTTTGCGCTCAAGGTTTCAGGTGCAGAATCCAAGTGGTAATAGCCTTTTTGTTCCACCAAAATTTTATCTAAAATAAAAGCTGTTGCTCCACTACTTACATCTTCGTCAACAATCAACAAACGATTTGTCTTTTTAAGTGATTCAACAATTTTATGATTAACATCAAATGGTAGCAAAGTTTGAACATCGATCAATTCCACTTCCACTCCAAGTTCTGACAAATTTTTAGCAGCTTGTTCGCATAAATTAAATGTTGAACCGTAAGAAACTAAAGTAATATCGCTTCCTTCACGCACTATTTCTGGAACACCTAATGGCTCTCTGAATTCACCAACATTTAAAGGCATTCTTTCTTTCGTACGATAACCATTTAAAGGTTCAACTACAATTGCAGGTTCATCAGCCGCAAGTAAGGTATTATAAAATCCAGCGGCCTTCGTCATGTTTCGTGGAACACAAACGTGCACACCACGAACTGCGTTAATTATCATTCCCATTGGTGATCCGCTGTGCCAAATTCCTTCCAAACGGTGACCTCGCGTACTGATAATCAAAGGTGCTTTTTGCCCTCCTTTTGTACGGTATTGAAGTGTGGCTAAATCGTCCGAAATTATTTGAATAGCATAAAGCAAGTAATCCAAATATTGAATTTCAGCAATTGGCCTTAGTCCACGTAATGCCATCCCGATTCCTTGACCAACAATTGTACATTCACGAATTCCAGTGTCAAAAACTCGTAAATCTCCAAATTGCTCTTGTAAGCCTTCCAAAGTTTGATTAACTCCACCAATTTTACCTGCATCTTCACCATAAACCAATACTTCAGGATAAGTTTCCAGAATTTTACGGTAATTCTCACGTAGAACAATCCTTCCATCTTCCATTTTCACCTCATCTGCATAAACGGGAGCTATTGGTTCAACTTTGAGAGCGGAAGATTCAGATTGTGAATATAGGTGAGAAGAATAACGATCAAAATTCGTTGAAATCATTTGTTGAATCCAAGTTGAAAGTTGGGCTTTAGCAGGTATTTCCTCACCACGAACCAATCTCAAAACTTTCCGTGCGTGTTGTAGAATGTCCTTTCTTATCGGCTCAAAAGTTTTCTTAAGCTGTTCAACTTCTTTCTCAACGAAAACCTTATTAGCACTTTGACTCGCGACTGTTTCCATCAATTGAATAGCATTAGCTAAATCATTTTGGATAGCATCCGTGAATCGTTTCCAAGCTATATTTTTAGAATTGCGAACAAGATTTTTAGCGTCTTTCTGAATATTTTCAAGGGTTTCAGCGTCAGCAATTTTCTCCCCATCCAACTCAAATGCTAAAATCCATTCTTTAAATTTTTGGATGCAGTCAAACTCACCTTCCCACTGCAAACGTTCCTCTGATTTGTAACGTTCGTGTGAACCTGAAGTAGAGTGTCCTTGAGGCTGATTGACTTCTTGAACGTGAACCAAAACAGGAACATGTTCATTTCGAGCTAACTCAACTGCTTTTTCATAAGTTTCGCAAAGGTGTGCGTAATCCCATCCTTTAGTGATAAAAATCTCGTATCCAGGTTTTTCTGCTGTTCGTTGCATTCCTGCTAGCGCTTCAGAGATACTTCCTTTGGTAGTTTGAAACTCTCGTGGAACAGAAATTCCATATCCATCGTCCCAAACTGACATCACCATTGGAATTTGCATTACACCAGCCGCGTTTATTGATTCCCAAAATGGTCCTTCGGAGGTGGATGCATCGCCAATAGTTCCAAACGCAACTTCATTTCCACCATTAGTAAATTGACTAAATTTTGGATTATTTCTTAATGCGGGATTTTGACGATACATTTTTGATGCTTGAGCCAAACCAACCAAACGTGGCATTTGTCCAGCTGTTGGAGAAATATCTGCCGAACTATTTTTTCGTTCCATCAAATTTTTCCAGTTTCCGTTTTCGTCCAAACTACGAGTAGCAAAATGTCCACCCATCTGACGACCTGCGGATTGAGGTTCTATCTCAACATCTGTATGCGCATACAATCCAGCGAAATATTGTTCTAGATTCAACTCGCCAATCGCCATCATTAATGTTTGATCGCGGTAGTAACCTGAACGAAAATCGCCATTTTGGAATTGTTTTGCAAGTGCAATTTGTGCCAATTCTTTTCCGTCGCCGAAAATTCCAAATTTTGCTTTTCCCGTTAAAACTTCTTTTCGACCTAGTAATGATGCTTCACGCGATTCACAGGCTAGACGAAAATCGTTTAAAATTTCGGCTTTAAATGATTGAAAATCTAATTCTTGCTGAGTAAGCGGCTGAGATGAATTGGCCATAATTTGATTTTGAGGTGTGCAAAGATAACCAAAATGAAGGGCATTTCTATTCATTAATTCGAACGGTTTGGAATAATTAAAAACGAAAAAAGGTGTTGAGAACCCCCAACACCTTCAGAATTATGAAAACCTAAAACTTATCGCTTAATTTCCAAACGCTTCATCATTTGATGGTTAGCTCCTTTAAATACGAGAGAATAAGAGCCAACTGCATAATTCGACAAATCAAGTGAAATTTTATTGTCTTTAACCGACCAAGTTCCAACTAATCTTCCCGCGGCATCTATCATCTCTAGCGAATTGATTTTATCCACTGGAATTTCATTTATGGTTAGCAGCCCTTGTGTAGGGTTCGGGTAAACAACTACTGCGGTCATCCACTGCTCCTCTAATGAGGAACAATCCTCTACGGTAATCGTGAAACTTTGCGCAGAACCTGTACATCCATTTAATGTTGGCGTAACTGAAATTGAAGCTGTCCCTGCATTTGAAGGTGTGAACGAAGAAATATTTCCTGTTCCAGATGCCGCTAAGCCAATTCCAGCATTATTGTTCGTCCAGTTATAGGTTGAACCACTTGTACCGCTAAAATTAATGGCATTTACAGAATTTCCTAAACAAACACTTTGTGATGCTGGAGCTGTAACCGTTGGATTAGGTTTGATTGTCGCTGTCACAGCAGTTCTAGCGGATGTACAACCATTTGCACTTGCAGATACATGATAAGTGGTTGTAGCTGTAATGTTCGGAGTAGTAAAACTTGCTCCTGAACCCAAAGCCGTTCCACCGGTTGCATTGGCAAACCATGATAAAGTTCCAGCGCTTCCAGTTGCACCTAATGTTACTGTACCAGAACCACAACGTTCAGCAGGAGTTGTTCCAGTTACGGTTGGCGTTGCGGTAACAGTAACCGATTGCGAAGTAGAATTTGAACCAACTGAATTCGTTACAGTAAGCGAAGCATTATAAGTCCCTGCTGTAGCATAAGTAACCACAGGGTTTGCTTGTGTGCTTGTCGCTGGCGTTCCATTCGGAAAAGACCAAGCGTAAGTTGTTGGTGACCCTGTTGAGGTGCTTGTGAAAGTAACGGATTGTCCTGTACAAGTATTTCCAGATGGATTTCGTGTGAATGAAGCAACTGGTGCAACTGGAGCTGCAGAACCTTGTAAGTTTACATTATCAATGAATAAACGGTTGCCATAACCTGCAACATTTCTGAACTTGATAATTACTCCACTTTGTCCAACGTATGGGTTCAAATCAATGGTTTCTTGTCTCCATTGTGCAGTAGTTGGGGTGAAAATTGCTGTCGTTGCAGCTGCCGTTGGTAAGTTTCCTGCTGCAACTGTAGAACCTGTTTTATTGTAAACTGTGGTAAATGTTGTTCCACAATCGGTTGACACCAAAACCTGAAGACCGTCAACATTTTGAGCGTTGTATGCGGCATAGGCGACATGGAAAGTCATCGTAGCACCTGAAACAGTCGATAAATCAATTTTTGGTAATTCAATTTCATCTTGATTTGGACGATCATCATTTGTAAAATTATCAAATAGCATTGAGTTTCCAGCTGATGGAGCCACGCCTATAGTTCCATTTCTAACCCAAGTTGTAGTACCGCCTGGATTATTTATAGTCCAACCTGTTGGAGGGAAAGTAGTTGCAGTGAAACCTTCGGTAAATGGTAATGCAACCCCCGTTCCTCCATTAGTTACTGTTATGTAATTAGTCTGTGAAGTCGAATTGTTTCCTACCGAATTAGTTACAGTCAAGGATACGTTGTAAGTTCCAATTGTACTGTAGGTAACAGTAGGGTTAGCAATAGTAGAAGTTGTAGGTGTTCCTCCAGGGAAAGACCAAGCGTAAGTTGTAGGATTTCCCGTTGACGTACTTGTAAACTGAACGGTTTGACCAACACACACGTTAGTAGGAGTTGCGGTAAAGTTTGCAACTGGAGCTGTAGGAGTGCTGGATTGAATAAAAATTCCGTAATCTTCAACATCCCCAATTGTAAAGGCTGATGTACAATTTCTTTTTCCAGCGGTGATATTCGCTGCATCAGACAATACTCTCATTCTTAAGAAAGTATTTTGCACAGCGGTTGAAGGAATAGTTACGTTCGCTGATAGAGTCTGCGTGTTCAAAGCAGTTTGAGAACCAGCGGCAACACTACCTGAATGCACTAATTCTGCTGGATTAGCAAATACCCCATTATTATCATAATCAATATACACCTCAAATCTTTGAGCACCAGAAGGACCGGCATTTGCTGTAATAGAAAGAGGATACGTATTGCCAGATTGAACTATTGTATTATCCGAACACACAAAATTTGTGTAGGCTGTATTCGTCATAGTGTTGGTTGTGTTGTTAATAGTATTAAAAGACACTCGACTAACAGTTTGACCAAAATTTCCGGAATTAGAAGAGGTCGGCGTACATGCATTCGTTAAATTGCCCGCAAGAACAACAAAACCTGGTTTAGTTAGTGTATTTGTACCTTGAGGGGTAGTAACAGTCAAGGTTACATCGTAAGAACCAGGAACTGTAAAATTCATTGTAGGATTTTGCACATTGGAAGTTAAAACAGTAGAGCCATTGGTAAAGGTCCAACTGAATGTGATGTTACTCCAATTAGTTTCAGGAAGATAAGTATTTGGCACACAAGCAGACAAATCCATGAATGAAACTGATTGACCCGAACAAATGACTGAAGAAGTTGTCATGAAATCTACTACAGGAGCAGAAACAGGAACCAAAGCCAAATTAGTTGAAGCAAAAAATGAAGCTCGAGGACCAGAACAAGCTGCTAAAGCTCTAGTTTTTTGATTCGCCGTAAACATGTTCATACATGCGTCGGAAGAATAGTCCATGTAATTTCTTACAAATAAAGAGTTAGAGGAGTTGTTGTTGCAGCTATTTGTTCCATTAACATTGCAATCACTTTGACTTCTTCTATGCGGAGGAGTGTCCGCACAACAATCACCTTGATTAGATCCACATCCATTTGCCTGAGTTGGACAATTTGCACCTGAACCATCACCTTCGAACGTATGGAACAGATTTAACGCATGTCCCATTTCATGTGTTGTCGTCATTGAACCTCCGGAGGTAAAATTGGCTGCCAATACCACCGCCCCATCAACAGATGTTCCATGTGAACTTGCAAAATATGCGTAACCTTGTACACCTGCTCCCCCCTCATTGTTGTCTATTTCAGAAACCAAATAAATGTTGTAATATCTGTTTCTATCCCAAGATGCCACCGCCTTTAATTGAGCGTCTGTTATCCCGTTGCTAGTTGTACTTCGAACTCCACTTGCCATGTAAGTTGCATTTCCGGTCATACTCACACGGTTGATACCATTTGTACATTGACCGTTAGGATTTCTAACAGCTAAGGCAAATTCAATCTCCATGTCAACACCATTACCAAAACCAGCCGTACCAGCCGTTTTTCTGTAACGATTATTTAATTCTTGAATAGCCGCACGAATATCTGCATCACTCACATTTGTTCCTACACCCACAGCTTCACCTTTGTGTAAAACGTGAACAACAACAGGTATTCGATACTGAGCCGCAATTTTATTTTCTGGAGAAAAGGTCTTCACGTATTGTTCAAACTCTTGAGCTCGCTGAAAATAAACTGGATCTTGCATCATTTGATTGTGTAGATGCGCTGCACCACATTTCTCATGTTGAGCAAATACATTTTCCGTTAACAGTACAAGTCCTGTGATCAGAATTGCACTAATTTTAAGTAATGTTATTTTCATAGTTTTTCGTTTTGATTATAGAGTTGGAGATTTTGCCAATAACTTAAATTACCTCTTTTTTGAGATTTATTTTTTCTGCGCTGTTCACGACGCAACTTCCGTTCAAATTTCTTTGTTTCACGTCTATACTTCCTGTTATTCTTCATCATTTCCTCATGTAATTCAGGTGATGCGCACTTTTTGTCGTTGTTTACGATTATTTCTTGCGGCACTTGTGAAACTGCACTATTTACAGAAGTCATTAAGAAGAATAAAAATAAAAATGTTTTCATTATTAAAAAATAGGAGTAAAAGTAAAAACAATAACCATTCTTAGAAGTCCAGAAATTTAAAAAATATTTTTAGTGAACTATAAAAAATTGAATTATATCCTTCAATCGTAAGCTTATCGGCACGACGAGAAAGAAAAACTTGCCTCATGTTGGATTTCAAACTCAAGATGTAAAAAAGGAAAAATCAGTCTAACCTTTACTCACAATAAATATCTCTCACTGAAAAGAAGGTTTCAAACAAACCTTGGTCTCACAAAACCTATTTTTTTGAACTCAACGACAAAAATGTTTGATTAAAAAACTGCTTGACAAAAATGTTTAATCAAATTCTTTTCCAGTTGAATTCGTGGTTATCGCTTAATTTCCAAACGCTTCATCATTTGATGGTTAGCTCCTTTAAATACGAGAGAATAAGAGCCAACTGCATAATTCGACAAATCAAGTGAAATTTTATTGTCTTTAACCGACCAAGTTCCAACTAATCTTCCCGCGGCATCTATCATCTCTAGCGAATTGATTTTATCCACTGGAATTTCATTTATGGTTAGCAGCCCTTGTGTAGGGTTCGGGTAAACAACTACTGCGGTCATCCACTGCTCCTCTAATGAGGAACAATCCTCTACGGTAATCGTGAAACTTTGCGCAGAACCTGTACATCCATTTAATGTTGGCGTAACTGAAATTGAAGCTGTCCCTGCATTTGAAGGTGTGAACGAAGAAATATTTCCTGTTCCAGATGCCGCTAAGCCAATTCCAGCATTATTGTTCGTCCAGTTATAGGTTGAACCACTTGTACCGCTAAAATTAATGGCATTTACAGAATTTCCTAAACAAACACTTTGTGATGCTGGAGCTGTAACCGTTGGATTAGGTTTGATTGTCGCTGTCACAGCAGTTCTAGCGGATGTACAACCATTTGCACTTGCAGATACATGATAAGTGGTTGTAGCTGTAATGTTCGGAGTAGTAAAACTTGCTCCTGAACCCAAAGCCGTTCCACCGGTTGCATTGGCAAACCATGATAAAGTTCCAGCGCTTCCAGTTGCACCTAATGTTACTGTACCAGAACCACAACGTTCAGCAGGAGTTGTTCCAGTTACGGTTGGCGTTGCGGTAACAGTAACCGATTGCGAAGTAGAATTTGAACCAACTGAATTCGTTACAGTAAGCGAAGCATTATAAGTCCCTGCTGTAGCATAAGTAACCACAGGGTTTGCTTGTGTGCTTGTCGCTGGCGTTCCATTCGGAAAAGACCAAGCGTAAGTTGTTGGTGACCCTGTTGAGGTGCTTGTGAAAGTAACGGATTGTCCTGTACAAGTATTTCCAGATGGATTTCGTGTGAATGAAGCAACTGGTGCAACTGGAGCTGCAGAACCTTGTAAGTTTACATTATCAATGAATAAACGGTTGCCATAACCTGCAACATTTCTGAACTTGATAATTACTCCACTTTGTCCAACGTATGGGTTCAAATCAATGGTTTCTTGTCTCCATTGTGCAGTAGTTGGGGTGAAAATTGCTGTCGTTGCAGCTGCCGTTGGTAAGTTTCCTGCTGCAACTGTAGAACCTGTTTTATTGTAAACTGTGGTAAATGTTGTTCCACAATCGGTTGACACCAAAACCTGAAGACCATCAGCGTTTTGAGCGCTATAAGCCGCGTAAGCAACATGGAAAGTCATCGTTGCACCCGAAACAGTCGATAAATCAATTTTCGGTAATTCAATTTCATCTTGATGTGGACGGTCATCGTTATTAAAATTATCAAACAACATTGAATTACCAGCTGTTGGAGCAATTCCTACAGTTTCACTTCTAACCCAAGTTGTAGTACCGCCTGGATTATTTATAGTCCAACCAGTTGGAGGGAAAGTAGTTGCGGTGAAACCTTCGGTAAATGGAAGAGCTGCACCCGTACCTGAATTCGTTACAGTGATGTAATTTGTTTGAGAAGTTGAATTATTTCCATTTGCGTTTGTAACCGTTAAGGATACATTGTAAGTACCAACAGTGCTGTATGTAACGGTAGGGTTCGCAACTGAAGAAGTTGCAGGAGTTCCTCCAGGGAATGACCAGGCATAAGTTGTTGGGTTTCCTGTTGAAGTGCTTGTAAACTGAACGGTTTGTCCAACACATACGTTAATTGGCGTACCTGTAAAACTAGCTACGGGAACTGTCGGCGTTGAAGAATATAAATCCGACTGCCAAGTTCCACGACCGTAAGTTGCCGCTCGAAGTTTTCCAGTTGGATAATAAATTTCCAAATCACGAACAGCCACTCTAGGAAAACCAGAATTAAAATCCACCCAAGTTGTCATAGAATTATCTCGATAAAAAACACCAATATCTGTTCCAACGTAAACTCCATCATCTGTACCGTTAGAATAAACAATACAATTGACAGGGATATTTGGTAATCCACTCGAAATGTTAGTCCATGCACCGCCACCATTAGTGCTTTTGAAAACTTTACTTGTTGAACCGTAACCGGAATAAGTTACAAAAACAACGTCAGGATTTGTATTCGATACAGCAACCCATGTTGGGGCTACATTCGTTGGCAAACCAGTTGAAACGGCAGTAAATGATGTCCCACCATTAGTGGATTTGGAGATGGCATTAGTTCCTGATTTTACAGCATAAATAACCTGATTATTACTTGGTGCAATTGCAAACTCAACTATAGAACCGCTACCAGTTGGTGTTCCTAAGTTCGTCCAAGCAACCGTTCCTGCCGTAATGTTAGTTGTTCGATTAAGAGCCGTCCTTCCACCCGCATAAACTGTAGTGGCAGCAGTTGGGTCTTGTTTAACGGGACTCACCCACTCTCCTTGACCAGATGGGTCTGCGATATTACTAAAACTACCTCCACCATTAGTTGAACGGTAAAAATCACCGTAATACAAAGAGGTAATCATGAAATTATTATTGGTTCTATCAATGAAACAATCCATACCGTCTCCTCCTAAAGGAGAATTCCAAGCAGTACCATTAGTGGTAAGGTTCGTTCCATTATCCTGATGACCAGCAATAATTCTATTGGCATCACTCGCTGAAAGACCCAAACGATATTGTTGTGAAATGGCTAGGTTGTTGGAGATATTCGACCACGCCGTTGTGTTTGTAGATTTAAAAATACCACCGTCATTACCAGAGAAAATAGTTCCTGCCGTATGAGGAGAATAAACAATATCATGAATATCAGCATGAACATAGTTTGTCTGAGATTGCGCCACTTCCCATCGTGTTAATCGCGTAAACGAAGTACCTCCATTTGTTGAACGCCAGATATTAATTCCCCCAGTTAAAACCTCTTCAGCATTTGCAGGGTTAACAGCTATACATAAATCAAACCATCCTTGACCACCTGAATCAGCACCATTTTCCCAACCTAAAATATTATTAGTTGATGAAGCAGGCATTCGATTGGTAAAAGTAGCACCACTGTCCGTTGAACGTAGCAAACCACCGTATCCATTATCACTTGAACGAGCTACTAAAATATAAACATAAGCTGGATTAGCAGGAGAAACTGCCATAGCCATTCTTCGAACACCAGTCACACCTGAAGTGATTTGAGACCATGTAGCACCGCCATCTGTAGAACGACGAATAGATGTACCACATGCGTAAACCGTTTGTGGATCTCCAGGTTTAAATTCCGCGTCATTAATAGTAACATTATTTAGAACTGTTGACCAAGTTGAACCTGCATTCGTTGTTCTGAAAATTCCAGATGTAGTGAAGGCGATAAGAATATCGGGATTTGAAGGGTTGATTAAGAGACGAGAAATATGCCTCCCTTGATTTACTGTCCAAGTCAAACCAGTTGTATTCCAAGTATTTCCTCCATCAGTTGATTTTAATACACCAATTGAGTTACAATCCATTGCGTTATGGTCACCAGTTGCCAAATACATGATTTGTGGATTGGTTGGGTGAATCGCTAAATCTGAACAACCAATTACACCCAATTGATCGGTGTTTGTTGTCCATGCAGTACCACCATTAGTGGTTTTCCAAAGGCCTCCATCAGGAGTACCAACCCACATTGTTTGAGCGTCAGTTGGATGAAAACGCACGAAATTTACACGTCCATTTCCACCATTTCCTGGTTTTGAAGTGGGGCCAATAATTGACCAGTTACCAGTTGATGTTTTAGGAATTCCTGCATTTGCCAAATCTTGTTCCCATTGGAGATAATTTTGATAGGTCTGTGAAACCAATTGCTTATTTCCAGAAGGATAAACCCTTGGAGCCATAATTTCTTCCCAACGCTTATATTGTTTGTAACCTTTACCTTTTTCTATAGGTCTGTTTTCCCAATGCGCATTAAAAGCGGCTTGTACATCATAAAAATTAGCATTTGGATCCAGCATCAAATCAACCCATTCCTGCGCTCGAGCGGAGAAAAAAGTAGCTAGAATAAGGAAAAGTGTGGAGAGAAGTAAACGTTTTTTGGGCATAATCTAGTGTTTAGAGTCCACCAAATTAGAAAAAACATGAACATGTTAAATTTTGTTGATAAAAGAAAATAAATGTTAATAACTAACTTAATTGCGTTATTGACAATTCTAACTAAATAGTGATTCAACAAATACTTTTCTGTCAAACAATTGTAAATCATCCATTTTCTCGCCAACACCGATATATTTTACAGGAATTTTCATTTGATCTGAAATCCCAATAACAACGCCTCCTTTAGCAGTCCCATCCAATTTTGTAACAGCTAAGGCATTTATATCAGTAGCTTGGGCGAATTGTTTTGCTTGTTCGTAGGCATTTTGTCCTGTTGAACCATCAAGCACCAATAAAATTTCATGCGGCGCTCCTGGGACAACTTTTTCCATTACCCTTTTAATTTTACTCAACTCGTTCATGAGATTGACTTTGTTGTGCAAACGTCCAGCCGTATCAATAATAACGACATCTGCGTTTTGAGATTTAGCAGACTGAAGAGTATCATAAGCAACACTTGCCGGGTCAGCACCCATCCCTTGTTGTACAATTGGCACACCAACTCTTTCAGACCAAATAATAAGTTGATCCACAGCCGCAGCACGAAAAGTATCAGCAGCACCAAGAACCACTTTCTTTCCAGCTTTTTTAAATTGATTGGCCAATTTCCCAATTGTTGTCGTTTTTCCAACGCCATTAACCCCAACCACCATGATAACATAAGGATTATCCGCTGGTTTGTCAATGTGTAAACTTCCTTGATCGTTACTTTTGTTTTCCTCCAGAAGATTAATTATTTCTTCACGAAGAACGTCATTCAATTCGTTTGTACCCAAAACTTTATCACGGGAAACCCGCTCTTCAATTCGTTTAATAATTTTTAAAGTTGTTTCAACACCAACGTCAGAGGTGATTAGCATTTCCTCCAAATTATCCAACACTTCATCATCAACTTTTGACTTACCAACGATGGCGCGTGCTATTTTGGAGAAGAACGATTGTTTGGTTTTCTCCAAACCTTGATCTAACGATTCCTTTTTAGATCTTGTAAAAAAATCAAATAAACCCATGGTTAAATATAAAAAAAGCTCCCGAATTGGAAGCTTTAACTTTTTATTTCGAAAAAAATTAGTTTTTAGAAAACCAATCTTTCACTTTATCATTGTGAACGATTTCTTCACGGAAAGTGTAAGAACCTGTCTTATCAGACTTCACCATTTTAATTACTTTAGAGTGCTCTTTTCCGCCTCCTTTTTGTAACGATGCTACTACTTTCTTAGCCATGTCTTAATTATTTAATTTCTTTATGTACTGTGTATCTTTTAAGAATAGGATTGTATTTTTTAATCTCCATTCTCTCAGGTGTGTTTTTACGATTTTTTGTCGTGATATAACGAGAAGTACCTGCAACTCCTGTCGTTTTATGCTCGGTGCACTCAAGAATTACTTGGATGCGATTACCTTTACTTTTCTTTGCCATTTTTCGCTATTTTTTCTGTTTCCCAACAGGTTTATTTCAAAAATCCTTTTTCTTTAGCCTCCTTCATGCAAGCAGCAATACCTTTCTTATTGATAGTACGCAATGCAGCGGTAGAAATTTTTAATGTAACGAAGCGGTTCTCCTCTGGAAGAAAGAATTTCTTGGTAACAAGATTCGGATAAAAACGACGCTTAGTTTTGCGGTTGGAGTGAGAAACATTGTTACCCACCATTACTGACTTTCCAGTTAATTGACAAACTCGTGACATGACTTAATTATTACTTAAATTGTAAAAAGCGGTTGCAAAGATAGATAAAAATCAATTCCCAAAACCTTTTTCTTAATTTCCTTTAAAAATGTTTTTAAATACAATTTAATTTTTGGCATTTCTCGGATGAAAATTAAGAATCGCTTCTTTCAAATATCTTTGATCTAAATGTGTGTAAATCTCTGTTGTTGTGATGGATTCGTGTCCCAACATATCCTGAATCGCCCTCAAATTAGCGCCACCTTCTAATAGATGTGTAGCAAAACTATGCCGAAAAGTATGTGGAGAAATATTTTTTGATAGTCCAATTAATTGAGCCAAATCCTTGATAATTGTAAATACCATCACCCTAGTCAACTGTGCGCCTCTTCTATTCAAAAAGACAAAGTTTTCATGTCCTTTTTGAATGGAAAGATGAACACGAATTGTATCAACATACCATTTCACCTCTTTCGCTACGGAGGGAGAAGCAGGCACCAAACGCTCTTTATTTCCTTTTCCAACCACACGGATGAATCCTTCATCAAAATATAAATCGGAAAACTTCAAATTCACCAATTCGGAAACGCGAAGTCCACAACTGTACAAAGTTTCCAACATGGCTTTATTTCTGTGCCCTTCAGGTTTTGATAAATCAATAGCCGCAAGTAACGCGTCGATTTCTTCCACGGTCAAAACTTCGGGCAATTTCAAACCGATTTTTGGTTGGTCTAATAATTCTGAAGGATCCTTGGTGACGTAATTTTCTAGAAGGAGAAAAGCGTAAAATTGTCTTATTCCGGAAATTATTCGACTTTGAGACCTTGCACTCAATCCTAAATCGAATAGAGCCCCCACAAACAGCTTTAAATCCTCGTAACCCAGATTATCAATATCCTTATTGATTGAAGTTGCGAATTGTTCCAACTTTACAACATCTTGCTGATAGGCAAAAATGGAATTCTCCGATAAACCTTTTTCAATTTTCAGATACGAAACAAATTCCTTAATATAGCGACCCCATTTCACAATATGCACCTATTAATATTAAACGGTCCGAATCTTAACCTAATTGGACAACGCGAAACACAAATTTACGGTAACCTTTCATTTGAGAATTTTTTCGCTGCATTGGAATTGGAAAATCCTGAGCTTAAATTGTCGCATTACCAAAGTAATATTGAAGGGGAATTAATAAATGCCATTCAACTTTTCGAAGGCGATGGAATCATACTAAATGCAGGTGGATACACGCATACAAGTGTTGCCATTCGTGACGCAATTGCAGCCGTTAAGACTCCGGTGGTTGAAATTCACATTTCTAATATCGCGGGAAGAGAATCCTTCCGACACGAATCAATTTTGAGTCCAGTTTGTGTGGGGTGTATTTTTGGATTTGGACTAAAGGGCTATCAATTGGCGATTGATTACTTTACACTAACCAATTGATTTTCAAAACACAATTGAAAATTAGCAAATAACTTAGGATCGATAGACTTGTACTTTTGACCATCTTCTTGAACCATTTTTTTCAAATGATTAATTCGTTCTTTTGTGGGAGGATGAGTTGACAACAAAGCTAAGGTTTCCTTTTCACCGTAATGCTTATTCAACGTTTGAAAAAAAGCTATTAATCCCTGTGGATTTACACCAGCACTTTTAAGGTATTTTACTCCCCACTCGTCTGCTTCAGATTCCATTTCTCGACTGTAGGAAAGCGATAAAATTTCTGTTCCACCGTTTAAAATAACCTCACTCCATTGCCCCATTTCTCCAAAAACAGTTTGTAAAAGCAAGTAAGTACCAAATTTTTGCAGCATTCCTTTCACAACATGACGCTTTGTAACGTGTGCCATTTCATGACCTACAACCCCCAAGACTTCCTCGGCGGTTTTAGCGTTTCTCACCAAACCTTCTTGAATAACGATGTGTCCTCCCGGCATGGCAAAAGCATTAATAGTTGTGTCTTTCGAAAAATGAAAAGTAAAATCAACTCCCTCCGTTTTTTCCACTTCTGAAATTAAATTCCCCGCAAATTGCTCGAAAAAATAGTTCAAACTATCAGACTCCATCAAATCACCAGATTGTTTCATTTGACTGATATAAGAATCCCCCATTTCTTTTTCCCAAGAACTATTTTTTTGATTGGAAAGTGTTTCAATTAGGATTCCTTTCAGAAAAAATAATGCCCAAACAACAACAACCAAAACTAAAACGCCCGATCCAATTAAAACATAAGGCCACTTTTTACCTTTTGCAACGCCTTTCTGAAGTTCAAGAATTTGCTGATTATTGAAAAACATATCACTCTTTAGCCAAGAAATGTCGGAAGTGGAAAAAACATAATCCGAAAATTTGGGAAAGGTCAAGAAAATGATTCGACCATCAGAACCGCCGAGATTCAACTTAACTTCAGACCAGAAACCTTCGCACCACTTTTCATCGTTGGCAAAAATTTCAATTCCCTTTCCGGAAATCTTCCAATTTACATTCGTTCGAATTCCTGTGGATTGTTCGTGTGCTGTACCTTTTATGTTGAGAGACATGAATATTGTGGTTTAAAAAGTTCTTTGTGGCAGAATGCCTCCGCAAGGGCGAAATGACAATTAACTATTTTCCAAGCCTCCCTCATGGAAACAATACAAATCATCGTCGGTATAATTGTGAACTTGGATTATCCCAATAAACCGTTTTTCATCAACAACTTAGCGATTTGAACTGCGTTGGTTGCGGCACCTTTACGCAAATTATCAGCGACAATCCACAAATTCAAGGTGTTGGCTTGACTTTCGTCTCTTCGAATTCTTCCAACAAAAACGTCATCTTTTCCTTCGGCATAGCGCGGCATAGGATATGTGTAGGTATCTGGAGAGTCTTTTAAGGTCACTCCTTCTGTTTCATGTAAAATTTGGCGAACTTCATTCAAATCGAAGTCGTTTTCAAATTCAATATTCACTGCCTCAGAATGTCCTCCAACCACAGGTACACGAACCGCAGTGGCTGTTACAAGAATTTTTGGATCTAAAATCTTTTTGGTTTCATTAGTCAATTTCATTTCTTCTTTCGTGTACCCATTTTCCAAAAAGACGTCGCATTGCGGAATACAGTTTTTATCAATTGGATACTTGTAAGCCATTTCACCCTCACTACCATTTCGCTCATTTTCCAATTGTTGAACGGCTTTTACTCCTGTCCCCGTAACCGATTGATAGGTTGAAACCACCACACGTTTAATTCCATATTTTCGGTGCAATGGAGCCAAAACCATCACCAACTGTATCGTACTACAATTCGGGTTGGCAATAATTTTATCATTAGCACCGAGTTCATGTCCATTAATCTCTGGAACTATCAATTTTTTATCCGGATGCATTCTCCATGCGGATGAATTGTCGATAACAGTTGTGCCAACCTCAGCGAATTTAGGTGCCCATTCAAGCGATGTTTCACCTCCAGCTGAAAAAATGGCAACATCTGGTTTCATTTCTACTGCTTTGGAAAGCCCAACCACTTTATACTTTAAGGAACCGAATTCTATTTCTTTTCCAACCGATTTTTCGGAAGCTACGGGAATCAATTCAGTGATAGGAAAATTTTGTTCTCTTAAAACTTTAAGCATTACTTCGCCAACCATTCCGGTGGCACCAACAACTGCAACTTTCATGTAATTTTTTTGTTGCCAAAATTAGTACAAATGATATGCGCTTGGTAAGAAAGATGATTTTTGGGGAGCTTGATTTTAATGTGCTAATTTGCTAATGTGCTAATTACCTAATTGAAAAATTAGCACATTAAAGCATTAGCACATTAGTTCAGTTTTTCGAGGTTTTCCAAAATTTTAGACAACATACACACATAGTAAAAAGGGACATTCAACAGACGGAATTGCTTTCCACTTTTGGTTTCTACATTTTCGAGTGAAAGTGCTTTGCTCCAAACTCTTACAGCCAAATCGCTTTCACTTTCCTCCATAAATAGATGTAGTGATTTTAGTTTTCCAATCACACCCGATTTTACTTCGATAGGAATAATTTGATTCTTGTAATTGAACACAAAATCAACCTCTGCTTCAGAACCTTGCTGGTTTCGTCGCCAAAAATGCATACTGTCTTGAAGCGAATAATTAAAGGCTTGTAGCTCATGAAAAACTATTTGTTCCGCAATTTTTCCACGCCAAACGTCTTCAATATTTTTAGATAAAAGTACTTCCTCTTGGATTTTTGCTTTGTAATTGGTGATTCCAGTTTCCAAGCAAAATAATTTGGGTCTTTTTCGATAGTCAGACAACAAAGGTAATTTCGCGCTCGTAACGGGATAAATCACATGAACTAACATGGCTTTTTCTAAGGCATTAAAAGCTTCTTTCACCTCCTTAGAACGGTAATTGCTTGAGGCAAAGCGTTCAAAAATTATTTGTTCACCAGTAAAATTCCAGCAAGTTCTAATGATGTGTCGGATGATTGAGGCTTTAAGAGGAGTTTCAGCATACTTTTCCACATCGTCTTGATAGGATTGAAGTAAGGCATCATAGAGGGAAGTTAAGGCTACTAAATCTCGGTGAACAGCGTAATGATAAACCACCTCAGGCATAGAACCAACAGTGATGAATCGATTAAAATGTTGCATCATGCGATCGTGAATAAAATCCGCTTTTAACTCAAGTAATGTATTCAAATCAAACCCCTCCCCTATTGCGTCCAAAAATTCCGTGAAATGAATTGGGCGTAAAATCATGTATTCAACGCGACCAACAGGGAAAGAAATTTGCTTGGATTGAATGGCATTCTCTAACAAGGATCCAGCAGCGATCACGTGAATGTTCGGCGTCTTTTCATAAAAATAACGCAATAAAGCCGTGGCTTTCGGAGAAAACTGAATTTCATCGATGAACAAAAGACAAGTTCCCTGAGAAATCAATTTTTTACAATAAAAATGTATTTGCTCAATTAGCAACTCAACATCGTCCGTTGATTCAATTAACTCTCTTTCCCTGAAAATTTCCAGATTCAACGAAAGGTAAGTATCAAATGTTTTGGAAAACTGTTCCACCACAGTCGTCTTACCAGACTGCCTTACACCTCTTAAAATGAGCGGCTTGCGATTGGATTTCACTTTCCATTTTGAGAGTTCGTCGAGTATATTACGATTAATCATGAATTATATTTCTAACAAAATTACGGTAAATTTCCTTTAAAAAAGTTATAAAATGACGGTTGATTTTTAATTTTTGATATGTAAAATGACGGTTGTTGTTTGGACTTTAGGATGTTTGGAT
>CAZWSY010000005.1:0-70173 GCA_964636775.1 uncultured Lishizhenia sp.
CTTCATTAATATGATATTCAGGAACATATATAAGAAGATGCTTCTTTGGAAAGATTCCAATGAAAAATTGCCAATTATTTTGAGAGGAGCAAGACAAGTCGGAAAGACAACATTGGTTCGAAATTTTAGTAAGGAATTTGAGAATTATGTGGAATTGAACTTAGAAAGGGAGACGGAAAAAGCATTGTTTGAACTAAAATCAGCAAGAGAAATTTTTAGTGCTGCTGTCTTGTATAAAAGTTTAGTGTTAAAAAAAGGTTCGACTTTATTGTTCATCGATGAAATTCAAGAATCTCCAAATGCGATTGCAATGCTTCGTTATTTTCAAGAAGATTTGCCAGAAATTCATGTGATTGCAGCAGGTTCATTATTGGAATTTGCGCTTGAAAAAGTGGCGAGTTTTCCTGTTGGGCGAGTTGATTTTTTGTATTTGCACCCCGTAAGTTTTGAGGAGTTTTTAAGAGCAACAAATACGGAAAATATGTTGGATACATTCCATACTGTTCCAATTCCGTCTTATGCACATGCTATACTCTTGGAGCAATTTCACGCCTACGCCCTACTCGGAGGAATGCCGCAAATTCTGCAACAATACCTAAAGAAGACACCCATCTCAAATCTAAAAAAATACTACAATCGACTTTGGCAATCCTACTTGAATGATACTGAGAAATATGCTAAAAACAATAAGGAAAGAAACATTTTAAGACATGTTTTAGAAAGTGCGCCTTTTGAAAAAGATCGTATCTCCTTTGAAGGATTTGGGAATTCAAATTACAAATCGCGTGAGGTAGGTGAAGCTATACGAGCATTGGATTTAGCAAAAATTATTCGTTTAATTTACCCAACTACAAGCATGGATGCACCAATTGTTCCCGACATCAAGAAACGTCCACGTTTGCAGTTTTTGGATACAGGCTTACTAAATCAAACCTTGCTTTTACAAGGAAAAATGATAGGTATTTCCGATTTGTGCGATTTTGAACGCGGAAAAATTATCCAACATCTGGCGACTCAAGAATTGATTGCTCTGCAGGATGAAATTCAATACAAACCAAATTTTTGGGTACGTGAAAACAAGGATAGCAATGCAGAAGTGGATTTGATTTATCGTTACGAAGACAAACTAATTCCGATAGAAATTAAGTCTGGTAAACAAGGTACTTTACGCTCACTCCATCAATTTGTGGAACGCTCTTCACATCCCTTTGCTGTTCGTTTGTATGCTGGTAATTTTAGTATTGAACAGCACAAAACACCAGGAGGTACTGAGTATTTGTTGATGAATTTGCCGTATTACCTTACTTCTAAATTGGACGATTATTTGGCTTTCTTCGTAAAGAAAAAGGTTGAGATTTAAAATTTAGTCAAAACCGAAAATAATACCGACGATGACATAAAAAGTCTCCGCCGTGGCGGAAGTAATCTTTTATACGACAATGCATATCATTTGGTATAAGTTAACCGATGTCTATCAAACAAAATAGACAAGGAGTGAATTTTAAACTTTAACTATAAAGGGTCTGCTGAATTTATACCAATTAAGATTCAATTTTTCACCTGTAAGTTCATTAGGGTATAATGCCTCTGCCACGACGGAAAGGTTTCAGATGAAATTTAAATGAGGCTTCGCAACGGCGAATGAAACCTTCTTTGGTATTATTTTTCAAATCAATTTACCTCGTTTTGTTACTTTTAGCCACTAATTTTTAATTTTTTTTTAATGAAACTATCATTTATCTTAATTGCCGCATTAAGCTTTTTGTCTTTCGGTAATTTCACTTTCTCCCAAACGGCATTAGTTGATTTGGATTGCAGTTCCATTGAGGGATTCCCTGTTCTTACTAAAGCTCCAGCAGGAGTAAAAGCGAAAGAAGAATTTGGCGCTGTTAAAATCTCAAATGGTTCAAAATTTCAGATGGAATTGAGTACTGTTTACGATTATTCGATTGATGCGGCTAAAAAAGAAATTGCAGCAAACGACATCAATAAACTTAAAAAATACATTCTTGAAGAGCCAAATGGTATAATCTATCAAACAGAAGTAATGGGTCAAACGCAATATCACTTTATGTATTTCTTAATTGGAAGTGAGGAGTCATTTTACTTTCAGAATATTAAAGGCCCTAATTACGATCTTGCATCAATACAGGCGATGTACAATGCTGCTAAAGCAAGTAAAATCAAATAAAAAAGTTGTTCGCCGAAATTCTTTCACAAAAACCGATATAGGAATATGTCGGTTTTTTTTATTTTAGAAATGTAGCAGCATCTCCATTTTGAAAAACACAATAGGGTCAAGCCTCCTCCGTATAACTTCTGTGTACGCGTTTTGAAATTCCCGTAAGAACCTCATAAGGAATAGTTTCCATCGCTTGAGCTAAAGACACCAAAGTTTGATGTTCTCCTATAATTTCCACCTCATCACCCTCCTGAACTTTTAACTCCCCAATTTCAACCATCGACATATCCATACAAACATTTCCAACTGTCGGACAAAAAACTCCTTGAATAAAAACTCCACCTTCTCCCCTACTCAAAGACCTACGAAACCCATCCGCATAACCCACTGGTATAGTTGCGATTCGGGTTGGTTTGTCCGCAACAAAATGCTGTCCGTAACCCACACTTTCTCCTTTTTCTACTGTTCGAACTTGGGAAACACGACTAGTCCAACGTAAAACCGGCAATAATTGCGATTCAAAAAGATTAGAAACACCGTACATTCCGATTCCTAATCTCACCATATCAAAAGCAGCTTCAGGATAGTTTACTATTGCTTCAGAATTGGCAAGATGACAAACCAATTTCTTTGATAAACTTGTTTCCATAACAGATTTTATGCGCTGAAAACGTTCAATCTGTTCTTTCGCAAAAGGATTTTCTTTTAAATCGGAAGTTGCCAAATGCGAATATAAGCCTTGGACGGAAATTTCGGGTTGTGCTTGGATTTGAGCTAATAAAGCTGGTATCTCCTTTTCTTCGAAGCCAAGACGCTTCATTCCAGTATCCACTTTTATATGAATTGGAAAATTTTCGACTTGTTCACCGATTAAAAATCGAAGCAATTCGTCCAATTGACCAAAAGAATAAACCGCGGGAATTAAATGGTATTTCAAACAAACATCAAATCCTGATGGCGCTGCATTCATCACTAATATAGGTAATTGAATTCCTGCTTGTCGCAATTCTGCACCTTCATCGGGATAAGCAACCCCGAGATAATCAACTCCAAACCTTTCCAACTGCTTGGCCATATTTTCCAAACCTGTACCATAGGCCTGAGCTTTGACCATGGCTAACATTTTTGTAGTAGCTGGAATTTGGGATTTGAAAAAACCAATGTTATTTCTTAAAGCACTCCAATCAAAATGTAATTCTGTGATATGTTTCTTCAAACGCAGTTGGTGAGCCACACGCTCCATGTGAGAAAGACGTGAACCTTTTACCAAAACAACGGCATCCTGAATATTCAATTTCGTCCAGTCAGGATCAACTTCAACCAACATTTCCGAAGGCTTAAAAGTCTTTACCAAATTCTCAACGTCACATTTTAATGCCGAGGCATTTTCGCTCAACCCAACAATCACCACCCGTTTTCGTTCTCCAGCAATAATTTTATGGTACTCCAACGAAGAACGCAAAGCCTCCAAATCCAAGGAATAGGTGTCATTAATGATTATTGAATTTTGGATACCGTCAAAAGTTTCTAATCGTAGCGCCAAACGCGTTAGAGAGCTGATTTTTTGCTTGTCCAAAGTAAACAAATTGGAAACTGCCAAAATAGCCGTTCTTGCATTTTCTCTACTCACTCGGTCAGGAAACGGAATCAAACTTTCCCATTCATCATTTGGCGTCCAATTTCTCTGAGGAATGGATACGTATTGACTGGGCGTAGTAGGACAATTCTCTCCTTTAAAAACCAACTTAGCATCTTTAAAAAGTACCCAATAGGCTTCGTTTTTTGCTGCTAAGGATTCAAATCTCGACCTCGAAGCACTTAATACATTGGTTAAAACGCCATAAGTAGGTTGAATCATTTCCACCAAACGTTCCATTTCACCAGGCTCGGTTATAGCAGCTTCAATAATAGCTAAATCACAATGTTGATGAAGTTCTAACAGAGAAAGTGCAACACCGAGCTGAGAATTAAAACTCTTCGGGCTTCGAATAACACGAACATCTGAAGGTAATAAATAACTTATCCAATCTTTGACACTCGTCTTACCTGCTGTACCCGTTATTGCTAATACAGGAAATAAAAATTTATTTCGGTGGTGGGTGGCCAATTTTTGAAGCGCAATCAACACATCTTTTACAACAATGTAACTCGCATCTTTCGGGAAGTTATTGTCAAAATGTTGTACCACAAAAACCCGAACACCTTTATCAAAAGCGCTTTCAATAAAATGATGACCATCTCTAAAATCTCCTTTCAATGCGAAAAAAGCAACAGTCTCTCCATCAATAATTTTACGTGAATCGTAGTGAATACTTTGAATAATGGAATTAGCGAAAGAACCGATAGGTTTACCACCAACAGCATTCAAGAAATCAGGAAAAGGAAGATTGAGTTGCAAAGTTTATTATGTGCGGTAAAGTTATAGAAATGTTGGTCATGTAATAGGTTTGAAAGGGTAAACCTAAAAAGAGAAAAGGACTAACCCTTCATCAATATTATTAATATTCAGTTAATTAACGTTTACGAAATGTTAAAAATATCTTCGCGCCCCCATATTTTAAAACAATGTTTCATAAACTAATTTCCATTTTCTTCTTACTACTACCAATTGCAAGCTTTTCACAAGGGCTTAGCGTTAATTCTTGTCCTGAAATAGAAAAGAGAAACAACGGAAACGGGCAAGCAAGCGCAGCCGCTGGTGATTTTTCTCCTTTTTTACAGAATAATCCAGTTGCTCCAAATGTGGTTGGTACACCTTATCAAATGGTTCCTTTTAATCCTTCCACAAAAACAGGGAATTACAATTTTAAGTGGGTTTCAGCTACGCCGATCGTTAATCTACCAGTGATAACGAGAGTTTGGACAACTAATACTTCAAACGTCACAACATTAAGTCCAATTGTTTTTGGACCACCTCCCCCTGCTTACCAGCAAGCAAATGCTTATTATGCCAACTATTGCTTTTACGTTCTGAATATGCCTCCTGCGGGTCGAGTTACCCTGGAATTTACGGATCCACAAACAAAGGTTCCTGCCTTTAGATGTACCTATGACCTACAATCTGGAAATCCTGCGGCAGAACCAGATGGTATTTCCTGCACACCAACAATTAGTTCTAACCCTTCTTCACAAACATATTGTGGAACAGGTAGTGCAACATTTTCAGCATCACATACGGGAACTTCTTCCTATGTATGGCAATACTCTACAAACGGAGGTTCAACATGGAACGATATTTCAATTGGCGGAGACTTCACAACAATTACCGCATCTGAGTTGGTTGTAAATAATAGATTAAACTATGCAGGAAATTTGTTTCGAATAGCACTTACTAATTCTTGTGGAACACGATTCAGTACGAATGCTACTTTAACTGTTAACCCTTTACCAACCGCAATATTTTCAGGCTCAACTTCTCTTTGTGGATTAAATGTGGCTCGAAATTTATCAGTTAATTTAACAGGTGCAGGTCCTTGGACATTTACCTACACTGTTAACGGTACACCAACCACAATAACGAACACAACGTTAAATCCATTTAATATTTCAGTAAATCCTTCCGTTTCGACTACTTATGTCATTACGAGTGTATCTGACTCAAGGTGTTCCAATTCCGCGCCAACAGGAAACACATCGTTGAGCATTAGTTCTGCTCCAACAATTTCTCCTTCAAATGTAAGTGTGTGTTTAGGTGTCGAAAATTTTAGCTTAAACTACACCTCGTCATCATCTCCAAATCAATACAGCATTTCTACTGGAACGAGGTCGATGACAGGTTTTTCGCCAGTTACTAATGCAAGTTTAAATTCGTCACCTTTATCGGTTGCAATCCCTTCAAGCGGTTTTGCTGCTGGTGTTTATGATTTTAATATTTCGGTTAGAAATTCTACCACAGGTTGTGTTTCAAATCCTACTCCTTTTACGTTAACGGTTAGTCCTCAGCCTACTGTTTCAGCAACAGCAAGTTCATACACCATTTGTGCCGGAACAAGTGCTAATCTCAGCGCCTCTCCTTCAAATTTAGCATCTTATGAATGGACTTTGAATCCATCCTCTACTGTAATTGGTACGTCAAGCACCTTGAATTTCACCATAAATAGTACAGCAACTTTTACCGTTAAAGGAACAAATGCAGGAGGATGTTACAATACAGCGCAAGTTACTGTTAACACCATTACTGGCTCGCCTATAACAATTACGCCTTCATCACCGACCATTTGTAGTGGTAATGCCGTTGAACTACAAGCAACAGGAAGTAATACCTATACTTGGTCACCTTCACTTGGATTATCTGTAACCGATGACGACCATACTGTTGCCTCCCCAACAACTACAACTACCTACACAGTAACAGGGCAGAATACATCAGGTTGTAATTCAATTGGGACAGTTGTAGTCACTGTAACCAATGCACCCATTTCTGTAACGGCAAGTTCAACAATCTGTTCGGGAGGCAATCAAACGTTAACAGCAAGTGGTGGTAGCACATACGCTTGGTTCCCTTACACTGATTTATTTACTGACGCTGGCTTCACAACTCCATATAACGGGGGAAACAATTCTATTGTTTACAGTAAACCAACAGCATCAAGAACTTATTTTGTAAATGGAACTACAGCCGCTGGATGTGTTGGTGTTGCAAGTTCAACAGTTACCATTGCACCAGCACCGGTGAATCCATCGACAAGTACACCTTCAAATCTTATTTTTTGTACACAAGGAACATCATCATTTCCATTAAATGTACAATTAACGCAAGCAGTAACTTCTGCAACTTGGGCTTATTCAACGGACGGTATAACTTATACCTCATTTACTTCGGCAGTCACAGTTAGTGGTGTTACCTTTACTCCCTCAACATCAGGAAGTTCCCCAACACAAACATACACAAATACTATTTCAGGATACGGACAAAATGCATATGGTGGTGCACGATTTTTTAGGTTAATTATTGTCACAAATACATGTACCTTCAATTATAACATTAAAATAACTGATACAAAAAGTTCTACAATTCCTGATGCACCTACGGCTCTTCAAACGACTGTTTGTAGTGGAGATTTTACCACTTTAACAATTGGAGCGCTTGCAAGTGGTTCTACTGCCCAATGGGAGTCATCACCCAATAATTCAACTTGGACTGCTATTTCGGGAGCAACCTCAGCTAGTTATACAACTGGTAATTTAACGGCAACTACGTATTACAGAGTAAAATATTCGAGTGGCTCATGTGCTCAGACATCTGCAGTGGCTACCATAACTATTGTATCAGCCCAAGCCGCAAACACAATTACGCCATCCTCTAATTGTACCGATGGTGAATCAAATATTGTGATAACTGGAACTGCAATATCAGGTGGGATTTATCAATGGCAACGTTCCACAACCTCGAGTACGGACGGATTCAGTGATATTATCGGTGCAATTGGGCAGAATTATACCTTACCTACCAATATTGTAAATACTACCACTTGGTTTAGAAGAAGGGCAACTAACGGTACTTGTTTAAATAACACAAGTTCTGCATCCCCGATTTATGCCCCTGTCGGATCTAACACCCTTTCTTCGGCTAGTTTAGCTACTTGTGGTTCTTCTTTTCCATCCACATTAATAACTGGTTCAACGCCCAATGGTGGTAGTGGAAGCTATACTTATCAATGGCAATTCTCAACAAACGGAACAAGTTTTTCAAATGTTCCATCTGCCGGGACTTCAAAAGATTACACCACCTCATCACAAAACACCAGTTACTTCTACCGAAGATTAGTTAATAGCTCTGACTGTCAAACTGAAACAAGTAGTACTGTGTTTTTGAAGTTAAGTGCTATTCCAACAATTACAGTAACACCGAGTACTACCCTATGTGTTGGTCAAACCTTATCATTAACTGCTGGTGGTGGAAACTCCTACACTTGGAGTCCTGCAACTGAATTGAATGCGACTACTGGTGGAACAGTTTTTACGACTCCAACCACAACTCGTTCTTACACTGTTACCGGTACAGACGTAAACAACTGTACAAATACCGCCTCTACCACAATTACAATGACCAGCTTACCGTCAACTCCAACATTATCTAATTCTTCTGCGACAATTTGTTCAGGTAGTACTGCTAATTTGAGTAGTTTCCTAACATCAGATGGAAGTAATGTTTGGTTTTCAGTCCCAGAATCAAATCTAACCTATCAATTAGGCAGTCCAGCCTCAGTTGGAAATCAAGGAACTTATTACGTTTATGCAGTAAATAATGGTTGTTATAGTTCTAACAATGCTTCATTCACTTTGACCGTTAATGACGTATCAGCCCCTTCTCCCCTCCAATCATCTGCGGAAGTTTGTGCTCCCAATACTGTCAACTTAACAAACTTCAATCCTGTCGCAACAGCAGGAACAACATTGGTTTGGAAAACGGGTAGCTCTTCTGGAAGTAGCAACGTTTCATCACCTACGGCGGCGAATGACGGAACCTATTATTTATTTGCCTATTCACCCGCGGGTGGCTGTTTTGGAAGTGCATCTTCTCCGTTTACGGTTACTCAAAATACGCTCCCTTCAATTTCATTATCGAGTTCCAACGTGAGTATTTGTGAACCGAATTCCATTAATCTTAACTCTTACTTGAATACAGTAAATGGAATTGAATATGGATGGTATTCAACAAACACAAACCCTCCTTCTCTTGCCGATATAGTAAACCCTGCAAGTGGAATCGACGAAACAGGAACCTTTTATGTTTTTGCTAAAAATTCAAGCACAAATTGCTGGAGTTCATCGCCTGCAACTTTCAATCTCACAGTCAATCCTAATCCAGAATTGACATTTGAAGCACCTGAGGTCGATTGTGCGAATAGCGCTATTGATTTAGAAGTCAACATTACCAATGGGCTTTCTTCACCAACCTATCAATGGAAATTATATAACAACTCTACAGAGGAGTGGGATAATTTGTCGAACTCTGGAATCTATTCAGGAGTTAATACAAATGTTCTTTCGATTACCTCTAATACGGGATTGGATGGAAATGCCTACAAATGCTTTGTCACCGCAGAAGGCTGTTCGTCAACGAGTAACATTGGTGTGGTTGGGGTATCAGACCCCTCTGCCCCAGTTGTTGTTGTTTCAGAACATCCAGATTGTTTTTCAGATGTCGGTGAAATCACAGTAACTTCCCTTGTTAGCGACGGGTTAACCATAAAAATGAATGATGGAAGTTATGTTTCAGATTATATTTTTGGCAATTTGAATCCAGGAGTTTATACTTTCGTAGCAAAAGACTATTTAGGTTGTATTTCACCATCATCACAAACAACAATCAATCCCATTCCTGAAAAACCTTTACAACCATTAACTCACAGTGCATCCGAATGTATATATAAAGCTCCGGCAGGTTGGGTAGAAGATGTTAATGGTTATGAAGAACCTGTTTTTAAGTGGTACAATAATAATAGTACGACTTCAGCACTTCAAAACGGAACTTCAATTACATACCTAACTCCAATTATGAGTACCGCAACATTTTATGTATCGGTAGTTCACCCTATTACAGGATGTGAAAGCCCAAGGAGCACTTTAACAAATACAGTGATTGATCCTCTAGGAGCTTATAATCCAGTTGTAAATGATTATGTTTGGAAAGGAGGAGCAACCGCCGATATCAATGATTGGATGACAATCACCAATTGGTATCAATTCGATGGAGATAAATACATTACAGTAAATACAATTCCTGCCTTAAATGACAATGTAATTATTCCACCAACAAGTGGTTGTATTCCAGCTCAGCCTGCTGTTAAAAACATGAATACTTTCCAATTCGACAATTTAGAAATCAAAGAAGGAGGAACACTGACAATTGAAGGAAATGGTATTCTGAATGTAAGTGGTAATTGGGTAAACAACGGAACGTTTATCCGAGGAAATGGTACGGTTAATTTTGTTGGTGAAGGAGAGCATGTAATTGATGGAACTTCACTAACACAATTCAATAATGTTGTAATCAACAAAACTCCCGCGCAAGATGCTGAACATGGAGTAATTTATCTAAATCGTTCTACGGAAATTCTTGGAACACTTACGCTAACAGATGGACTTCTTGATATTCGCACCTACGACTTGAATATGGGAAGTAGAACGGTTACTGGCGGGGGAACAAACACCTACGTTAGAACATCATCTAGCGGAAGACTTCAACGTCAGGTACCAAATTCAATTGTATATTTCCCGATTGGTAGAGAATCGTACAACCCAGCACGATTAAACAATACTGGAACTTCTGATTTGTTTAGTATTCGCGTAGTGGACATTGTAACAGATAATGCAGACGAAGTTGGAACACTTACCTCTTTTGCAGTTGTTTCAAGAACTTGGTACATTGATGAAAATACACCAGGAGGAAGTAATGTTAACCTTGGTTTATACTGGGATCAAGGGAATGGTGCAACACAGGAAAGAAATAGTTTTCAGAGAAATATTGCCTACATAGCTCATTACGCATTCACAAAATCAAAATGGGAAAATAAATTGGGGAATCCATCTTCGAATTCACCTTATTGTGAAACCAATAACATTATAGACTTTTCACCATTTACAATATCTTCAGACCCTGATTTCTCCGAACCTTTCCCTCTACCAGTTGTGCTTTTGAATGCCACAATAAATTGTCAAAATGGAAAAGTTCTAAAATGGAGTACTGCCTCGGAAAAAAATAGCGACTATTTTACGGTTGAAGGAAGTGTTAACGGTGAAATATGGAGAGAAATAGCAAGAGTGCAATCTGCTGGTTATAGTCAAAGCAAAATTGATTATGTTCAGTCGTTTGATGATATTTATAATTACATAAGACTTTCCCAAACCGATTTTGATGGCACGACCACTGAATTGATTACCCTCAATGCAAGTTGTGAAATGTCAAATAATAATCCTGAACTTCGAGTTTATCCTAATCCAAACAATGGTTCGTTCGTAATTTCTTATGACGTTAAAATTAAAAGCGATGCTTTCATTAACATAATTGATGTTCAGGGTAGAGCTATTTTTAGTCAATATCTATTACTTGAAGAAGGATTAAATTTTCTACCCGTAGAATTAGATAATTTTAAAGCCGGAGTGTATTTTGTTCAAGCTAATGTAAATGGAAAAATGGAAACGATAAAGATTTTAATAAACAAAAATTAGAAAAACTAATAATCCTTTAGCGGACGAGTTTGTGAAAACGGCATCTTTTTTGTGAAATTCTTGTTAATGCAATTTAAAGGTGTTTGAATTGCATTAACATTGTAACCTAAAACTTAAAATTATGCGAAAATTATTTTTACTATTGACACTCGTTGCTGGAACTTACATCCAAGCCCAAACTGAAGAAAAAAAAGAAGCAATCAAATTCGAAACAACTGAAATCGTTCGTGAAAATATTCCTTACGATTCAAAGGACTTATTCATTTTTGAATTTAAAAATGTCTCAAAAAGCCCTGTTACCGTTACTAATGTTCAAACCTCTTGTGGTTGTACGGCGGCAGAAAAGCCAGACGCTCCAGTTGAGCCAGGTAAAAAAGGGAAAATCAGTGTTTCTTACGATACTAAAAGAGTAGGTCCATTTACAAAAACAATTACTATTTCAAACGATCAAGGCGATCCAGTTGTTTTAACAATACGAGGAAGCGTTGAAGCCCAAAAAATTGAGTAGAAATACTCCCTTTTTTTTGAAAAGCTCCATCTCATCGTGGGGCTTTTTTATTTGCCTGAAAAAAATTCTAACCTAAACTTCAGATTAAACCTGATTTTTAAAACAAAAAATTTCGCCCCCCAAATCCCACAGCGAACCGAGTCTTCCTTTGCTATGAAAACCGAATATTTATTTTTGGGTTAAAGGACAAAACCTCACCACCCCACTAACTCGCCTGTTTGTGCATAAAACAACAAACTTTCCACCTTCATACCGTAAAGTTCTTCCAACACCAATTCGTAGATATTCATTTGCTTTTGATGCGACTTCATTGGTTTTCCGGTTTTGAAGTCAACCACCCAAATTTGATTTTCACCAATCAATATTTTGTCGGGTCGTTTTGAATTCTCGTCGTCAACTAAAATCAACTCTTCACTGATGAATGATTTTACCGAATCCAAAATATTCAGCTCGTTCAACGCTTCAAAAAAACGTAGTCCTGCGGCTCTCAATTTTTCGATTTTATCAAGGTTTCCACCAATTTGTTTTTCCACCGATTTTAATGCCGTTTCAATTTCTTTTGGGCTATTGCAATGCTCCATAAAGGCATGAAAAAGATTCCCAAATTCTCGTTGCGGTTGCGGATTTTCAGAGTTTTGCTTGGCTTTGCTTCGGAAAACAATATCTGGATACCACAAGAAATCTGCTACATTTTCCGGCTCAAAATAACCCCAACTTACCTCCGCTTTCTTTTGTTTTTTCACTTTTGCCAACTCCTCGCCCGATTCAAAAACCAATGTTTCACCGTTGTTTGATGCACCAATTTTTCCCAACAATTCATGTAAAACCTGTCCAAATCCAGCTTTACCATTGTTGAATCCGTACAAACGCACCTCAGGTCTTGTAAGAGCAACATACATCAAATTTAACTTATCCAAAAAAGTCGCTCGTCCTTCTTCTTTCGCTTTTTCCTGAATGGAAGTGATATTGCTCTCCTTACTCAAACTTGTGTAAATTATTTGTCCTTCAACGTCCACAAAATACCTGTTCAACGAGCGAATACTGCTGTCGTAATTCATGTAAGGAATTATTACAATTGGAAACTCAAGTCCCTTGGATTTATGAACGGTCATTATTTGCACAGCGTCTTTGGATTCTGGCATTTGAAGCGCCAATTTATCTTGTTTTTCCTCCAGAAATTCTAAAAAATGGCGTAAATCCGCGTGCTTATTGGATTGATAATCAAACATCACATCCATGAAGTGATGTAAACGAGGTGTTTTTGTTTCTTCCCACTCCATCATTCGGATGAATTTCTGACCTAAATCGTAAAGGTTTTCAAAAGGCGCGAAGAAGGTTTCTTCCGAGGAAAAGTAGGTGGTGATGAAATGTTGGGCGTTAAAAAATCGTGTTTTGCTTCCGTCGGGATTTTCTCGGTCTTGAAAAAGCTCCAAATAATCGTTTAAAGACTTGGTTTTATCCAAACGAATGTAACGCTCTGCAAAACGCTTCGGCCAAATTTTACTGTTGGGATTTGCACGGTAATGCAAATAGGCAATCATCAACTTGACTTTTTCGTCTTGGCAAATCAATAAGGATTCCTGCGAAACAACTTTAATTCCTTCCTCGTGTAACGCGTTTGCAAGCTCCGTTCCTTGAGCGTTTCTTTCCACTAAAATGCAAATATCGCCTCTATCAAAAGCAGAACCTTCTTTATTGCTTGCTTCATAAATTATCTCCAAAATTCGGGGAAGGATGTCCTCCAAATCATAACTTTCAGGATAAGATGTAATATTTACATACCCTTTTTCGCTGGAATTAATCGCTTGTTTGACATCGGCATAAAAATCCTTTGGCGCAGACATTTCTCCCTCAAGTTCTTTCCATTCAGAGAAGAGGCGATTATTAAAATCTACAATTTCAAAAGCGGAACGGAAATTTTTTTCTAAAGTGTGTTTGTATCCTGCGTTTTGAAAATAAGCGGAACGTTTAGCTAATTTTGGTTCATTTTCGGGATTGTAAATCGCTGGTAGTGCAACAAATTGTTCTGCCAAACCATTGTTGAATCGGTAAATCGATTGTTTCGGATCACCAACAATCAGGTTTCGTCTTCCGTAAGACAACGATTCGTGCACGAGAGGAACCATGTTTAACCATTGAAGACGGGAGGTGTCTTGAAATTCATCCAGTAGGAAATGCTCCAAACGAGTCCCCATGCGTTCGTAGATGTAGGGAGCCTCTTCCCCACTCACCAATTTATTGATTAATTTATTGAATTCTGAAATTCGAATAAGTTGTTCATTTTCATGTAATTCTGAAAGTTGTTCTGCCACAAATTTCAAAAGCGCCATATCAAAAAAGTTCTTGGTTAATTTCTCCAAAACCTTGTAGCGCATGAAATTTCTTTCCCCGTAATGGTTAGCTGATAAAATTAAGTTTGCCAAATTTTCAGGAAAATGCTTCTTTTCGCTGAGATTACAATTTTTCAAAATTGCTTCGGAAAAAAGTTCTTTATTGGATTTCCATTTGTCCTTTTCCAATCTTCCCATCAACCATTTTATGGCATTTTTTCCGCCACTCAATTCCTCATGATTTAAAGGTTCGGCAAGAATGTGCGCACTAATTTTTTCCAAATGAGCATTGATTGTGTTTGAAATTTCATCACTTTCCTTCTTTAAAAGATCGTAATCCTTTTGCTCAAAACTTTGCTCCATCAAGCGTTCAATGAAAGGTTGATTTCCTTCCTTCACAATGGATTGCGAAAATTCGATTAGATTTTTTCGAAAGTTCCAACTGTTTCCTTCGTCAAGATTGGCTTTGGCATAACGCTTCATCAATTCGGTCAAACGCTGTTCTTGTTCTTCACCCAACTTACTAATCAATGTGTCAACCACTTGTTCAATAAGCAGATTTTCGTCCAAACTCACTTCAAAATCTCCAGGCAAATCCAAATCCCGACTGAATGAACGTATGAGTTTTAGGTTGAATTTATCAATGGTTGAAACGTTAAAATCTTCGTAACCGTGGAGCATTTCATTCAATGCTTTGGCCGAACGATTTCTGATTTCCGAAACACTGATGTCCAACTGCTTTTTCACGTCCTCCATCATTTGAATCGTTTTTTTATCCTCTTCCTTCAAATTGACAATTTTATCAAGCGTAGAAATAAGCCGCGACTTCATTTCAAAAGCAGCTTTATTGGTGAACGTCATGGCTACAATGTGTTTGAACTTTCGAGTGGCGTGTTTGTCGGCCAATAAAATCACTAAAAACTCAAGTACAAGGTTGTGTGTTTTTCCGCTTCCTGCTGATGCACTTAGGATAAGTAAGGGCGATTCGGTTCGATCAATTTCATGAATTTGCATGGTTAAATGTAGGTTTAAAAAACCAAAATCACAAAAATCACATCCGTAAAAACCTTTCCTTAATTCCGTATTTTTGTAAAAACGAAAAGCGTGTCAGACAAAAAGCTACCTATTGGACTTCAAGATTTTAAAAAGATTCGAGAAGGAAATTATCTCTACATTGACAAAACACGTCAAATTGAAAGCATCTTAAGTAAAGAAGGTTCATTCTTTCTATCCCGTCCACGTCGTTTTGGAAAATCACTTTTCCTCAGCACTTTACATTATTTTTTTCTAGGAAAAAAGGAACTTTTTAAAGGTTTGTACATTGAGGATAAATGGGATTTTCAGGAATATCCAGTTATAAAAATCTCATTTTCAAATATTGGGTATCGAGAAATTCCATTAGAACAAGCAATTACCAAGGAGCTTCATGATATTGCTAATAATTATGAACTTACACTTCCAAACGAGGAGCCTTCAATACTATTTAAAAAGTTAATTGTTCTTCTAAACAAGAAGTTCAACAAAAAAGTGGTGGTTTTAATTGACGAATACGACAAACCGCTTATTGATTATTTGGACAAAGAAAATCTGCACAAAGCAATTGAAAACCGCGGAATATTAAAGTCATTTTATAGTGTTCTAAAAGATGCGGACCCACATTTACAATTGGTTTTCATTACGGGAGTTAGTAAATTCAGTCAAGTCAGTATTTTTTCAGATTTGAACAATTTGTACGACATTTCAATGACTACCGACTACAACGAAATTTGTGGTATCACACAAGCTGAATTAGACGCGAATTTCGAGGAGGAATTGGAACTTTACGGAAGAGAAGAAGTGCGTCGTTGGTACAATGGTTATCGCTTTTACCCCAATGCCACTACGCTTTACAATCCATTTTCCATTCTAAATTTCTTCGCAACGGGAGGAGATTTTCGGAATTTTTGGTACACAACAGGAACACCAACTTTCTTGATGAAAAAAAGTCGAGAAGAAAAGTTTTACCAACTCGAAAATATCTCTGTTAACCCCGATGAACTTAAAAATTTTGACATCGAACGCTTGCGCTTGATTCCAGTTTTGTATCAAACAGGATACCTGACTATTAAGGAAAAAGCAGGTTTTATGAATAATGTATTTCTCGATTTTCCGAATCAAGAAGTGCGTGAATCTTATTATCGCGGTCTTGCTGATGAGTACATTCAATCACAAGCCTACTCGCCAAGTGGAATTTTAGACGAAATACTTTATGCCTTTCAAGCTAAAAACAGTGAGGATTTTCAGAGAAGTTTAAATCTCGCCTTTGCCCAAATCCCGTATGACTTGTGGCAAAAAGAAAACGAACATTTTTACCACGCTATCGTACACTTATTGTTCAGTTTGTTAGGCGTTTATATTCAAAGCGAAGTCCATACCAAAAACGGTCGTGCTGATGTTGTTATACATTTTCAAAACAACGTTTACTGCCTTGAATTTAAACTGGATAGAACAGCCGAAGCAGCCATCGAACAAATCAAAAATCGAGGTTATTTGGAACAATATGCCTCAACCCAACAACCCCTTCACCTCATCGGAATCAACTTCAGTTCAGCCAATAAAAAGGTGGAAAAAGTGATTTGGGAGACGGTTGAATATTAATTGTCTTACAAATTATTGTTTCCAAATTTCAATGAAAAACCGTTTGTGTCTGTTAATGATTTGAAGAATTCAATAAGCTGTTTTTCCTCCGTTTCACTCAAGTTGAATGGCTTGATAATGGGTGACTTTAAAGGATGAGCTTCCCCGCCTTTTTGGTAATGTGCCAAAACTTCATTCAATGTTTTTAGACTTCCATCATGCATATATGGAAAAGTCAATTCAATGTTTCGCAAGGTTGGTATTTTAAAAAAACCGATTTCTGAAGAATCATTGTTGATGCGAAAACGACCTTTATCCGTTCCAAAATCTAAGTATAAACCATTGTTTGCCGCAATATGAGTGGTGAAATGTGGAGCAGGATGACAGCTTGTGCAATACAATTTCTTTGAAAAGAGTTCCCAACCTTTTTTAGCATCTGCTGAACTAGCTTTTTTGTTCCCCCGTTGATATTGGTCAAATGGACTATTCATCGAGACAAGTGAACGTTGAAAAGCAGCTATACTTCTTGTTAACACATAAGCATCAAAGTCGCGACCATAAATTTTTTGTGCTGCATTTTGGTATTCGGGAATTTTCCGCAATTCTGGAATCAAAACTTTCATATTGTGTCCCATTTCCACTTTTTCTTGAATAGGAACAATGACTTGTAGTTCTAAAGTTTTGAGGTGTGCATCAAACATGACGGTTTTCAAAAATCCACTATTCAATAAAGTAGGGGCATTACGTTCGGAAAGTTGACCGTTTATTCCAACGCTTTTTGGCAATTGATCTGTAAATGCTTTACTTGGGTTGTGACAAGTGGCACACGATATTGTTCCATCCTTGGATAATCGTTTATCAAAAAACAAAGCTTTTCCAAGTGCAATTTTATCGGTTGTTGTTGGATTTTCTTCTGGAAAAGGAACTTGTACAGTAGCGTTAAAATCAACCTCTTGCCATTGCTTACACCGAAACGAAAGCGGTAAGATGGCAACACAAATCAACCCTATCGTTGCCCATTGATTCATTAGGGAATGAAAATTTTGGAGGTTTGAACGAGATTCCCTTCCGACCATTTAATCACATAAACGCCACTCGGAAATTTTTGAGTCGAAAGTTGAAAGCTTTTATCGGAAATTTTTTCAGAAACAAGTACTCTACCTTGTAAATCAAGTAATTCGATTCTACCTGGAATGTTAGAAATTTGAAAGTTTAATCTATCTTCAGTAAACCAAAATTTAAACTTTTCATCCGTTAATTTACTTGTTGAAGCCAAAGCGTCAGCAGTAAATACTTGTTCGTTTACAGCATTTTGCAAAATGGTACGATTAACCCCCAATTCTCCGTGAGCAACTCCTATAGTTTGGAATTCAATGTTTTTTATCCATCGATCAACATTGCAATCAATGAATAAATCCAATTGATTTTCACCAAAAGCAGATGACGGAACCACCACACTCACAAACTGCTGATTAGAATTTCCAAGGTTATGAAGCTCGAAATAACTGTCTGCTATTCCTAAATTCTCATTTTCACCCCAACCACCAATAATCATGTGCATATAACCAAATTGCCAACCCCAATACATTGTTGGTGATTGAAAACTTAACGGATGAGAATCAGGATACAAGGAAATGTCTTGTGCTTTCGAACCGCTTTGAATATTGTAAGGCTTAGGCACCCCAACCGTAAAACGAATGGAATCAATTTGTTGTAAATTCAAATTTCCGATATAAAAAGTAAAATTATCGGGTTCAGCAAGAAAAATGTGGTCAGGAAATTCAACAACTTCTCCATTATGGAAAATAGAAACATCACTCACGTAATAATCGAAATGGTCAAGCTTGATTTTTTTTCCGTTCCAAGCTGAGTAATCTGTTTGAAGTTGTAAGTTTTGTCCGTTAAATTTCGGCTGAATGTGTAAATAAACTTGTTTTTGCGCCACAGAAACAAGAGTGAAACAAATAAGAATCGAACATAAAATCAATTTCATTTTCTTGCGATATAAAGAATTTCAGTTTTTTGCAAACGATACCTTTCGATGTCTTCTGCGCTTAATTTGTCGTGCATGTTGAAAGTTTCCACCGTAAAGCCTGCTTTTTCCAACCACTGTGGGTAGTCAGATCCAAATAGGCGAACATGGTCTTTTTGCCAAAAGTGTTTCTCGCGATCTTCAGGCGCAACAATACTCGAGTCTTCATAAGTGGTTGAGCGACTAAAATCTTGTGGTACTTGCATAATTGCCCAGCTTCCTTTTTTCATAACACGACATAACTCTTGCATACAACGTATGGGGTCGTCAACATGTTCCATCACGTGATTACAAAAAACCACATCAAAACGATTGTCTTCCAGAGGAATGTCATGAAGGTCGAAATGTAAATCGGCAATTGGGGAAACCAAGTCACCAGTGAGGTATTTCAGGTTTTTTTGCGCTTTAAATTGATCGATAAAGCATTGTTCAGGTGCAATATGTAGTACCTCCAAATTAGGCGAAGTAAAAAATGAACTATGATTTTTTAAGTAAATCCACATTAAACGGTGGCGTTCCAATGTAAGGTCGTAGGGACAAAGCACATTTTCGCGATGAGCAATGTCTGAACCGTAGGACAAAAATTTAGAAAATGACTTTTCACAAACGGGACATTCTACCTTGTTTCCACGGTATAGCATTGGTGCAAAAATGCGGAAAACATAACTCAAACGAATTAAAAGTGGTCGCGGTAAGCGATTCAAAAGGAATTTGTACAATTTTTTCACGCTTCGAAGATAGTCTTTCTGTGAAGTTTTAAGAAAATCTACAATTGTTTTAATGCACTGATGGTTGCACTCGGATTTTCTGAATTGAATACAAAACTTCCGGCAACAAGAGCGTCAACCCCAGCATTTGCCAGCAGTTTACCTGTTTCAAGATTTACGCCGCCGTCCACTTCAATGAAAGTATTGGCTTGTTTTTCGGTAATCAAGTTTTTCAATTTCGCTACTTTTTCTACCGCAGAGGGAATAAATTTTTGTCCTCCAAAGCCAGGGTTCACCGACATAATCAATACCAAATCTAAGTCTGAAATCACTTCCTCTAAAACAGAAACAGGTGTGTGTGGATTTAAAGCAACCCCTGCTTTCATTCCAGCTTCTTTGATTGCGTGAATTGTTCGGTGAAGGTGTGTGCAAGCCTCGTAGTGAACCGTCAATATATCTGCACCAGATTTTTTAAACGCTGTTATGTATTGGTCAGGATTGACAATCATTAAATGCACATCAAGTACCTTGTTCGTGTGTTTTTTTATGGCTTCTAAAACTGGAAAACCAAAAGAAATATTCGGCACAAAAACACCGTCCATCACATCAATATGAATCCATTGTGCTTCGGAAGAATCTAGCATTTTTACATCTCTTTCAATATTTCCAAAATCACAAGAAAGTACAGAGGGAGAAACTATCATATTATTTTTTTTAAGGACAAAGGTAGTTATTGAGGGTGAGACTTTAGGACGTTAAAACTCCTCCATTGCGGAAGGATTTTAAGGGAGAAGGACAAATGAGGGATAAGGGAATTTGAATCTGCTGAGTCAGAGAGGGAATTTGAAAATTAAGGAATTTGAAAATAACTTGTTTTTGGGAAAAAGGATGTTTTTTGGGAGGCTAGAGGGGGATTTTAGGTTATTCAAATTGGTGTAAAAGTCTTGAACTTATCGTTGTATTTGTATAAACCCAGATTTAACACCATCTTTTTGTTGCCCACCTGAGAAAAATTCCAGTTTGTAGAAATACACTCCATCTGCCAAATCAGCACCGTTTTGAGTTTTTCCAGAAAAAGGAACTCCTCCTGGCCCGTGACTGTAAACTAATTGTCCCCAACGATTAAAGTAGCTCAACGTGTAGGTATCACAAGTCTTGAAAAAAGCATCAACGTCTAATTCATCATTTACATTGTCATTATTCGGTGTGATAACATTCGGAAAAAGAAAATCATCAAAAGAATAAATGTTTTGAATTATTACATCGATTTCACTGGAAGGGGAAATACATCCGGCATCTGAAACTTGATAAGCGGAATAAACCCCCATATTTGGAACAAACATTTGAAAGTTATTACTCGCACTACTTGAATTAAAATTTTGTGGTCCTGTCCAAGCGATTGTTGCATTCGGGATTAGTTCTGCATTTAACACAGCTTCATCCCCAGGACAATTTATCAAATTCACATTTAAAACTGGGGCTGGTGGAATTGGTGAAACCACGGCAACAAACGTTTGATTTGCTGAACAACCTGAAGCACTTGTCGCTGTTAAAACAATATTGTATGTGCCTTCAATTGGAAACGTTCCTTGAAAATTAGAGGTGTTTGATACTAATGTCCCGTTAACTGTCCAATCATAGTTGAGGTTGACAACCGGTGAAACAGTCGTGGAATTAGAAAGATTAATTGTTTCTCCTGCACAAATAGCTGTATTTCCAGCAACTGAAATTTGAGGTATTCCGAAAATGAGTAAATCTTGTGTGCTTTGACTGCTACAAACTACTCCGCCATTATTCTCAGTAATTGTGAGGTTAATACTGTAAGTTCCACCGCTTGGAAAAGTATGCGTGAAATTCGGACCACTTCCTTCTTGTGTACCGTTGATTGACCAAGCAAACTGACTGCTTGAACCACTCACCGTGCTTTGATTCGTAAAAATTATTGGTGTATTCGCACAAGCACTTGTTGCCGAAAATTGTGCTGTTGGAGAAGGAAAAACGGTAAACGTTTGATTCAAAGTGTCATTGCAACCGAAAGAAGTTGAAGCAACCAATTGAACTGCATAACTCCCTGGTCCAGTGTAATTAAAAGGAACACTATTACCAACCAAAGGAGCACCACCATCCACAATCCAAGTATTGGTTAATGTTTGATTGGCAAAACCAGTGCTTTGTGCCACCAAATTCATAGGGTTACCATTACATATATTGGGAATTGTGGCTAAAGCTGTCGGAAAATAAAAGTGGTTAACGTTTTGTGTGCTTGAACTAGTACAACCTTGTGCAGATGTTATTGTTAGCGTCACTTCATAAGTTCCTTGCGGGTTAAAAACATGAGAGAAGTTGTTTGAACTTTGTGTCGTGCCGTCATTTGCTATCCATGAAATCACATCGGTTTGAGCATTAGCAAAAGAGGAAGTATTGGTCAAAACCGTGGGCGAACCTTCATTTTTACAAGGAGCATCAAGTGTAAATGATGCCACTGGACTTGGGTTTACGACTACGTTTTGGGTAACCGTTGCTGTACAGCCAGAATTGGTTGTTACCGTGAGTGTGACAGAATAACTGCCCGGAGTTGCGTAAGTGTAAGTTGGATTTTGTTGTGTGTTTACAGCTGAACCATCACCAAAATTCCAAGAATGGGAAGTGATTGTTCCAACAGTTGTGGTTGAATTATTTGTAAAAACAGAATTTGCTTGTCCGAAACATGAAGCAGGAGCTTGAAATGCCGCTGTTACAATTGGTTGATCGTAAATTAAAACCAACAAACCGTTACCAGATGATTGTGAGGAAGTTCCTCCACGTCCAATGCCCGCAACGTAATGAATATCTCCAGAATTCGCTGGATTAACTCCGTTGCCATTGGTCAATATGTTTCCCGTTCCAGATGCGAAATTTCCACCACCTCCACCTCCACATCCTCCACAATCGCAACCAGTAGGAGCACTTCCACCCGTCCCACCATTTCTTCCACCACCGCCACCACCACCACCTGCACCATCCGCATTTCCTCGATCGCCTCCTTGAGTTCCGTTTCCGTTTGCACTTGTGTTTGTGAATCCTTGATTACATCCTGAAACAGTAAATCCATTCTGTCCACCGCCACCTCCAGCAGCACCTGCACTTTGATTTCCACCTCCACTACCACCTCCGCCGCCGCCAGCAATTGCTAACGCATTGGTTCCAAGGTAGATTCCAGTTCCACCTCCTCCGCCGCCACCACCGCCAGAACAACCTTGTGATCCAGCATTTCCACCTCTCCCACCGTTAAGTTGACCATTACCCCAGCCACCAACACCACCGGGTGCTGAACCTGCACAGTTTGTTCCAATTGCACCAGCGCCACCAACAACTATACTCAAAACTTGACCCGGTGTAACGGCTATTGTTGTTTGTGTAAATGCCCCTCCACCTCCGCTTGCACCGTTATAAGTGTCATTTCCGCCTTTGTGACCACCAGCACCCCAAGCTTTAACTGTAATACTTGTAACACAAGTTGGAACGGTAAACGTTTGAACTGCTCCAGTAAAATTGAAAGTTTGAACAGTCTGAGTGAATACTGCGTTTGACAAAAACAAAACAATAAACGAAGCGAAGCACGTTGAGCACCAATTTTTCAATACCATTTTAAGAGAATTTGAGTGAAAAATAATTAAAAATCAAACACTTGAAAGAAAAGATTAATATTGCCTACAAAATGAGTAGAATTTCGATGCTTCATCCAAGGTTTCAACCTACTTGATCCCAAAAATTTTGAGGAATGTAGCTCCAATAATTTTTAAATCCGTAGAAAATTTTTGATTCTCAATGTATTTGAGATTTAACTGAAGTTTTTGAGGCATCACTTCATTAATGTAAGTCTCTTTAGGGTTATTTGATTGTTCCAAAATTTCATTTTCTGTGAAATATTTTAAGGATGCAAAATCAGTAATTCCTGGGCTTACAGAAAGAACCTTGCGTTGTTCATCTGTGTATAATTTGACGAAATCAGGAGTTTCTGGTCTTGGACCAACCACACTCATTTCACCCAAAAGAACGTTAACAAACTGCGGAAATTCATCTAATTTAAGTCGTCGGAGATGATAACCAACACGTGTAATTCTTGGATCTCTCATTCCAACAGTTAAAGTCCCGAAGGCTTGAGCGTTGACGAACATTGTCCTAAATTTCCAAAGTTGAAACGGTTTTCCATTTCTTCCAATCCTTGTTTGAAAAAAGAAAACAGAGCCCTTTGAATCCAACTTTATAAAAACGGCAATTAATAATCCAAATGGAAAGAAAAGGAATAAAATCGTCGCAGAAAAAAGAAGGTCAAAAGTGCGTTTCAAGGTGTATCTTCGTTGAACAAAATTAAATTCATTTCGATGTTACCTGCATCTTTTTCTGTTGACCTTTTGAATTCCTCGGACTTACTTGTTGCAACGTACAAGCAATTTTTGAAGGATTTGAACAGAAGTGGCATTGAGACAACCAACGAAATTATTTTTCCAATCACAAAAACCGAACTATCTATTTTCATTCACCAAATCGTTTTAAATCTTACCGTTCAGGATTTGAGCGTATTACTTTACAATATTGATTTATCAGAAACAAAATTTCAGTTCATTCCTATAGATGACGAAAGGATGAATTTAAGTGAACAAATTTTAATTCGAGAAGCGCAAAAGGTTTTTTTTAGAATGAAATACAATTAAAGTTTATTAATCCGCCTCAACTCCAAACCAAATCACAGCGTAGTTTCCTTGAATTCCTACACCTACCGCTCCCCACTTCATTTCTTTCCAAATGTCCTTATTGATGATAACGTTGTGGTGACCAGTACTTTTCTTCCACGCCTCTAAAGCTGCTTTTGCAGTGAATTCGCCACTTGAAAAGAAAGCTATTTCGTAGCCTGCACCGTTATAACCAGCAATTTCTTTCGGTTTTTCCCACATACATGGTCCGTCGTCCTCGTCGCCATCACCGTAACAACATGCCTTCCATAATTTACTTTTTCCCCAGGAGTGCATATTGCAATCACTATCTTCATCGGGTGGATTCTTCATTAAATCAGCACAATGAAACTGCGCTACCTTTGTTAATTTGGGAGATAAAGGGATAACTGGTAATCCTTTGGATTTTCTGTAAGCCATGACCACATCATACAATTCTTGTTCACGTTCAGTGGGATTTTGGGCAAAAACAAAATTGTTCGAAAGAAAAAATATCGCAACAAAAAGGAGTTTGATAGGAAATGAATGTATATCTTTATTTTGTACTAATTTCGCAACTCTAAATCAATATTGATGCCGATTTTGTGAAATTTTAAGCAAAAATTTATTCAAATAATTGATTATTAAACTTTTAGGAAAATTTAGGTTATGAATTTTATCACTTCCAGCACGACATTGCTTCGTCATTTGCAAAGTATTTCCGGTGTTTTGACCACAAACAGTAGTATGCCCATTTTGGACAATTTCCTTTTCGATTTGTCTGAAAATGAGTTGACCATTTCTGCGTCTGATTTAGAAACTACGATGATTACAACCTTAATCGTTGAGTCAAGCGAACATGGAAGAGTTTGTATTCCTGCGAAAATGTTGTTGGAAATCCTCAAAAACTTACCCGATCAACCTTGCACATTTACTGTTACTGAAAACAATATGGTAACAATCAATTACGATAACGGTAAATCTTCAATGCCTGTTTTCAATGCAGGCGAGTTTCCTAAATTACCTCGCCTTGACAATAAAAATTCCACAAAATTGAGTGGAGATGTTATCGCAAAAGCTATCCAAAAAACTTTATTTGCTACAGGAAACGATGATTTGCGACCAACTATGAGTGGTGTTTATTGTCAATTCACACCTGGAGACGCCACTTTTGTTGCCACAGACGCTCATAAATTGGTTCGTTACCGAAGAACAGATGCAACATCCACAGGAAGTTCGGCTTTCATTCTTCCGAAAAAACCTTTAAATATGTTGAAAAACAACTTAAGAGGAGATGAAGAAGTGTCCATAGAGTTCAATGAAAGTAATGCAATTTTCACCTTCAACGACATGATGATTGTTTGTCGTTTGGTGGACGGAAAATACCCAAATTATGAAGCTGTAATTCCAAGAGAAAACCCAAATGTATTAACCGTAAATAGAACACAATTCTTATCGGCAGTAAAACGTGTTTCGGTATTCTCCAATAAAACAACTCACCAAATTCGCCTGACACTTGCAGGAGCAGAATTGACTTTGACAGCTGAAGATTTAGAGTTCCAAAATGAGGCACGTGAGCGTTTAACATGTACTTATGATGGCGACGATATGGAAATTGGTTTCAACTCACGATTCCTTTTAGAAATGCTCAACAATCTTGACTCTGATGATGTACAATTGGCCATGAGCATACCTAGCCGTGCAGGTTTATTGACGCCATCAACCTACAACATTGAAAATGAAGAAATTTTGATGGTTGTAATGCCTGTTGCTGTCAATCGATAAGAGAATGAAAACCGGAAAGAAGAACATTCGCGATTTTTCGCATCAAGAAATGGTTGACTTCTTTCAAGAGTTGGGAGAACCTAAATTCAGAGCAAATCAAGTTCATGAATGGTTGTGGAAAAAGAATGTCCATACTTTTCATGAAATGAGGAATATTCCTCTTTCACTTCAAAATAAACTGGAAGAAACTTGTTTTATAGATGGGATAAAGGTTTCAGACCAACAAATTTCAAGCGATAAAACAATTAAATGCGCCTTTTCTGTTGAGGACGCAAAAGTGGTGGAAGGCGTTTTGATTCCCACAACTTCCAGAATGACGGCTTGTATTTCTTCGCAAGTTGGATGCAGTTTAGCTTGTACTTTTTGTGCAACAGGAAGGTTGAAGTTGATGCGTAACCTCAGTGCTGGTGAAATTGTTGACCAAGTCGTTTATTTAAAAAACGAAGCAGAAAATCGCTACAATACGCCACTTACCAACATCGTTTATATGGGCATGGGAGAACCTTTGTTAAATTACAAAAACGTTCTTCGCTCCACAGAATTGATTTGTTCGGACAAGGGCTTGGGTATGTCGCCCAGAAGAATTACTGTTTCCACTGCTGGAATTGCTAAAATGATTAAAAAATTGGGTGACGACCAAGTTAAATTCAATTTAGCACTTTCACTTCACGCTGCCAACGATGCAAAACGCAACACCATAATGGAAATCAATGAAAGCAACAATTTGGCAACATTGAGAGAAGCTTTGGAATATTTCCATGAAAAAACAGGAAGTCGGGTAACGTTTGAATACATCATTTTCAAAGATTTCAATGATACATTGGATGATGCACGTGAACTCGCAGCATTTGCGAAATGTGTTCCTTGTAAAATAAATATCATTGAATACAATGCTATTGATAGTGGAGAATTTCAACAAGCTGACCCTAAAAAAGTAGGTGAATTTGCAGCTTTTTTGGAATCAAAAAACTTGATTGTCAACGTGAGAAGAAGTCGCGGAAAAGACATCGACGCAGCTTGCGGACAATTAGCGAATAAGAATAAAGCGGTTTTAGAGCGGGTTTTGAAATAAAAAAGAAAGCACTTTTTAAAATCTAATCGACTAATTGATAACCACTTCGATTTTTATCATGGTAAAAAAAGATTTACAATTGCATTTTACATTTGAATATGAAAATAAGATTAGTTTTCGTCAATTTATTAGGTTTGTTTGTGGGTTACATTATGTTGTATTTCCTTGCTCACTTCATACTTTCCAGAATCCCGACAGGAACCTCAACAGTCATGGACGCCAACAAAAAGACCGTAGAAGTTTACATTATGCAATCTGGTGTTCATACTGATTTTATAGTTCCCGTAAGTAATTCTCTACGAAATTGGAAAACGATATTCCCAATTGAAAACACGCGCGATAAAGACACGAATGTTCATTTCCTAAGTATTGGTTGGGGCGATCGTGATTTTTACCTCTCCACTCCTACTTGGTTAGATTTAACACCAAAAATTGCTTTGTCGGCGGCTTTTGGTCTAGGATCGTCTGCTATTCATGCCTTTTATTATTACGATTTGCCTCCAGACCGAACTATAAAAAAAATAAAACTAACAGAAAATCAATACAAAAAACTAATCCAATACGTTGACAATAGCCTTAAATATTCTTCTGAAAATCAATTAGAATTACTTACTGCAAGTAAGCCAGAAATTATGTACAATAACGATGCTTACTACTCTTCTGGGGGAAAATACAAAATGTCATTCACTTGTAATACTTGGATAAATGAAGGATTAAAAGCTTGCGAACAAAAAGCAGCTTTATGGACAGCTTTCGGTGACGGGATATTTTATCACTATTGATTAAACTCCTCCCAACAAAACCAATCTCACAAAATTTAAGGCACTTAGCACGGTCATTTGAATGTTTCGTTCGCGGTTGTCGCCAAACTGAAATTGCTTGGTAAATGTTTGCTCTTTTGTGGCAACAGCTATCCATACAAGTCCGACTGGTTTTTCTGTGCTTCCGCCTGTTGGGCCCGCAATTCCTGTAGTTGAAATACAAACGTCAACATCAAGATTTCTCATTCCTCCTTCGGCCATTTCAATTGCTGTTTGTTCACTTACAGCACCGTAGGAAATTAAAGTTTCGCTTTTTACGTTCGCTAATTTGACTTTCATTTCATTACTGTAGGTCAAAAGTGAACCAATGAAATAGTCCGAAGAACCTGAAATAGAAGTTATTGAATGTGCCAATGCACCACTTGTGCAACTTTCGACTGTTCCGATTTTGTAGTTTTTATTCCTCAATAAATCCCCTACAACACTCGTTAAAGTGTCATTTTCATACCCAAAAACAGCCTTTGGAACGAGGGTTTCTAGTTCTTCAAATAATTCATCAATTCGCATTTTGTCCACTTCTCCTTTGAAGGAAGTAAGGCGCAATTTCACAATTCCAGGTGAAGGAAGATAAGCTAAACCCAAGCCTTCATTTCTCAATTTGTCTTCCCAATCTTTAATTATTTCCGCTAAAAATGATTCACCTATTCCTTGCGTTAAGGCTGTTTTATGGTAAATCGAAGCGAACGAAAAACGAGATTTAAACCTTGGTAAAACTTGGTTTTCCATAATTCCCTTCATTTCATAGGGAACACCTGGCATACTAATAAAAATCGTGTTATCCTTTTCAAACCACATACCTGCGGCGGTGCCCAAATCATTGTCGAGAATGGTGCAATTCACCGGAAGTGCTGCCTGCTGAATATTTGTTTCAAGCATTGGTCGCTTGCGCATTGCAAAATAAGCTTCAATTTTCGATAGAGTTGGTTGATGAATTTCCAGATGTGTTTCAAAAAAATCGCAAAGTGTAATTTTAGTAATGTCATCTTTCGTTGGTCCTAAGCCACCCGTTATCAAAACCGCGTCAGTACTCGGTTCAACAGACTTAACCGCATCAAGAATTGCTTCTTTGGTGTCGCCTATTGTTTGTACTTTGACAACTCGAGCACCCAATGCTGCAAGTTGTTGTCCGATCCAAGAAGCATTGGTATTGATGGTTTGACCGTAAAGCAATTCATCACCGATAGCTATCAATTCAACTTTCATGACTTGGAAAATTTTGCAATTGATTCAATGTGTCCAGTGTGTGGAAATTGATCCACTAAAGCGTATTTTTTCAACTCAAAACCAAATTCCGCTAACGTATTCGCGTCACGCGCTTGTGTTGAAGGATTGCAAGAAATGTAAACGATGTTTTTCGCTCCCAATTCAATTACTTTCAATAAGGTTTTTGGAGCTATTCCGGCACGAGGTGGATCTAATACTAACGTGTCAATCTTGCCAATAAATTCTGGGTGCTCTTTTAGGAATTTTCCGACATCTGCGGCAAAAAATTCTATGTTCGATAAGTTATTCTTTTTCGCATTAACCTTCGCATCACGAATTGCTTCCTCAACGATATCCACTCCGATAATTTTGGTGCGTGGTTGTCGAATGGATAATAACTGTCCAATTGTCCCTGTTCCACAAAACAAATCCATTATGTAAGCTTCGTCCTCGATTTCGCGCTCAAAAACATAGTCTAACGCTTTATTGTAAAGCAATTGAGCACATTTTGGATTGGTTTGAAAGAAACTTTCCATACTAATTTGGAAAAATAAATCACCCAATTTTTCTTCAACAACAGGTTTACCAAAAATCAATTTAGTAGTACCATTTTCAATCTTTGCGCGGTCGGCTACATTATCATTTTCAGTGTGTTGAAAACCTGCGATTCTGTCTTTAAAAAGTTGCTTCAAAAATTCTCCAAATGCTACTGCGTCAAAAGAATTATCGGCGTTGGAACTCGTTACCAAATTCACTAAAAGTTGATTGGTATAAAACGATTTTCTTACAACAATGTGTCTAAAGAATCCTGTTTTTTTCGGTGGATGCCAAGCTAATAAACCTGTATTTTTTAAGAAAATTCTAATTTCTTTTAATTTTCGTTCCCATTCTTCATCAAATAGTCCTGAGGGTTTATTCAAGCTTTCAACCTTCCACCAAGTACCGCGTCGTTTGAAACCTAAAGCGAAAGCATCATCCAATTCTTCGTTAGTTTCCAAATCGTGTTCAATACAAGAAAAACTATATTCCATCTTATTTCGATAGAAATAGTGTTCAGGTGAAGAAATGAAGGTATCAAAAACAGCGGATGCATCGATTCCAGAAAGCTTTTTGAAAGTTTGTAAAGTACTATCTTGCTTCACTTTTTCTTGAATTTCAACTGGAACATGGATATATGGTCCGCCAGAAATTTCCTGAAAATCTTGATTTGTTTCGTAGGTTGAACGTTCAACAATTTCAATCAATTTTGCTTCTGCGAAAGATTTTCGTTTCGTTTCAACCTTTGCCTTAACTGTTTGACCAGGAAAAGTGTTGTCCACGAAAACCACAAAAGCACCGTTTTCCGTTTCCAATCGAGCGATGCCCCTTCCGCCAAAAGCATAATCAGTGATTTTAACGGTAATTTCTGAACCTCTTTGCATAAATTTAAATCATTCCGCGAATTACACCTTTATCTGATCCTTGTATAAACGCGATAATCTCATTTCGAATTTCACTTACTGGAATTGAATTGATTACAGCTTCTATGCCTTTGGATAGATTGCTGTTTTGAACGTAAAGCGTTCGGTAAATATCTTCAATTAAACGGATTGTTTCGTCACAAATTCCTTTTCTTCTTAAACCAATTGCATTGACACCTGCAAATGTTAGCGGTTCTCTCGCAGCCTTTATATAGGGAGGAACATCTTTTCGAACCAAAGAAGCTCCACCTATAAATGCGTGTTTTCCGATATGCACAAACTGTTGAGCAGCCACTTTTCCTTCCAAAATTGCAAAATCGTCAATTGTCACGTGTCCAGATAGCCCTGTATAACTCGCTAAAATCACATTATTTCCTATCTGACAATCGTGAGCAATATGAACATAAGTCATTAGCAAACAATTACTTCCAACTGTCGTTTTCCATTTATCTTTTGTTCCTCTGTGAATGGTGACACACTCACGAATTTTGGTGTTATCACCAATTTCGCAGGTTGTATATTCACCTTCAAACTTTAAATCTTGAGGAATTACACCAATAGCTGCACCGGGAAAAATCTCACAATTCTTGCCAATTCGTGTACCCGGGTAGATGGTGACATTTGGATGAATATGTGTCCCTTCGCCGATTTCTACATCCTCGTAAATGGTTGAAAAAGGTTCAATTCTCACACCTGCACCAATTTTGGCTTGATCCGATACATGCGCCAATTTACTTATCATGCCTCCACTTTATCTTTGATTACTTGCGCCAACATTTCTGCTTCGCAAACTATTTTTCCATTAACATATCCAACACCAGCCATTTCAACCAAACCTCGTCGAATTGGAGAAATCAATCGCAATTCAAAAACAACAGTGTCGCCAGGAACAACTTTTTGCTTGAATTTAACATTATTAATTTTCATGAAATAAGTAGAATACAAATGTGGATCTTCTACTTTACTCAATGCAAAAATACCACCCACTTGCGCCATGGCTTCGATTTGTAAAACGCCTGGGAATACTGGATTACCAGGAAAATGACCGGTAAATATAGGTTCGTTCATTGTGATATTTTTCACCCCCCAAATACTTTCTTCGTGAATTTCCATGATTTTATCAACCATAAGAAAAGGAAAGCGATGTGGCAACATTTTTTCAATGTCTTGAGTCGTGTAAACTGGAGTTTTGGTCAAGTCAAACTTACGACCTAAACCTTGCTGTTTTTTGATTTGTTCTTTTAAAATCTTTGCAAACTTCACATTACTAGAATGTCCGGGACGAGCGGCGAGAATATGTCCCTTAATAGGTTTTCCAACCAAGGCCAAATCACCAACTATGTCTAAAAGTTTGTGTCGAGCAGGTTCGTTTTCAAATTTCAATTTAGTGCTGTTCAATACACCAATTCCGTCTATTGAAACAGACAAATTTTCTTTCCCGAGGAGAACAGCCAAATCATGCAATTCTTCCTTCGATATGTCGGTGCGGTCAACCAATACGATTGCATTATCTAAATCACCACCTTTGATAAGGTTGTTTTTTGCAAGAAACTCTAATTCTCTTAGGAAAACGAAAGTTCTACAAGCACTAATTTCTGCATTAAAATCTTCAATTTTATAAAGGCTCGCGTGTTGTGTACCTAAAGCAGGAGATTTGTAGTCCACCATAACAGTGAATCTGTAGTCTTTGTGAGGAACAGCAAGGTATTCACTGCCCTTTTCGTCATCCTCCCAAGCAATATTTTCGATCAATTCGAAATAATCTCTTTCAGCCTCCAATTCCTGAATACCAGCTCCTTGAATAGCTTCAACAAAGAGTTTTGAGCTTCCATCCAGTATAGGAACTTCGGAGCCATCAATTGTTATTAATGCATTATCTATGTCACACCCGACAAGTGCTGCCAACAAATGTTCGGTAGTGTAAACGCGTGCACCTTTAGATTCTAAGGTTGTTCCACGTTCGGTACTAATCACATTATCAGCATCCACTTTAATAATCGGCTGACCTTCTAAATCTATCCGTTGAAATTTAAACCAATGATTTTCTGGAGCAGGATGAATTTCAATATTTACCTGTTCGCCGGTATGCAAACCAATACCCGAAAAACGGACAGGTGTTTTAATCGTTTTTTGTTTATCCAACATTTTGTTGTGACTTTAATTCTTTAATCTCTTTTTCTAATTCTGCGATTTTGTCGAGTAAGTACGGTAGTTTTCTAAAACCAAAATAGGACTTTTTAAAATCTTCAAGCGGAATTCCTGGCGACCCCATTAATGTTGCGGCCTGCTTAACTGTTGATGGAATTCCAGATTGGGCAACAATTTTGGTATCGTCAGCAATGTGTAAATGTCCGCTTATCCCTGCCTGACCACCAATCAAGACGCGTTTTCCAATTTTTGCTGAACCAGCAATTCCAACTTGAGCGGCCATAGCGGCATTTTCTCCAACATCAACGTTGTGTGCGATTTGACAAAGATTGTCGATTTTCACACCTTTTCGAACGAACGTTGAACCCATTGTGGCACGATCCAACGTACAGTTCGCACCTATTTCAACATTGTCCTCAATTACTACATTTCCAATTTGAGGTATTTTTTGAAATTCTCCTTTATCGTTTGGAGCAAAACCAAATCCATCAGAACCAATAACTGTACCCGCATGAATCAAGCAATTGTTACCAACTACACAATCATGATAGATTTTAACTCCAGGATGAATGGTAGAATTATCGCCAATTTTTACTTTTTCGCCAATATAAACGTTTGGGTAAATGGTAACGTTTTCACCAATTTCCGCACCGTCAGCGATGTACGAAAAAGCTCCTAAAGACAAGTTATTTCCAACTTTTGCTGCAGCCGATATAAAACTTGGTTGTTCGATAACCGCTTTTCTATTCGAAGCTTGTTGTTGCTCATAAAGCGCCAATAATGAAGCAAATGAAGCGTAGGCATCCGCAACTTTGACGAGCGTTAATGTTTCTGGAAGAGGTTTTGAGGGTTCAAATGTGGAATTAACAATACACAAACTAGAACCTGTGGTGTAAATGTATTCTTCGTACTTCGGATTGGCTAAAAATGAAAGAGCGCCTGCGTGCCCTTCTTCAATTTTCGCAAGAGTATTGACAATTGTTTTGGGATTCCCGACTATTTCTCCTTGAAGTATTGCGGCAATTTGCTCGGCTGAAAATTCCATTGGTCAAAATTAAGGGTTACTTTTTCGGCTTAAGGTTTGAAAATTTTTTGTTTTCAACAAAAACGTTGTTAGGGAAATTACATTTTACCGTTGATGAAATTTATTTTTACTCCAAGCGTTTTTCCTTGTCGCATTCATTTTCGTAGCCCAAGTCAATTTTAACAATTTGAATTTTCTCTTTGTACCAAATCGCATTTACCGTAATAGGACGAGATTTTTTATCTTGAAATTCAATCACTTGTAATGGACGTGGATTAAGTTCTAGCTGAGAAGTTGCAAAATTTAATTTACCTGTGGTCATGATACGTTGTAATACCTGATTTTCGTTGGAAAATGGCCAATTCACCAATTTACATTCATCAATTTCAGTTGAATCGAGGTAAACAAAATCTTTTTTAATGGGAAAATGAATGAATTTACCATAGCCCTCTTTCGATATTTTAACCTTGTTTGAAGGATTTTTACTAAAAATTACCTCCGATATAAAACTTGTTTCATTAAGAGAAACATGGCAATTGAATGATTTTCCACTATTCGTTTTGCAATTGAAATAGTAAATTTTAAAGATACTTTTTTTGTCACTTGCTGGAAAATCAACATCTCCAAGGTTTATAGCTTGCACAAGTGTTGAATCAACTAAACCAAGCTTTTGCATTTGTTTTTCACCCTCATTATTAACCACTAAGACATTCCTGAGAATAACGTTTTTAACTCGATTTTCCGGAAACCAAGAACAGCCACGGTTTTGAAAAAAGAAGATAACGAAAATCAAGCCTATCCCAAAGCCTAATCCGTAGTATTTTAATCTGCGAAGGAAATTGTCCATAAATGAAAAAAGCCGAGTTAAACACCCGGCTCAAAAAAATTAAGTTTGACTTACAATAATGCTCTCAATTTTGCATCCAAAGTAGCCTTTGGCACTGCACCAACTGATTTATCTACAACCTCACCATTCTTGATGAATAAAACGGTTGGAATACTTCTAACTCCGAACTGTGCAGATACATTTGGATTCAAATCAACGTTTACCTTTCCGATAATCGCTTGACCGTCATACTCTTTACTCATCTCTTCGATAACTGGCGTCAACATACGACATGGACCACACCATTCTGCCCAAAAATCTACTACTACTGGTTGGTTGGCTGCCATTACAACATCGTTGAAGTTGCCATCTGTAATTTCTAATGCCATTTTTTATTTATTAAGCGTTAATATTTCCCTTTTCAGGGGGCAAATTTAGTAGGTTGTTTTCAATTACTAGACCGTTTATGTTTTTTTGTCAATTTGTCAGTTCAAGTTTTAAGTATCTCGCTGTATGGGATTGTTTTTCAAATTTCTTCACCACCATTTCTGGTGTTCCTTGACATACGATATCACCCCCTTTTCTACCGCCTTCTGGACCGATATCCACAATATAATCAGCCACCTTAACCATGTCTAGATTGTGTTCAATAACCAATACGGTATTTCCTTCGTCCACCAATCGTTGCAAAACTTGATTCAACATATTAATATCTTCAAAATGTAAACCTGTTGACGGTTCATCGAGAATGTAAATGGTTTTTCCAGTCGCTTTTTTTGCAAGTTCAGTGGATAGTTTAATCCGTTGAGCTTCACCACCAGAAAGTGTCGTAGAAGATTGTCCGAGACTGATATAACCCAAACCAACGCTTTGCAGGGTTTGAAGTGTGCGATGTATTTTAGGCTGATTCTCAAAAAAAGAAACCGCTTCATCAATTGTCATTGCCAAAACGTCAGCGATAGATTTTCCTTTGTAACGAACTTCCAAAGTTTCTTTATTGTAGCGCTTTCCCCCACAAGTTTCACATTCCACATAAACATCAGGAAGAAAATTCATTTCAATCAACTTCAATCCGCCTCCATTGCACGTTTCACATTTACCTCCAGCAACATTAAAGGAAAATCTGCCCGGTTTGTAACCTCGAATTTGTGCCTCCGGAAGCGAAGCGTACAAACTTCGAATTTCGTCGAAAACTTTAGTGTATGTAACAGGGTTGGACCTCGGTGTACGTCCAATTGGACTTTGGTCAATATCAATTACCTTATCCAAAAATTCTAATCCCTTAATTTCTTTGTATGGAAGCGGAGTTCTAATGCCACCATTCAATTCATTTTGTAATATCGGATAAAGTGTTTGATTAACTAAACTCGATTTTCCACTCCCTGAAACTCCGGTTATGCAACAAAGCGTTCCTAGAGGTATTTTCAAATCTACGTTTTTTAAATTGTGACCCGTTGCACCCTTCAGTTCCAACCAATTTCCGTTCCCTTTTCGTCTATTTTTTGGAATTTCAATTTGCTTTTTTCCGTTCAGATAGTCGGCTGTGAGGGAGGAGGAAGAGATAATATCTTGGTAAGTCCCTTTGTTGACAATCTGTCCGCCCAATTTCCCCGCGCCTGGACCAATGTCCACAATGAAATCGGCGGCTTCAATCATTTCTTTGTCGTGTTCAACCACAAGTACCGAATTTCCTGCGTCGCGAAGTCGTTTTAGCGACTGAATCAATTTAGTGTTATCGCGTTGGTGCAAACCGATTGAAGGTTCGTCAAGAATGTATAAAACATGTTGTAATTCTGTTCCAATTTGTGTTGCTAGACGAATGCGCTGTGCTTCACCACCTGATAAACTTTTAGCCGAACGATTTAATGTTAAGTAGTCAAGACCTACTTCTAAAATGAATTTCAATCGAGAGCGAATTTCTTTAATTATTTCTTGACCAATTCGAAGTTTTTCCTGCGATAAATGAGTTTCAACTGAGTCAAACCAAGTTTGTAATTCATTCAAATCAAGTGAGGATAAGTCACCAATATGTTTGTCTCCGATTCGAAAAAATAGGGCTTCTTTTTTCAAGCGACTACCGTTACAAGACGGACAAGTTTTTTTATTCATAAAAGATTGTGCCCATCGTTGAATCGCAGCAGAAGAATCGTCCGCATGTCGTCCAACGAAATTGATTATTCCCTCAAAGCGATCGATTGTGGAACCCTGCAAAATTTCCATGTCCTCATTCCCGTAAAGAATTACTTTCATTAATTCTTCATCGATGTCTGAAATTGGTGTGGAAAGCGAAAAACCATTTCTGGTCAGCAACGATTCGATTTTATCGAAAACCCAAGTTCTTTTATGAGGACCAAGAGGTTCCAATCCACCAGCCTTTATTGATTTTTTTTGGTCAGGAATTATTTTGGACAAATCGGCGTCTGTAACTTCACCCAAACCATTACAAGTTCCACAAGCGCCGTAAGGAGAGTTGAACGAAAACAAATTAGGTTCAGGTTCGGGGTAACTAATCCCAGTTGTTGGACACATCAAAAATCGACTGTAAGTTCTTGTTTTACCCGAGTCTAAATCCGAGATTAATAAAACTGAATCTCCTAATCGCATTGTGCTAACCACGGAATCGTAAATGCGTTTGGTATCCACCTCTCCAACTTTTACTCTATCTACTACTATTTCAATATCATGAATTTTGTAGCGGTCTAATTTCATGCCTTTGACGATATCGAGAATTTGTCCGTCAACACGTACTTTCGTGAAACCATTTCGTTGAATTTGTTCAAACAATTCACGGTAATGACCCTTTCTACCTTTAATTTTTGGAGCTAAAAAAGCAATTTTTTTACCTGAAAATTCCTTTTCAATCAATGTAGCAATTCCCTCGTCGGAATACTTAATCATTGGCTCGTTGGTTTCGTAGGAGTATGCCGTTGCTACTCGAGCAAAAAGTAAACGCAAAAAGTCGTAAACTTCAGTGATTGTTCCAACCGTTGAACGCGGAGATTTTGAAACTGTTTTTTGTTCGATAGAAATAACCGGGCTTAAACCGTCAATTTTATCAACGTCAGGTCGTTCCAATCCACCAATGAACTGACGAGCATACGCTGAAAATGTCTCAATATAGCGTCGTTGTCCTTCAGCAAAAATGGTATCGAAAGCAAGCGAGGATTTACCACTTCCACTTAAGCCAGTGAAAACGATTAGTTTATCCCGAGGAATAGAAATATCAACATTTTTCAGATTGTGTACGCGTGCACCATACACGTCGATTGCATCGAGTTCTTTCATTTTTTTTACTGATAGGAAGCGTAAGGTCGCAGTAACGATTTGTTGGTAGGAATTTCTATGGTGATGCCGTTATGGTTTTTTAGCGATTCACCGATTAACCAAGGGTTTAACTTTCTCAGGATTTTTAGATTGATGTCCTTATTAAGTGCCCACTTACTTAAATCCGGAATTGCTTTTTCGATGGAAATTTTTTGAGTTGAGATTGGAAAATAATAAGCCGATTCAGGTAGATGAATTCCGTATTTTTCTTGATTCTCGTAAACAATCTTGAACGCCATAATTCGAAAAACGTATCGTGCAGTTTCATTGTTCAATTCCCCATCGAAAAAATGGGTTACACCTTGTCGGTCAAGGTCGCTTTTTAATCCATCTAGACCTCGGTTGTAAGCAGCGCAAGCATTCACCCAATTTCCGGCATTAGTTCTCAACCAAGATAAAAACGCACAAGCAGCTTTAGTGCTTTTAGAGGAATGTAAACGTTCATCTACCTCGTCATCAATACGTAAACCATATTGCTTGCCTGTCGATTCCATAATCTGCCACAAACCTTTAGCGCCAGCAGGACTCGTTACATTTAATAAATTACTTTCAATAGAAGCTAAATATTTTATGTCTGTCGGTAGATGGTTATCTTTTGCAATTTTCTCGAATTCAGGAAAATAACGCTTTGAACGTTTGAGAGTGCCAATCAAACTGTAAGGATTATAAACGAAAGAAGCAATTTCTTTTTGAAGCCTTTCATTGATATCTAAATCTTTCAAAACAACCCTTTCACCGAAAAACAGCACACTTTCAGGCAGAGGAATCTCATATTCAAATAAGCCTGCATTTATAATCTTTTCGGTTACAACTTCCTTTTCCTTTACTGAATTGCATCCAACAATAAGTACCCAACCGATAAATGTAACTACAACCCGTAAAATTTTTGCCATAAAAAAATTTATCCTTGTTTCGGATGATATTTAATGGTGTTGCGATAAAGCAAAAAGAAAACGATGAAAAAGAAAGGAATAAAACCTAAAACCGGAATCACAATTCCATTTTTTACCAAATAAACGATTGCAATAGAGAGTAAAGCTGAGAAAATTCCTAAAACTGAAAATACATACCACACTTGTCTGTCTTTGTAACCCGCGTAAACCAGATGATGAGTAGTGTGGTCTTTACCTCCAACCATTGGTGATTTTCCTGCTTTAAGTCGGTTGATTACAACAGTTAAAGTGTCAGCTGCGGCAGGGGTAAGTGCTGTTAATGTGATAATTATACTGACCCAAGAATGACTTTGAGTAATTGAACCTAAATTCCAAAGGTATTTTACGGTAAAAAATGCCACAAAAAGTCCAACAAACTGACTGCCAGCATCGCCCATAAACATTTTTGAAGGATTGATATTGTAACGCAAGAAACCAAGAATAGCACCAAGAACACCAACAATTGAGAAAATCCAATAAGGCTCTTGTGAATTCCCTATCAAATAGCAGGATGCTAAGCATGCAATTAGCGCAAAAAATACTGTTGTGCCCGTAATTCCATCCATGTTATCCAACATATTCAAGGAGTTCATCAAAGCAATAACCCAAATTACCGTAAGTGCTTGGTCAATCAAGGGAATATGAAATAAGTCAATTACTGTGTCTGTCCAAATAAAAATAAGTCCACACAAAACTTGAACTATAAGTTTAAACCAAGGTTTGGTGTTATATGCATCATCTGCAAGCCCCATAAAAAAAGCAAGTGTCGCAGAGACAAACAAACCAACAAAGGCAGAATTACCAAAAATATTATTTGTTGGATCAACGATTAAATACAAAATCGAAGAAACAACAAATCCAAGAAACATGCTAATTCCACCAAGAGAGGGTTTTTGAGTTTTACTCCAACGTACAGTAACATCGTTTTTGTTTCTAATTCCCAAGGTTTGAGAAAACTTTAGAAGTAGATGATTAGTGATGATTGAAACTGTGAAGGCAACAACAGCGAAAAAGATGTAGAATATAGGTTCAGAAATCATGTTGGTTAGAAAGGTGATTCAAAATTATGAAATGGTAAGCCAACTTTATCTTTTTCTGAAATAATTTGATTATCTAATTTCCAATCAATATTCAGAATAGGGTCATTCCAAAGAATAGTTTGCTCAAAATTTGGTGCATATACGTTGGTACATTTATAAGAAAATAAAGTATCATCCTCAAGGGCAATAAAACCGTGAGCAAATCCTGGAGGAATCCAGAGCTGATTTTTTAATTCTCCTGATAAAACAACAGAAAAATGTTGGCCATAAGTTGGGGAATCTTTGCGAATATCTAAGGCAACATCCAATACACTGCCATGAATTACGCTAACCAATTTACCTTGTTCATGAGGCGACAATTGAAAATGTAATCCCCTTAATACTCCTTTTTTAGATTTGGATAAGTTATCTTGTTTAAATGAAATCCCATTTAAAAATTCAGAATACTTTGATTCGTTAAATGTTTCAATGAAATAACCACGCTCATCACCAAAAACTTTGGGTTGAATAGAAACGATTCCCTTTATTTTTTCTTCTTTGAAGACCATAAACCTTTAACTTTTAAAATAAGTTTTTGCACAAATGTTAACTCAACTTCATCTTCTGTGTAATATCCTTCATCTCTGTCGCCATAACCATATCCGTAACCATAACCGTAGCCATAACCATATCCATAACCATATCCATACCCGTACCCGTACCCATACCCATAACTTGATTTATTAGCTTGAACTCCATTAAGAATTATATTTAAACTTTTCAACTTTTGAACATCAAAAAGTTCTCTTACCCTGTTAACAAAAATCCTACGCGAATAATTTGCCTTAAATACATACAATGGAATATCTGAATTTGCTAAAATCTCAATACCATCGGACACGATACCAACTGGTGGATTATCTATCATAACAACATCATATCTTTCTTTTAATTCCTCCAAAATTGATTTAAATGTTTCACTTTGTATTAACTCAGATGGATTTGGAGGGACCGGCCCCGCAGTTATATAGTCCAAATTTTTATAACCAGATTTTTTTATTACTTTTTCTAGTGTGGAAAAACCCGAAATAAGATTACTCATTCCGTCATTATTATCTGTATTGAATCCGTATTGAATTTTTGGTTTTCTTAAGTCCAAATCAATAATTATTGTCTTTTTTCCATTTGCAGCAATGAGCCCTGCTAAATTAAGAATCACGAAAGTCTTACCTTCTCCTGAAATCGAAGAGGAAACAGCAATGACTTTGGCATTTTTATTAATGAATGCCAAATTGGCCCTTATACTTCTAATTGCTTCAGCCATACGCGATTTGGAAGCCTCATTAACCACAATTTGAGAATACTGCATTTCCTTTTTGTATAAGGGTACAGCACCTACAAAATTTGCCTTATCAGGTAAAAGTTTGGTTAAATCATTCACGTTAAGTATCTCATTAAAAGTTAAATAACGGAACACCAAAAGACCTATTCCAAGAAGAAATCCAAGTCCAATAAAAACAGCGTTAATAACTAATTCTCTTGGTCTTATAGGTGACTGAGGAACTTTTGGAACACTTAAAATACGATTAGTTGTAAAATAGCCCGCATTTGACAATTCATATTCGATTTTCTTTTCCGTGAAAAGTGTAAAATATCTGTTATTTAGTTCTTCTATGTATTTTAACCTTTGAAATTCCATTTGTTTTTCGGGATAATCAAAGTAATTTCCTTCTATTGCAAAAATTCTAGCTTGAACATTATCTCTTTCAACTGTTAAACGCTCATTAACAGCTGAAACAACTTTGTTTATAAAGGAAATTTTAGCCTGAATTTTATCCGAAACTTGGACAACCCTTGAATTCTCTGGTGTTAAATCACGAAGTAAATCATCTCTTAATTCCAATAATTTATTCAACTCCTCAATTTGAACAATTAAACCGTTTTCAAATTCTTTGCGTCCATAGAGGGTAGGAATCAATTTGTATAATTCGATTCTATTGGCATCCCTATTAATTTTTTGAGAAACTTGTCTAAGTTGGTATAACTCCTCGTTGATATCCTGAAATTTTTTGTTTAACTCACTTAAATCCGTGGATAAAGTTTGCGGATAAGTATCAAAAGATGGTATTCTTGACTTTCTTTGAAAAATATTGATACTATCTTTAGATACCCTTAAAACCTTCGATAGTGAATCTAATTGTGTATTAATAAATTCTATGGTTCTATTTGCTCGAGTTTGTTTTATGTCTTTTTCGTAGGTTAAATAACCATTTATTACAGCATTTACTACATCATAGGATAATCGTGGATTTTCATGTTGAAAAGATATCTGGATAGTTTTAGCATTTGCGTCCAATGCTTCAACAGTTAAGTTTTTATGTAATTGCTCAGATAGGCTTTCAAAATTATTAAACTTTATAAAAATTTGATTTTCATTTATGAATTGATTAGCGTTGGCATTGTTAATTGTTCGTACTTGTATATCAAACAATTTATTTTTAAAACGTTCATTTAGTGGAACTAAAATATTTGAATGTCTTTTATCACCTCTAATTGATAAAGTAAGGTATTTACCATCATTTTTAAGTATGTCGATCGTCTTCCCAATCAATGAAGAATCGATAATATTATGTACAAAAAATTCTATTGGAGCAAAATTATACAAGTCTTTTGTAAGCACTTTTCCCTCTGAATAAATACTTGTTTGAACAGGCAATTTCCGTAGTGCTGATTTAAACAAAATCTCTGACCTTAACAACTCAACTTCTTTGGATAAATCTGTTGATTCAATTAAATCAGATTTTCCTAAAACTTTATCTCCTTCATTTTCCTCAATAATCTGCAGTATTCCTTCACTTTGAAACAACGGCTGAGTATATCGGATAATTAAAAATGCCGTGGTGAATGAAATAGAAACAAAAAAAATAGGAGATAACCAATGTCTCCTTATAATAATTTTCAAAATTTCAAATGAAAATTCTGTATTGGTAAATATGCTTTGCTTTTCCTCCAATTTTACCTCCTAAATATGGCGATTACGGCCAATGACGTAGTTATTAAACTTAACCAAGGGCTGACCTCTCTAAAAACGGAAGATGCTATTCTTGGTTTGTAATCTATGTAGATATAATCGTTGCCCTGAAGAATCATATCTGCTTCTCTTAAGCCTTCAATTTTTGATAAATCCACATTATAAATTTCTCTTTTTCCAACGTTAGTTCTTCTCATTATTCGAATAGAACTTGCTCTACCTTCTTCAACTATCCCTCCAGACATAGCAATTGCTTCAAGAAGAGTTGTGTTATTGTTTTGAATAGGAACAACATTAGCGTTTCCCCTACCGTTAAATACTACAACTCTCTGGTTTGTAACCCTAACCATGACAAAAGGTTCAATAAAATTCTTGGATAACTCCTCTTTCAACTTGATTTCTAACTCTGTTGTAGTTAAACCTTTAGCTGTATAAACACCTATGAGAGGAAGATCAACGGTCCCGTCTTGGCGAATTAAAAAATCATTTTCCCTTCTATTACTTTGATTTCTTAATCCGATTTGAGTAATTTCCTCAACGTTTGATTGGTTAAATACTATTTGTTCCCCTTTGTTTGGGCCAAAAATAAAACTAATCCTATCGCCAGGTCCTAAGCGATAATCTTCAAAAGGGTTCATCGGAAGCGAATCAAACTTAAATGAACCATCTTTCGGGATTTTGAACATAACATGGCTATTCACATTCTTACAAGAAGTGATTAGAGTAATAAATATAAAAGCAAAAAGTGAAAAGAAATAAACTTTAGCCATTCCTTTTAGTTTGTAACAATTGCTTGTAATATTCTTCCATATCCCTTACCAATCTAGTATAGTGAAAAGTGTCCTTAACAAATTCCCATCCTTTTTCAGACATTCTGTTTCTCAATTCTTTATTTTCGGTCAAAAGTAAGAGTTTTTCAGCAAAAGCAAGTGAATCTCCTTTTGGGACAATAAATCCCGTTTCTCCTTCCAAAACTATGTCTCGAACCCCCCCAACATCCGTTGTAACTACAGGCTTATTGGTCGCTTGCGCTTCAATCAAACTAACGGGTGTACCTTCATTGTTGGAGGTTAGGCAAATAATATCCATTCCTGCGTTAAAAGTTTTAATGTCGCGAATCCAAGAGGTAAAGCGAATATCAACCCCAGTTTCTGCTTTTAACACATCGACCTTAGCCTCTAATTCATCCTTTAATTCACCATCTCCAACAATAAAAAACACCAATTTTTGCTTTGTTTTCTCTTGTGTTAACTTGACAGCCTCCAAGAACAAATCATGATTTTTAATTGGTGCTAAACGACCAACAATAGCGACCGCAATTTCGTCGGATAATTGATATTCTTTTCTAACTTTCTTACGTTTCTCCTCCAAATTTTCATGAAAAGGATTCAAATCAAAGCCAAGTGGAATAACTTTAACCTTGTGTTCAGGTGCAATTTTAAAGACGTTAACAAGTTCATCTTTTTGAATTTTACTGATTGCAATTATACCTGATGATTTTGAAGCTAAACGCTTTTCAATTTGACGGAAAATCTCCGTTTTAAACTTATTGAAGTAAGAATGAAAAACATGCCCGTGGAAGGTATGTAAAATCACAGGGACACCACAATCTGCCGCAGCTTTTCTACCCAACGCTCCTGCTTTTGCCGCATGTGTATGAACAATATCTGGCTGGTATTCTTTGATGATTGCTTTAATTTTTTTTAGTGCTTTTCTGTCGCTGAAGAAATTTGGATTTCTTTGCATTTCTTCAATCAACATTGGCTTAACCCCATATTGTTCAAGAATGTGAAGAGAATCAGCTTCCCCTTCTTCGGGAAGTCCTCCAACTAAAAGTGTTTCAAATTCATCCGACATGAAACGTGACAAGAATGTGGCGTTATAGGTTGGACCTCCTATATTAAATCTATTGATGATTCGTAAGATTTTTATTTTCTTTTTCAAGCAGTTTAAGTTTTGTTAGGTCGATTGTTCAAAAAATTAGTGCACAAAAACAACATGAAATAACAATTTCTTTCATTTTTACACAAATTAGTACATGCAAAAGTATATTTTTCTCCTTTTATTCGGTATATCAATGTTTTCTGCATTTTCTCAAAATGCAGTTCAACGAAATTTAAATGAATTTGTGCGTGATAAAGTAAACCAAAATGCCTCTATTTCTTTTATGGCTCTTGAACTTGCAGAAGGTGAAATTATTGCTAAACATGGAGAAAAACAATCCCTAACATGTGCAAGTACCACAAAACTTTTCTCAACCGCAACAGCTTTAGAAATCCTTGGTAAAGATTACTGTGTGAGTACTAGAATTTACCACGACGGATTTGTAAGGGATAGTGTGCTTTATGGTAACTTGTGGATTCGTGGAGCGGGTGATGTTTCTTTGGGTAGTAAGTTCTTTAACAACACTGGCGAAGAATTCATTTTTCTAAATTCTTGGGCAAAAAAATTAAAAGAAGCCGGAATTAAACGTATTGAAGGAGCTGTAATTGCAGACGGGTCAGAATTCGGTTATGACGGTGCGCCCGAAGGTTGGAGTTGGGGTGATGTTGGAAATTACTATGGAGCTCCAGCCATGGGATTAAACGTTTATGACAATCAAATTAAATTGAAATTTCAAACGGATAAGGTAGGTACAAAATCCATTGTGACAAAAATTTACCCAGAGGTTCCTGGATTGAAAATGAGAAATGAAGTTATTGCTGGAAATGTAAAGGATGACAATTCAATAATTTACGGTGCACCATATTCCTTTGATAGATACGTTTCGGGTCAACTACCAGCCTTAAAAACGGAATTTGAAGTAAGAGGGAGTATGCCCGATCCTGAATTTCAATTAGCTTATGAATTCACCAAAAAACTGAAAGAAAATGGAGTAAATGTTTCCTACGAACCAATTGGCTTCCGAAATTTAAGCCTCTCAACCGCAAAAAAATATGGTTCAACCTATACCTATTTATTTGAAGAATCTAGTAAAACCGTACAAGAAATAGCCTATTGGACAAATATTAGAAGTGTCAATTTATTCGCTGAAGGCTTATTGAATTGGTTGAGTTATGCAGACAAAGGACAATCAACAACAAGTTCAAGTCTTAAAGTAATGGAAAAATTTTGGTCGGCAAGAATGGACTTATCTGGAGCTTACATCAAAGATGGCAGTGGTTTATCTCGTGGAAATGCAATCTCCGCTAATCATTTTTGCGAATTATTGCAATACATGTACTGCTACGGGCAAATTGATGCTTTCAAGGAAACTTTGCCAATTGCTGGCGTAAGTGGAACGATTAAAAGTTTATGTAAAGGTCAAGTGGGTGAAGGAAAAATTTACGCTAAAAGTGGAACCATTTCCAGAGTTAAGGCTTATTCTGGTTACGTTTTCTCCAAATCAGGAAAAGTAATTGCTTTTGCATTTATTGTAAATAACTACAATTGCTCCTCGGCTGATATAAATAGTAAAATGGAAAAGGTTTTGAATGCATTAGCTACTTACTAATCCAACCATTGAATCATTCATCGAAATCAATTTTTAGCATCGGTTGTTTTCATAATACTGTAAAATTGATATTCAACTTTCATCCCTACTTATCCTTATATTTGTCCTCGTATGAAAAACATCCGCAATTTCTGCATCATTGCACACATTGACCACGGGAAAAGCACACTTGCCGACCGTCTTTTACAAACAACTGGAACTATCTCAGACCGCGAAATGCAAGCCCAAGCACTTGACGACATGGACTTGGAACGCGAACGTGGAATTACCATAAAAAGTCATGCTATTCAAATGAATTACAAGCATGAAGGACAAGACTACATTCTAAATCTAATCGACACTCCGGGACATGTTGATTTTTCTTACGAGGTTTCACGTTCCATTGCAGCTTGTGAAGGCGCTTTGTTGATTGTTGATGCTTCCCAAGGTATTGAAGCTCAAACTATTTCCAATCTTTACCTCGCTCTCGAACACGATTTAGAAATTATCCCGATTCTAAATAAAATGGACTTGCCTGGGGCAATGCCGGAGGAGGTTTCAGACCAAATTATCGACCTAATTGGTTGTGATGTGGATGATATAATTCCCGCTTCTGGTAAAACAGGACTAGGCGTGGACAAAATTTTGGAGGCTGTGATTAATCGTATTCCACCTCCGAAAGGTGATGAAAATGCTCCACTTCAAGCCATGATTTTTGACTCCGTTTTCAATCCTTTCCGAGGGATTATTGCTTATTACAGAATTAGAAATGGTGTATTGAAGAAAGGGGATAAGGTTCGTTTTTTCAACACCGGAAGAACCTACAACGCCGATGAAATTGGTATCTTGAAAATGGATTTATCCCCAAAAAACGAGGTGAGAACTGGTGATGTTGGTTATATTATATCTGGAATAAAACAAGCCAAAGAAGTAAAAGTAGGAGATACAATTACTTTGGCAGAAAATCCTTGTGCAGAGTCAATCAAAGGTTTTGAGGATGTTAAACCAATGGTGTTTGCAGGGATTTATCCTGTTGATACAGAAGATTATGAAGAATTGCGATACTCAATGGAAAAATTGCAGTTGAACGATTCCTCTTTGATTTTCGAACCGGAATCTTCTGCGGCCCTTGGTTTTGGTTTCCGATGTGGTTTCCTTGGGATGTTGCACATGGAAATCATTCAAGAACGCTTGGAACGTGAATTCAATATGACTGTAATCACAACAGTTCCAAACGTTTCGTACAAAGCTTACATGAAAAAAAATCCTGAAAAGGTTATTATCGTGAATAACCCTTCAGAACTTCCTGACCCATCGGGAATGGATAGAATTGAAGAACCCTACATTAAGGCTCAAGTCATTACGAAATCAGAATATGTGGGTTCAATTATGACTTTGTGTATTGAAAAACGTGGTGAATTGAGAAATCAAGTTTATTTAACTCAGGATCGTGTTGAACTGACTTTTGAAATGCCACTTGCCGAAATTGTTTTTGACTTTTATGACCGTTTAAAAACTATTTCACGTGGTTACGCTTCTTTCGATTACCATCCAACCGGCTACCGTGAATCGGATTTGATAAAAATGGATTTACTTTTAAATGCTGAACAAGTTGACGCTTTATCTGCTTTAGTCCATAGAAGTAATGCTTTTGATTTGGGTAAAAAGATTTGTTTGAAATTGAAAGAACTTATTCCAAGACAACAATTCGAAATCCCGATTCAGGCCGCAATTGGTGCAAAAATCATTGCAAGAGAAACGATTAAGGCCTTGCGTAAAGATGTTACCGCGAAATGTTACGGCGGTGATATTAGTCGTAAACGAAAATTATTGGAAAAACAAAAAGAGGGTAAAAAACGAATGCGACAAGTTGGAAGAGTTGAAATTCCACAAGAAGCATTTTTAGCAGTTTTAAAATTAAACGATTAAAAATTTAGGTATGTATAACATTTTAGTTCACGCACATTCTGGCTTACGTTGGATAGTTCTAGTGCTTTTGATTCTTGCGATTGCAAATGCTTTCTCTGGTAAAACTTATGAGAAAAAACACAAAATGCTGAATCTTTTCACAATGATTTCGATGCACACTCAATTGCTCATTGGTTTGATTTTGTATTTCATATCTCCAAACGTTCAATTTTCAGAGGGCTGGATGAAAAATGCTCTACTTCGTTTTTACGGAATGGAACATTTTGTAGGAATGTTGGCAGCAATCATTGTGGTAACAATTGGACGGAAAATCGCTGAAAAACAAACAGATGACTTGGCGAAACATGCAAAAATCAAGGTTTGGTACACTATCGCATTGCTTTTGATTTTAGCTTTTATTCCATGGCCATTTAGAGCAAATTTAGGAGGAGGATGGTTTTAATTAAACGACTGTTTTTTTTGATGTTCATTTCAATGTTCGTTTCTTGTTCAAACCAAGAGGAAAGTACAAGCGATGTTATCCCTCAAGAAAAACCAGAAGAAAAAGCATCATCGCTATTTACACAACATTGTGCAACTTGTCACGGTGAAGATGGTAAACTTGGTGCTTCGGGTGCCAAAGATTTAACCGCAACAAAATTGTCAGGCTCTGAAATTGAAAATATTATCAAGAAAGGTAAAAACGCAATGCCTCCAATGGAATCTTTGTTAGGTTCGGAAGAAAACGTTAGTTTGGTTGTTGAACATGTTTTAAAAATGCGCCAATGACAGAAGGACACGTAACCGTTGATGCAGTTGAAGAATCGTGCGTTTTGGTAGGGGTTATCACTTCTGAAATAGACGAACAAACCGCCAATGAACACCTTGACGAATTAGAGTTTTTGGCAGAAACAGCGGGAGCAATAACTGAAGGAAAATTTCTACAAAAACTGCCTTATCCGAATCCTCGAACCTATGTTGGGACAGGGAAGTTGGAAGAGATTAAACAATACATTCAAGCTGCTGACATTGGAATGGTCATTTTTGATGATGAACTGTCTCCTTCTCAACTTCGAAATATTGAACGTGAGTTAAACTGTAAAGTACTCGACAGAACAATTTTGATTTTGGACATTTTCGCAAGTAGAGCAAGAACATTCCACGCTAAAACACAAGTAGAATTAGCCCAATTGCAATACATGCTTCCTCGACTGACCAGAATGTGGACGCACTTGGAAAGACAAAAAGGTGGAATTGGACTTCGTGGTCCTGGAGAATCACAAATTGAAACCGACCGACGGATAATTCAGCAACGAATTGCCCTGATGAAAGAGCGTTTGCGTGAAATTGACAAGCAAATGGCAACACAGCGTGGTAATAGGGGACAATTGGTTCGTGTGGCATTGGTTGGTTACACTAACGTTGGAAAAAGCACAATAATGAATATGCTTTCGAAGTCCGATGTATTTGCCGAAAACAAACTTTTTGCAACGCTCGATACAACCGTTAGAAAGGTAGTAATTGATAATTTACCTTTACTTTTAACAGATACTGTTGGTTTCATTCGGAAGCTTCCACAACAATTAATGGAGTCCTTTAAATCAACTTTGGATGAGGTTAGAGAAGCCGACTTATTAGTTCATGTTTTGGATATTGCGCATCGCGATTTTGAAGATCATTTTAATGTGGTAAACGAAACGTTGGCTGAAATCGACAAAACAGAAAAACCAACGATACTTGTCTTCAATAAAATTGATGCATATCAACCGCCTGTAAATGAGTTAAATGAAGATGAAGAAGATATTACGAGCTTGGAATCCTTAAAAAAGTCCTGGATGGCAAAAATGAATAAAACCAGATGTGTTTTCATCTCTGCACAAAACAAAGATAACGTTGATGAATTGAGAGCCGTTTTATACGAGGAGGTGAAAGAGATTTTCCGAATACGATATCCTTACAATAATTACTTGTATTAGTCACTTGAGTTTGATTCTAAAATTTCTTGCCAAAATTCAGTGATGGTTTTTCCAGAAGCTGCAATCATTTGTGGGACAATACTTGCTGGTGAAAAACCTGGAGTTGTGTTCACCTCAATAACATGTGGAACATCTCCAACCAACATAAAATCAATTCTTGCAATTGAACTTAATTGAAGTAACTCATAAATCTTAACAGCTAAACCTTGAATTTTAGATGCGTGCTCTTGTTCAATTGGTGCGGGTGTAATTTCACGCGATTTACCTTCATATTTTGCTGAAAAATCAAAAAATTCGTTTTCGGTGACAATCTCTGTTAAGGGTAGAGCTTGAATTCCCATTTTTGTTTTATAAACGCCACAAGTTATCTCTCTTCCTTTTAAGAAAGACTCAATGACTACAGTACGACCTTCTTTAAAAGCAACAGCAATTGCTGGTTCGATTTCTTCTAAATTTTTCACTTTGGAAATACCGTAGCTCGAGCCTGAATCTGTTGGTTTAACGAACATAGGAAAACCTAAATCCTTTGCTATTTCCTGAAAATTAAAACTTTCTCCTTTGATTAAGCGTACAGATTTTGCCACTGGAATTTCGAAATTTTTCAAGAATTGGTTGCAATACCATTTATCGAAAGAAAGTGTTGACGCTAATACATTTGAATTGAGATAAGGAATTTCCTTCATATCCAAGTAAGCCTGAATTTTTCCATTTTCCCCAGGGTCACCATGTGTGTAAACCAAAGCTAAATCCAGGTGAACTCTTTCCCCGTTTTCTAGAAAAGAACCGGTATTTAAATCAAAGTCAACCAAGGTGTTTTCGATTTCTACCTGCCATGATTTTTTTTCAACAAGAATGCGATAAACCTTATGCGATTTCGGGAAGTGTTGTTTGATAGTTGCAGCACTTTTTAATGAAATTTCATATTCGGACGAAAAACCCCCACAAAACAAACCTAATATCTTTTGCATATTTGACATTTTTCACGAAAGTAATCCAGTCTTTAAGTCCATAAATTATTCGGTCAAAAAGTTATCGTAAAGCACCTGTTAAGACTGTAATCTCTGTTTTGATTAATTTCGCGCCCATGCGTCCTCTATATTTTGTACTTCGAATTTTTGTAGGTTGGTCACTAAACCTATTCTACAGAGAAGTAAAAGTCATTAATAAACCGAAAAGTTTTTTCAATCCAACCATTTTTGCCAGTAATCATGCTGCGGCTTTCATGGACCCCTTGGTTATTGCAACTTTCAATCGGGCAATCGTTTTTTTCATGACGCGTTCCGACATTTTTAATAGGAAAACCAATCCTTGGCTACACGGAATGCACATGCTTCCCATTTACAGACAACAAGACGGCGTCGATACTAAAGAAAAGAATAAAGAAGTTTTCGCAGCTTGCACGAAAGTTCTCCATTCAAAAAGAAGTCCGTTGATTTTTGCAGAAGGTTTTACAGATGATGTTTTTGTAAGAAGGTTGAAACCACTTAAAAAAGGTGCCTTACGCATGGGTTTTGGTGCTTTGGAAGCTTGTGATTGGAAAAATGAAATCAATGTTGCCGCAGTTGGGGTAAATTATTGTTCACCAAATCGATTGAGGAGTGATATTTTAATTGCCAATTCTGAAAAAATTCGTTTGAATGATTACCAAAAAGAGTACGAAGAAAATCCAGACAAGGTAATTACTGAATTAACTCTTGAATTGGAAAATCGACTAAAGGCACAACTTACACATGTTGAAAATGAGGCTTTCTGTATTTTTCATGAAGACATAATGGCGGTCACTGGTAAAGGAATGCATCCAACAGTTGAAAGACACAATATTCCATTGGAAAAACGCTGGAGAAATTCCAAAAATTTGGCTAAACACCTTAACAAATTAGGTGAAGATTTACCTGAAAATTTAAAATCTCTTCAAAATGACTTACGTAACTTCAGACTAAGTTTATCCAAAAACAATATCAAAGTAGATAACTTAGACACTGCAAATTGGTCGATTTTTGATGTTACATGGAGATTGATTTATACTGTTTTGTTGGCCCCTTTTGCCTTACTGGGATTGATTCACGTTTTTCCAATAAAGTTTTTCGTAAAAAAATGGGTGGAAAAAACAATGAAAAGACCCGTTTTCTGGGGTTCAACCAAAGCTGTAGTAGGAATGTTTGGCGTTTGTCTGTTCAACGTGATTTTGATATTTGGACTATCAGCGTTTTTTGAAATTCCACTTTTGTTTTCTTGGATTTATTTTCTATCGATAGGGTTCTTTTATTTGGCACTTTTGACTTTCCGTACTAAATTTTCGTTAATCAAAAATGCATTGACAAAACGTAAACTTTTGAAGGAAAAAAATGTTCAACGTTTAGAACTCAATCAACGCATCAACCAATTTTTTAATTTGGACTAAAACATGGAAACGAACGAAACTAAAATAAGAAAACCGAAGTGGCTCCGCGTCAAACTACCAACTGGAGAGAATTACCGAAAAGTTCGTGGACTTGTTGATGAACATAAACTCCATACTATATGTGAGAGTGGAAGTTGTCCAAATATGGGGGAATGTTGGGGTGAAGGAACTGCAACTTTTATGATTCTTGGAAATATATGTACGCGTTCGTGTGGATTTTGTGCAGTTCAGACTGGTAAACCTGATGCTGTTGATGAATTTGAACCAGGAAGAGTTGCCAACAGCGTGAAATTGATGGGAGTTAAACATGCTGTAATAACATCTGTCGATCGCGATGATTTAAAAGATGGTGGTTCAGGTATTTGGGCACAAACTGTCCGAGCAATTCGCCAACAATCACCAGGAACGACACTCGAGACTTTGATTCCTGATTTTGCTGGAAAGTGGGAAAATTTACAAGTCATTATTGATGTAGCGCCAGAAATTGTTTCCCACAACCTAGAAACCGTTCGACGATTAACCAAGCAAGTTCGCATTCAAGCTAAATACGACCGAAGTCTCGAAGTTTTATTCAGACTCAAAAAAGGTGGTATGCGCACCAAATCTGGTGTGATGTTGGGTTTGGGAGAAACGCCTGAAGAAGTAATTGAAACAATGGAGGATTTAAGAAGTGTTCAAGTGGATATTCTAACGCTTGGTCAATATTTGCAACCGACACCTAAACACTTACCAGTAGCGGAATTTATCACGCCAGAACAATTTGCTTACTACAAGGAATTGGGGTTGAAAATGGGATTTAGATACGTTGAAAGTGGTCCGTTAGTGCGGTCTTCTTACCACGCTGAAAAACATTTGTTTTAGATTTTCGATTTTAACCAATTCCACTGTTTTTCAAAAACTTCGTTCTGTTCAGGTTCGTTGTGCATTTCATGAAATAGATTTTCCCAAGGTTGCCAAGTGATTTTTGAATTGAGTTTTGACAATTCCTCAGATGCTGCAAAAGAAGTGAGTTGGTCTGCTTTTCCGTGAAACAAATAAACGGGAACGTTAATCTTATTTGCGTTTTCTAAAATATATGGACCAGCAAAGTGAACATTTACGAAAAATCCAGAAGTAATTTTGTCGTGAACCAAAGGATCGTTTACATAACGTTGAACCACACCTTTATCTCTTGAAATTGCATTAGCATCCAATCCGGTTGGTTGAGAAAGGGTTGGAAGTATCGAGGCAGACCATTTACCCAATACCGTTTTCCATTTTGGCGGATTAAAAGCCAATCGAATATAGGGCGCAGAAATTAATGCCGCTTTAATCGTTGGTTGTCGGCGAATAAAATAATTCAAAGAAAGATTTCCTCCCATGCTGTGTGCGTACCAATAAATAGACAAACCAGGAAAATTCTCTTGAATGTATTTTAGCATCTCATCCAAATCCTTCATCAATTGATCATAGGAAGGAGTGTGTCCACGTTGTCCGTCAGATTTTCCGTGACCACGCAAGTCAAAACCAACACAATGAAATCCTTTGTCCGAATAAAAATCCATAACGTGCTTGTAACGTGCGCAATGCTCACCCATTCCATGTACAAACAGCATTACTCCAACTGGATTATTTTTTGATAAAACCTGTAAACCTTTGAGATTTAAATTGTCTGTGGTTTTGAGTTGAATTTCCATGTTTGACTAATTGATAAGTGAAAAGTAATCAAAAGATTTACTTCGGTTGATAAATCTTAACTGCCTTCTTGTAAACATCTTCCTTTTTAAGTGACATGGAACGCATTTTCTGATTAATGAATAATTCCATTTGGCTTGTGTAATGTGGACTTTCTGGTCGTGCCGAAGCACCGTAAGCATTTATCGTTTGAATTTCCACACCTTGAGGAGAAAATTTGGCGTATTGAATATAACCATCTCCACCATTAATACGGTAAATTCCTTTTTTTTCGTCGTACAAACTTGATTCAGTTGCGCGAAGTTGTTCACTCATTCCTGCCGCTGGCAAACTAACTTTTCCACGAATATGTTTTTGAACTTGCCCCAGTGGTGGATTCAAATGACCGTGTTTTTCTTTCAAGAATTTTTTAGCCTGTGAAATAGCCCAAACAGCCTCTTGTTCAGAAATTGGTTCTTTTCGAATCATTAATAGACCTAAGGATGCAGACAATTTTTTTTGTAATAGTTTATGTGTAACAAGTACAAGTGAAGCATTTGTATCTGCCACATCCGCTTCAAAGTCCCATCTTTTCATGGTTAATATGGCATCTTTCAACTTTGGATATTTATTTTCATCAAGTTGGTAAAGCATTGCAAATTTGTTCCAATAACTACCTGTTTTAGCAAAAGTTTTATCGTATTTTATTTTATCAACATCAGCGTCAGACATTCTTTTTCCTTCAAATTTTTCAAAGTACTTTTCAAACAGTTCCCCACGGTTGAAATGAAATAACTGCAAACCAACAAAATAGTCGTTCCAATTACAACTCTCACCAGTACATAAAAGTGGCGTGTTGTTTGCGTTGTAAACATAACCGCAATCTGGATTTAGAACAGTTGGTTTGCGATTATATTCCACTAATTTCTCCCATTTATACTGAGGATTTGTTCCGTCCAAAGGTTGTGTCCAATCTAATTTTGGGTCTCTATCAGGAATTTGCCCGCCTGAGTGAAGCATAATGTTGTCATCTTTATCCGCATAAACGGTATTAAACAAAGGAATCGCTTCCATTTTCATTGCACTTTCGAATTCTTTAAAATTCGTCGCTTTATTCATTCTATACCATTGTTCACCCGCCCGAATATCATTGTAAACAGGGAACCTAAAACTGTACATTCCATGTTTAGTTTTGAGAACTGGACCGTATTCTGAATCAAAAAGTCGCTTTTTAAATCCAATAGTAAAAGCACCAATTTTAACCTTAAATTTTTCCTTTCGAATTTTAAATTTTTCCCATTTACCGTTGTAGAAATACTTTTTTGATCCTTTTGTTTTCATTTTATAGATGTCACCAAACGTGTGAAAATTCACGGTGTGTGCCCATCCTAAATTTTCATTACTGCCAACGAAAATTGTTGTTCCTCCTGGAAAAAGTCCACCTAAAATATTCCATCCTTGTTCACTTTGTACATGTGCCTCATACCACGCAAACCCTCCTTCAATAGGTTGGTGAGAATTAACGACCAGCAAGGTTTTATCGTCGTCCATTTTATCTTTTGAAATAGCAATAGCATTTGAACCTTTGTTGTCATTTACCGCAAAAAACATATCAATTCTGTTTTCATTTACAGCTTTCAATGCCAAGCCCATCCCTGCCATTAAACTCAATTTCAGCGTGTAGCCTTTCACCACATCTTCCTCAGTAAGAGGAAATAAATCTTTGTGAAGTAGTTCGTCTTTGTGTTTTAAAGCGTAATCGTTAAGTCCTTTTACATATCCTTTCAGTACTTCCATGTAATCTTTGGACAAAGGATTCTTTTTAAATGCCTCCGGTACACGTCGGTCTAAATCTATGAATTTTAAGAAAAAATCAAAAAGTAACCCTTCTTTGCCTGTAATTCTACCAGCAAGACCTCTAGCTGCCAAAAGATTTTTCTGAATACTTTCAAAATCGTCCTCAGAGTGAGCCCAAGCGAGTCCGTAAGCAGCATCGGCATCAGTTTTTCCGAAAATGTGTGGAACGCCGTATTCATCGCGGACAATTGAAACATTATCAGAATAGTCGTTTTGGCAAAAGGAAATTTGTCCCAAAAAAAGGGAAAAGCAGAATAAAATTGAATTTTTCATAGGTTTAGATGGATTGTCGTTTTAAAACTAAGGACAAAATTTGTTTCGACAATCGTTCGGCTTAAATTTAACACTATTGAAACTTGGAAAAATCCTTCATTAAATTTCAACTGACTACTTTTGACCAAATTTTTTTATGCCTTTTCTCAAATTTCAGCATCAAATCTTAATAACCGTTTTAGGTGGCTTGTTAATGGTCTTTGCTTTTCCTTACACGGGAAGTTTTACCCCACTTATATTCGTTGGGCTGGTTCCACTTTTAATTATTGAAGATCATATCCTAAGACACAAAGAAAAAGCAATTAAATTTTTCATTTTTTCGTATCTGTACTTTTTCATTTTCAACATTGGAACTACTTACTGGATTTATTATTCCACAGATATTGGGAGTTATCTAGCATTCATTTTCAATTCCTTGTTGATGGCATTGGCATTACAAACTTATCACCTTGCAAAAAAATACATAGGAAGAAAACAAGGCTACGTTTCGCTTTTATTTTTGTGGCCTGCATTTGAATATTGTCATTTCAATTGGGAATTATCTTGGCCGTGGTTAAGTTTTGGGAACTTCTTTTCAATTCGGACAAATTGGGTTCAATGGTATGAATATACAGGAGTTTTAGGTGGAACTTTGTGGGTTGTACTCGTGAATCTTTCGATTTTTTTGACATTTAAACGCTATTTTAACGGAGGAAAACTGTTTAAAAGATCTCTTTTATTAAGTTCTCTTTTTCTTTTATTTCCAATTTTTTACAGTTATTTCTTGTTAACGAAAACGTACACCTACACCAAGAAAATTCATACTGTGGTTGTTCAACCAAACATTGATCCATACAACGAAAAATTTGACCCAAATGTAACCGTTGAACAACAACTTACGCAGTTTTTTAATCTTGCAGATAAAAAAGCGAATACAACAACCAAGTTAATTATTGGTCCTGAAACAGCTATAAGTCAAGGTTTTTTTGAAAATGAGTTGGAAGTGTTTCCATTTTACCGTTTGATGATTCAACGCATGATGACCTATCCCAAATCATCTTTACTCATTGGAGCATCAACTGCACTTGCATTTAATGAAAAAGTTTCACCAGCAGCACAAGAATTTGGAAATGGGAATGGCTTTTATGAAAGCTACAATACAAGTTTGTTTTTGGATACGAATCGAAATAGAACTTTTATACATAAATCGAAATTAGTATTGGGCGTAGAGAAAATTCCATTTTCACAGTACCTGCCTTTTTTAGAAAATTTTGCACTTGAAAATGGTGGTTCATCAGGCACCTTGGGTGTAGAAACAGAACCTAAAAATGTAAAAGATGCGGAACATACTTTCGCACCAATTATTTGTTACGAGTCCATTTATGGCGACTTTGTGGCGGAACAAGTTAGAAAAGGTGCTGAAATGTTATGCATAATTACAAATGACGGTTGGTGGAGAAACACGGCAGGTTACAAACAACATTTTAGTTTCGCAAGATTACGCGCTATAGAAAACCGACGTTGGGTTGCACGGTCTGCCAATACAGGAACAAGTGGATTTATTAATGAAAAAGGTGAAATCGTTCAATCAACGGAATGGTGGAAAGAAGCTGTAGTTGCTGAAAATGTTCCCTTATTAAAGCAGAAAACAATTTATGCTCAATTCGGAGATTTCATTGGACGAAGTTTTGCCTTTGTTGCTGCCTTGATTATTATTTTTTCACTTAAACAAAAACTTCAGGGGAGACTAAACAAGACAAAAAGTTAATTGTCGGTACTTAAAATCTTGAATTCCGTTCTTCTGTTTAACTGTCGATTTTCAGGAGTATCATTTGGTGCAATTGGCTGCATTCTCCCATAACCTTTTGCGATTAGTCTGTCTGAAGCAATTCCTCGTTTAACCATTTGTTCAACCACAACATCTGCTCTATCCTGAGATAGACGTTGATTCATTGCATCATTTCCAACATTGTCAGTGTGACCAGAAATCTCCACCTTAAGTTTTGGATTGTCTTGAAGCAACTCATACAGTTTTCCAATTTCAAGCATGGATGGTTCTGTTAAAACAGATTTTGCTGTTTCGAAAAATATATTATTCAAAACGATTTTCTTCCCTTCTTTAAGAGGTTGAAGCAAAATATCCTTTTTCAACTCTTGAAATTGGTTGTCCTCTGCAATCGCGAAGTTCTCGGAATAAAACAAGTAACCGTTTTTGCTTACTGTTAAGGAATAATTTCCACCTGGTTTGAGAATAACAACAAACTTTCCAGAAACAGAATTGGACACATATTCACCTAGAGTTTTTGAACTATCTAAATCCTCAATCTTAATATTTGCCTCAAGCGGTTGCAATGTTTCATCGTCAAGAACTTTTCCTACAAAAGTGATAAGTCTTGATCGGTTTTCATCAGGAAAAATCACCTCGTAAATATCGTAACCACCAAAACCACCCGAACGGTCGCTGGCAAAATAACCCGTAATTCCAGATGGCGCAAGGACAAAATACATGTCGTTCTTTTCGGAGTTGATTGGGAATCCTAGATTTTCTGGTTTAGACCAAGACCCATCATCCCGACGAACACTTTTAAAAATATCCACACCACCGATTCGAGGGCCATGTCCGTTGGAGCCAAAAAACAAAGTCTTACCATCAGGATGAAGAAATGGAGAATATTCACTTCCAAAAGTATTAATTACACTACCCAAATTTGTCGCTTTATTCCAAACTCCATTTTCTTGTTTTGTTGACATCCACAGGTCTTGTTCTCCATATCCACCCTCTCTATTAGATGCCCAAACCAAAGTTTTTCCGTCGGCCGAGATAGAAACTTGTGCGTCCCATTTTGAAGTATTAATATGACCTCCTAAATTAATAGGTGTACTCCAATTTATTCCAGAAAGTTTTGCACCATAGATATCGCAACTTCCGAATCCATCAGGCTCGTTACATCTACCACATACAACGTATTGTCCGTCACCAGTAAAAGAGGCAATCCCATTGTTGTTTGAAGTGTTTACTGGTTTACCAAAATTTAAAGGCTTACTCCATTGTCCGTCCTCTAGTTTTATACTATACCATAAATCTTCATCATTTTTTTTGCCATCTATTTTTCCGCCTAAACTTCCATCACGAATTGAAGTGAATAATAACATAGATTCATCCGCTGTTATCGAAGGAAAATAATCGGATTCTTCACTATTTATTCCTGCTCCAAGATTTTTAACAATGTATTTTTTTGGACTATTTGACAGAATTTTTCCATCTTTTAATTGCTTATCATTATCTAAGCATTCCTTTTTCCAATCATTTATCAATTTTCGTTGAGACTCGTTGAGATTGAAATTATTCAAAGTATAATCTAACCAGGTTGCTGCTTCAGCAAATTTTTCCATGTTTTTATTGGCCAAATAAATACCAACTGGTGCCATGAAATCAACTTTAGGATTTAGTTCTAAGGCTCTTTTTAATGTCTCAATTCCAATCTTGTAATTATCCATTTCATTGGTATAGATGTAGCTCATTCCTAGCTGATATAAGAAGCTAGCATGTGTTCCCTTTTTCTCTGTTAAGGTATTATCTGCTAATAAATAGTTCTCAATTGCACTTGAATAATTTTTTTTGGCGAAAAAACTATTACCTATTTTAATATATTGTCGTGCCAAAAGTTCTTGATCAGAGAAATAACCATTCGGTAAGTAGAAATTTATTGAATCGCTGTCTTTATCGATTCTTTTCTTTATTCGTCGCATCGCCTTCACAAATGAAATATCCAAGGATTTTTCTTTTGCATCTTCTAATTTAAAACCCCAATAAAGTGTAACAAACGAAACGTGAGAGGACTTTGAATGATAGGATTTTATGACTTTTCCGTTTGCATCCGTAATATCAAGAACTATTTCTGAAACTCCTTTGCTATGTCCAACTGGAATACCCAATAAAGCCGGAGTTCGCAGAGGTATTGACGTCCCGATACAAAACAAAGTCCAAAATGGTGATTTTGTATTTTTATGTTGAATAAGAGTCAGATTTCCTCTCCCCATATTTTCTTTGTCTAATCTATGCGTATCACTTGGATTCAAATGACAAATATTGTCCTCTATATCGTGCATGAATGCAATTCTTCCACCAACACTTAAACGTTGTGCACCGGATAAATCGGGTTTTATGGGATCTAACTTTGGGTAAATCTTGTCCTTTGGGATGGGGACATCCAATGACGTATATGTTTTACAACCACTTAACAATACTGTTAAAAGAAAAAGAATAATTGCAAAATATGTTGACTTTGTAAACATACATTATAGGTTAGAATCACCTTAAATGTACTAAAAATCCCTTGAAATGTTACAAAGCAATTATTCCAAATGAAAAAAGAAATAACTTTAGACTAATAACTACTCGTTGCTCCCCCAATATTCTCAATAGGGTGCCATGTAGTTTTTATTTCTTGTGTATCCAAAATGAAATGAAGTCCTTGTGCGGTTGGATGCATCCAATCCTGGGCAAAATCAAATTTTCTTTTCAGATTTTCGACTGCCTCTAACGACATTTTTTGCCTTATTTCTCCTTGTAAATTTGATACTATCAATGCATTAACATCCATGTGTGAGGCAAGAGTTGGACCCATTTCATCTACTTTTCCAGTTAGAATATTTACCACACCGCCTGGAACATCTGAATCATTCAAAACTTCCGCGAAGGTTATTGCGCTTAACGGCAATTTTTCTGAAGCAAGAACTACTGCTGTATTTCCTCCACAGATAATTGGCATTACAATAGATACTAGACCGATTAGCGAAGTTGTTTGTTCAGCCACAATCCCCACAACCCCCATTGGTTCACATGTTGAAAAGTTGAAATGTGAGCTCGCTACAGGGTTGACAGAACTTGCGATTTGATTGTATTTGTCGCACCAACCAGCGTAATAAACAATCCTATCAATAGACAATTCAACTTCCTTTACTGCATTTGTCTTCGAACTTCCTTGCAGAACCAATTCCTCTACAAATTGCGCCTTTCTTCCTTCTAACATTTCAGCAATTCTGTACAAAATTTGACTGCGATTAAAAGCCGATCGTTCAGACCAAGAACCAAAACCTTTACGCGCTGCAACAACAGCATTTCTCACATCTTTGCGTGAGCACAAACATACATTTGCCAAAGTTTTACCTTTTTTATCGGTTAAGTTGTAATAACGCCCAGATTCTGTTCTAGGAAACTGACCACCGATGTAGATTTTATATGTTTTTTGAATTTCTAATCTTTCCATTTTTATTGATGTTTGGACTTTAGGATATTAGGACTTTAGGATATTAGGATATTAGGACTTTAGGACTTTAGGACATTAGGACTTTAGGATTTTAGGATATTAGGACTTTAAGACATTAGCATATTACGACATGAGCACATTAAGAAATTTTCAAATTAACTCATTTTCAAATTTTCAAATCAACCTAACATAAGCCCCCAAACCATGAACTCCTCCTTCTCTTCCGAAACCGCTCTCCTTGTAGCCTCCAAATGGTGAAGTTGGATCGAATTTATTGTAGGTATTGGCCCAAACCACTCCAGCTCGAAGTTTCGTTGTCAGATTAAAGATTCGAGAACCTTTGTCTGTCCAAACTCCAGCAGCTAAACCGTAAGGCGTATTGTTTGCTTTTTGAATCACCTCATCGACAGTTCTAAAAGTTTGAATAGTTAAAACAGGACCAAAAATTTCTTCTTGCGCAATAATACTTGATTGTGCCACATTTGTAAAAATCGTTGGTGGACAGAAAAAACCGTTTTTCGGTAAATTACATTGACTTTGGTACATTTCTGCTCCTTCTTCTTTACCGATTTTAATATATTTCCGAATAGTCTCAAGTTGTCCTTTAGAATTGATTGCGCCGATATCAGTGTTTTTATCCATTGGATCTCCTACATAAAGCGAATCCATTCTTTGCTTCAATTTTTTTATCACTTTATCAGCCACACTTTCTTGAACAAATAATCTCGAACCTGCACAACAAACATGACCTTGGTTAAAGAAAATTCCATTTACAATCCCTTCGACCGCTTGGTCAATAGGAGCATCGTCAAAAATGATGTTGGCTGATTTTCCACCAAGTTCGAGTGTCGCTTTTTTGTGTGTACCAGCAATTGAACGCTGAATAATCTTCCCTACCGCAGTCGAACCTGTGAAAGCAATTTTATTGACATCAGGATGATTTACGATTGCCGCACCAGTATCGCCAAAACCCGTAACAATGTTAACCACCCCAGCAGGTAAACCCGCATCGTGAATAATTTCCGCCAATTTAAGTGCGGTTAAAGAAGTGCTTTCCGCTGGCTTTAGAACAACAGTGTTTCCAGTTGCGAGTGCAGGAGCAATTTTCCATGCAGCCATTAAAAGCGGAAAATTCCAAGGAATAATTTGTCCAGCAACACCTATTGGTTCTACTTTACGATTTGGAAAAGCGTATTCCAATTTATCAGCCCATCCAGCGTAATAGAAAAAATGATTACAAGCTAATGGAACATCAATATCTCTGGATTCGCGAATTGGTTTACCACCATCCAAACTTTCGATAACCGCAAATTCGCGAGCACGTTCTTGCATCAATCTAGCGATACGAAAAATGTATTTTCCTCTTTCTGCACCTGAAAGTTTTGACCATGAACCGAAAGCTTTTTTTGCGGCTTTAACGGCCAAATCAACATCCCTCTCATTAGCGTGAGCAACTTGCGCTAAAAGCTTTTCATTCGCTGGATTTATACTATCGAAATAGGTATTTGAAATGGGTTTCTGCCATTTTCCATCAATGTATAAATCATATTTTTCTTTTAATTGAATATGACTAGTGCTTTCTGGCGCTGGAGCGTAATCCCAAGAATTTAATTTTTCCATCACTTTATATTTTATCGTGAGAACATAAGAAATCGGAATGATTTCCTATCTTATTTAGTCAATTGTGAAATAATCAGCCGACTGATAACGACCTGTTTCGGTTTTCAAAATTTGCATCAACACATCATTTGCCAAACTACTCGCACCGAATCTAAACCACTCGTTGTTCAACCATTTTTCACCCAACACTTCCTTAACCATTACTAAATTATGAAGTGCTAATTTAGCTGTTGAAATCCCACCTGCTGGTTTCATTCCAATCATGATGCCTGTTTCGTCAAAATAGTCGCGAATTGCCATCAACATGGTATAAGTCACTTGCATAGTCGCAGCGGGCTGAATTTTCCCTGTAGAAGTTTTAATGAAGTCAGCTCCAGCATAAATGGCAATATCGCTCGCTTTACGAACATTATCTAAGGTTGCTAATTCTCCTGTTTCTAAAATCACCTTAAGTCGTGCTTTTCCGCAAGCTTCTTTAATTGCGGCAATTTCATCAAAAACAAAATTGTAATCTCCAGAAAGAAATTTTCCTCTTGAAATCACCATGTCAATTTCGTCGGCACCACTATCAACCGCAAATTTTGTATCGCTGAGTTTGACATCCATTGGCGCTTGTCCAGAAGGGAATGCCGTAGAAACTGATGCCACTTTAACATTTGTACCTTCCAACTGTTTTTTAGCTAGAGCAACCATAGAAGGGTAAACACAGACTGCTGCAACTGTTGGTAGTCCAGGAAGAAGATCGTGAAGATGATGTGCTTTATAACACATTTGCTTCACCTTACCAGCGGTATCCTTTCCCTCAAGTGTCGTCAAGTCAATCATATTTAAGGCAAGACGAAGACCAGCTGATTTAGTCTCGTTTTTTATACTTCTCGATTGAAAGCGAGCCACACGCTCTTCGACTCCAACTTTGTCTATAGCTGGTGAGCTGGGAATTTTATCTATAGCCATGAAATAACGTTGTTTATTTAAAAACAACCAAAAATAGTAAAAGAAGTTCGTTTAATCCTCTTCTTCCTCGTCGTCAACTTCAGGTTTGTCGTATTCATCCTCTTCGTCGTCAGATGAGTCATCGTCGTCAATATCATCATCCTTAACACCAGGGATTTTATCGAAGTCATCATCAAAATCATCTTCGTCATCATCCGCAACTGGCTTAATTTTCGGCATGACTTTATTGATTTTGACCAAATAAATAACTTCATCTGTTTCCCATACTAAGGCATCAAGGATTTCTCCAGTTGGTGTTTTTATGGTCGTCAAATGATTGATGTACCCATCTGGGAAATCACGAAGAATTTGCTTCTTCTGTTCGATGGTAAGTTTATCGTAACTGATAATCGATCTTCTTTTTGACATTTTGAGGTGCTTTACTTAACTTCGGGCAAAATTAAATTTTTTGTTAGACCGCCAAATATTCATTTACATTTTATTAAAAAAAATTATCAGACACCCGAAAGTCACACCAATGCTTGATTTTATTATTTTAGCACGCAATGTACAACCTCTTTTACCTCAGAAATAACCTTGGAAAGGCATTTTTTTATGCATTACTTCTTTTTAAAGTTTCAATAATCGTTGCTCAACCGGTCAAAAAACACAAAGAATTTATGGCAATGAAGTTGAATATTACGTCAATTTTCGCGGGTGATATTTGTCCTGCATTCGAACACGCTATTTCTAAAAAAGTTACTTATGAGGTTGGTGCTGGTATTGTTACAGATAACTACATTCGAAATTTTTTTCTTGAAACACCTCCTGTAAGCGCAAGGCGAGTTGTTATAGGTCCATCGGCTTATGGTTCTTTGAGATACTACCCAATGCGAATGGGTGAAGGTATTTACTTTTCCTCTGAAATGCGATATAGGTTGTATCGAAAGAAGTTTTCTCAGGATGGCGGAGCACTAATCATTAATGAATTTCATCAATATTTAATCCCAAGATTTGGTATTGGTTTTCACAAATTCACAGACGATAAAATGTTTTTTGATATTTCTGTAAATACAGGTTTAGGATTTGAAAAGTATTTGCGTGCTGGAGACATAAGCTCAAGTAATGTAGTAAGATTTCATTTTGGGGTAGCCATAAAGGTTGGCTATGCTTTAAAACATCAAAAATAGTGTCCAAAAATAAAAGTGCCTATTTCTGTCAAAATTGTGGCTACGAAGCGCCCAAATGGCTGGGCAAATGTCCTTCTTGTGGTGAATGGAATACTTTCGTTGAGGAGCTTATTATTAAGGAAAACAAATCAGTAGTAGCTTTTTCTGCGGAGTCAAAAAATGTTTCACCCCAATTAATTCAAACTATTCATCAAGGAGATGAACAACGCATTGAATTAAAGGATAAAGAGCTCAACAGAGTTTTGGGTGGAGGTTTAGTTCCAGGATCCTTGATTCTTATTGGTGGAGACCCAGGAATAGGAAAATCAACCTTATTGTTACAGTTAGCACTTTTAGACAATCTTACAACTTTGTATGTTTCTGGAGAAGAAAGTGATAGACAAATCAGAATGAGAGGAGAAAGAATTGGATTGATGAATGATTCTTGTTATTTACTACCGGAAACAAACCTTCAAAATATTGTCAATCACGCACAAAAACTTCAACCTCAACTTTTAATTATTGATTCCATTCAAACTCTTTTTTCATCACATATTGAAAGTTCACCGGGTAGTATTTCGCAAGTACGTGAATGTACTGCACAATTACTGCGATTTGCAAAACAAACGAACATCCCAATTTTCTTAATTGGCCACATTACCAAAGACGGTAGTATAGCTGGTCCAAAAGTTTTAGAACACATGGTTGATGTTGTTTTACAGTTTGAAGGTGATAGAAATCATTTGTTTAGGTTATTGCGAACTATCAAAAATAGATTCGGTTCAACAAATGAGTTGGGAATTTACGAAATGTCGGGAAGTGGATTAACTCAGGTTGTAAACCCTTCAGAGGTTTTGGTAACGGGAAATGCCTCGCTCAGTGGAATTGCAATTGCTTCAACTGTTGAGGGTATGCGTCCGCTTTTGGTGGAAGTTCAAGCTTTGGTCAGTACCGCTGCTTATGGAACACCCCAACGATCATCAACTGGTTTTGATGCCAAAAGATTGAATATGCTATTGGCTGTTTTGGAAAAACGTTGTGGGTTTAAACTTGGCGCAAAAGATGTTTTCTTGAACATCGCCGGTGGAATTCGTGTTGACGACCCAGCTATTGATTTAGCTGTTGCACTTGCTGTTTTGTCCTCTAATGCAGATTTGGCGATTCCAAAAAATGTAGCTTTTGCAGGAGAAATTGGTCTTACAGGAGAAATTCGTCCTGTTAATAGGATTGAACAACGCATGGTAGAAGTTGAAAAACTTGGTTACAAAATCATCGTAATATCAAGTTACACCAAAGGTTTGACAAAGAAAATGAAAGGTTTAAATATTGTTACATGCGAAAAAATTGAAGATGTGGTTCGTAATGTTTTCGGTTAAAAAATGAGCAAGGTTAACTTCATATCATCCCAATTTGTCCAAATAGAATTTGAATTGGCGTCAATTCCGCAAAGGGTTGCAGCTTATATTATTGACAACATTATTCTTGCATTTTACCTTTTTATCGCAATGATGGCGTCTGACTTCGATAATTTGTTTCCTAGCTACGGAAGTCAACTTTTTTTTACTGCACTATTCATCAAATTACCCTGGATTTTTTACCAATCTATAATGGAATATTTAACTGGTGGACAAACTGTTGGAAAAATGATTCTAGGAATTCGTGTTGTACAGAAAAGTGGCGAAAGAATTAGTCTTCGACAAGTTGTTATTCGTTGGTTTTTCAGAGGAGATTTTTTGTGGGTATCGCCAAGTTTTTTCATTCTTTTTTTGCCAAGTTGGAATATCCTCGACACGGTCATTGCGGCGCTTTCGTCAAACAATCAACGACTTGGGGATTTATTAGGAAATACCATTGTTGTTAGAAACAAATCAATCAGTCAGTTTTCGTTGGAGGATGTGCTTAAAATCCAGAGTAATGAAAGTTATGTTCCAACTTATCCAAATGTTATACGATTTACAGATGACGACATGATTTACTTAAAACGATGTTTGCAACAACTGAAAAAACGACCGCGTCCAGAAATCAAAAAACTTTGTGTTGACTTGGCTGAAAAAGCTGCAAATCTTTTGGAGTTAACGGAAGTTCCTGCTGAAAAACATAAGTTTTTGGAAACACTTTTATCAGATTACGTAGTTTTGACAAGATAATGGCTACACTCACTTTAGTTCCAACTCCAATTGGTAATTTGGAAGACATCACATTAAGAAGTTTGCGTTTACTTCGAGAAGCAGATTTAATATATGCAGAAGATACCCGTGTTACTTCGAAATTGTTGCATCACTTTGAGATGGAGAAAAAAATCATTCCCTTCCATGCCCACAACGAACACAAAACTCTCGAAAAAGTATTAGATCATATTGAGAAAGTTGAAAATGCAATTTTAGTTTCAGATGCAGGCACACCAGGAATTTCTGACCCAGGATTTCTGTTGGTTCGTGCAGCCATTCAAAGAGGAATTCATGTAAGTTGCTTACCTGGTCCAACAGCTTTTGTTCCTGCGTTAGTTGGTAGCGGTTTTCCATGTGATCGTTTTGTTTTCGAAGGATTTTTACCTCACAAAAAAGGTCGTCAAACTAAACTTTCAATTTTAGCCGAAGAGGAAAGGACAGTTGTTTTATACGAGTCGCCTCATCGATTACAAAAAACCTTGGAGCAGATGATTCCGATTTTTGGCGAGGATCGGGAAGTTTGTGTTGTTCGGGAAATCTCCAAGTTGTTTGAAACTTTTCATCGTGGTACTGTTTCGTCTTTAAACCAATACTTTAAGACAACTTCGGCGAAAGGAGAGATTGTAATAATTGTTAGAGGACACGAAAGAACAAAATCAAAAAAAATGTCAAGTCAAGAATAGTACCTTAACATTCGTTTTTATTAACTTCATTCAATGACTGATTGTTTTTTCTTTAGTTTGTTAGAGGTACACATTATTTTCTAAGAGAATTTGGACTATTGTTGACAAATTATGTCAAAGGTTTAATCTTCTTTCCATACTATTTTATAGTGAAAATGAAATCACCTTGAAATTAGGTGAGAATTCATTTTAGGTAACTCCATTAACGTTTCATTTTCTGAATCTCATGTAATTGGGTTCAATTCTAAAATTGCGATTCAGAAAATGTCATTGTAAACACCAAAAGATGTCTGTAATTCAGAACTCAAAGGAGTCTTTATTTCAAAAATTTCGTTTATGCATCTATCAATAAATACTCACTTTATAAGGATTTAAAGTGAATACCCTTAGAAAATCAAAAAAAGGGTATTAATGCCAAATTATTATCAAAATAAATTAGGATAAATCCATTTTAAGAACAGTTTACTCAAAAATATTTAACCAAAAAGTGTTAACATCAAACCAAAAAAAAATTAAAAACAACAACCAAAAATAGGACTTATTATACTCTTATTCAACATTATAACAAAATTTGTTAACACTTTTTTCTCGTATCATTAACACCAGTCCTTAATATAAAATTTTTTTTCAAATTAAATTTGTCAAAAAAGAATTAACATGTTAATTTTGCGCCGTTAATTCTTATTCAAATGAATTCTGTAATAAAATACACTTTAGTAGCATTATTTCTTTCTACGCAGTTTTTAATTTCCGCTCAAGACATCCAATTGTCAAATAATTTTTGTGGTCAAACCATCCAATCAATAGGCTCGAATATTTTGACCAACCAAAACAGAGGTCTTGGACATCGTTACGAGGTAACGAGACAAGATGGAACATTAATAGGTGTTTACGACGCAATAGCAGCTTCAAACCAATTTCCTTCTCGATCAAGATACCTTTTCAGATTTAGTTTTTTAACTGGTTTTCCATGGTCATTTAATTCTTCTTACAGGGTAAGAGTAGCTTCTTTTGACGGGGTTAATTGGAGTGAATATGGTCCATACTGTCAAGTTAACACACCCTCCAACGAACTTTCAATTTCCAATTCATTTTGTGGTACTCAAATCACCAATTTAGGAATGAATATTACAACGAACTCAAATCACAATGCTGGGCACAGATTCGAGGTTAGAGAGTTGTCAGGGGAGCTTGTAGGGATTTATGATGGTGTTCAGACCTCACAACAGTTTCCTAGTCGCTCACCTTATGTATTCCGTTTTTCTTGGATGCCCACAGAACTAATTGCTGAAGGAAGAACTTATTCAATACGAGTTTCTAGTTTTGATGCCGTATCTGGAAATTGGAGAAACTACGGTCCATCATGCAATGTAAAAACACCAGGTCTTCCAGAGACCACTTTAACAAATGAATTTTGTGACAACTTGCTCTTAGATTCTAACGATGTACATATAGCTGCCATTCCAGTTATTGGAGCAGAACAGTATCTATTCCAAGTAAAAGATGGCTCAATTACAGTAGGGAATTTAATATCCAACAGTTCAACTGTTAACCTGAAAGATCTTGGTGGTCTATTGCCACTTGCTGGAAAAGTTTATGACGTTGCTGTTGCAACTAGAAGAAACAATTCTATAGGCTTTAGCGATTTTGGTTCGTCGTGTAGAGTTGCAGTTATGGGTTTCACGACAAAAATGCGTGAAGAATATTGTGGAAAGGTTTACAACTATCTATTAGAAGATTCTCTTTTCGCGGAGCCAATTGCATACGCAGAGGCTTACAGGTTTAGAATTAAGAACGGAGACTTTGAAAGCATTGATACGATGGCTGTTGCTTCAACCAGCGGCTACATAAATTTAAGTAAATTTCCAGGTATCCAGTATTGTAAAGACTACGAATTATCTGTTTCCATTATGGTAAATGGTGTTT
>CAZWSY010000005.1:70183-103998 GCA_964636775.1 uncultured Lishizhenia sp.
TGGAATAACTTTGGTGAACCATGTTTGGTAACAACTGTATGTCATCCAACTACCACTTTACGTCCAGCATTTTTTAACGATACCATCACATCTTGTATGACTAACTTGTTTGCCAGAACTATTCTTCGGTCAGAAGGAGTACAATTTGAAGTAACTGGTAGTGGATTTTCTGAAGTGGTAAACGCATCTGCACACAACCGATTCAGATTTACCGATTTAATCAACATAGGTAGAGTTCAATACGAAACAACTTACACTGTAAGATGTAGAATACTCATGAACGGTGTATGGGGGCAATGGGGAGAACCATGTAGTGTGTACCTAAAAACTGTTACACGCATCTCAAATGTTTGTAACGATACACTTTCATCTATGGCATCCAATGTAAATGCGTCACCAATAGGATGTGCTCAAGATTATAGATTTTTAGTTAACGGACCTGGACTTAACAACACTATTGTTAACCTTCCAAACTTTTCAAACTCTTTTCGATTCAATATGGTTCCTGGATCACAAATGGGAGCAACTTATTCAGTTAGCGTTTCGGCGCTAGTAAACGGTAAATGGTCGCCGTTTGGTGAAGTTTGTCTAGTAAGTACACCTTTTCCAACGAAAGAATTAAGTGCGAGTAATGAATCAACAAAAGAAACCAAAGTATTCCCTAATCCAAGTAACAACTACTTCAATTTAAAATTGGATAGACCTTATACTGGAAATTACCAAATAGTTGACTTAAGAGGACAAGTAATAGAAATATCTTCATTTGATGGAGATGAAATTACAGTTGGTGACCAAATTAACGAGGGAATTTATTTTATCATTATTGAATCAGATGGTATAATGGTGGCAAAAGAGCGTTTAATTAAAATCAATTAATCAACAGGATTTAATCATTTAAAGGCTACATTTGGTAGCCTTTTTGTGTTTATTTCAAAAAATAAACGATATTTGTTTACATCTAATTCGTTCATTATGAACAAAATCAAAATACTTATTCTAATTGTTATACTTGGGGCAATTGAAATTAACGCTCAAACAACTAGACTTTCGAATGCACAGTGTGGAGGAAGTGTTTCGTCCATGGGCTCAAATATTACATGTAACTTAAACCTAGGATCTGGTCATAGATTTGAAATTAGTAGACTCGATGGTGGAATAGTTGGTGTGTACGATGCTATTGCTGCTAACGCACAATTTCCAACACGATCAAGATATACTATGAGATTTTCATGGATGACACAATGCGCGATAGGATTCAATGAAACTTATCGTATCAGGGTGGCTTGGTTTAATGGCAGTACTTGGAGCGCCTATGGTCAGTATTGTGAAATTAATACCCCATCGTCAGCTTTAAGATTAAGTGATGCTTTCTGTGGCGCTACGGTTAGTGAAGTTGGTCAAAACGTTACAACCGTAAATAACTTTAAGTGTGGTCATCGTTTTGAAGTAAGAACATTGGATAATACGTTAGTGACTGTATATGATGCATTAGCTGGAAGCATACAATCTCCATCGCGTTCTCCTTACATATTTCGATTCTCCTATTTGCCAAGCACTTCAATAGTTATGGGTTCAACCTATAGAATAAGGGTAGCATACTTTGATGACCAACTAAACACTTGGAGTGATTACGGTGAAAGTTGTACATTGTCAACACCAGGACAATTGGTTTCAATAAGCCCTTCTTTGTGTGGAACAGTTATACCTAGTCTCGGTTCCAATATTTTTACTAATGTTACTTTTGGTAGTGGTTATCGATTTGAGGTAAGAAGAACAAATGAAACATTAGTTGGAGTTTACGACGCTCTTGAAGCGCAATCTCAATTTCCAAACCGATCTCCTTATTTATTTCGTTTTTCTTTTATGCCCCAAGGTTCTATTCTCTTAAATACGATATACCGCATCAGGGTTTCTTGGTTTAATCCTGAGACAAATCAGTGGAGTCCTTATGGTACAGCTTGTGATATTCAAACACCAGGTACGACCACTACAGAACTTACAGAAGCTTGGTGTGACAACAATTCTATTCCTTCTGAATTTACTAACTTGGTTGCAACACCCGTAACAGGGGTAAGTCAATACTTTTTCACCATTACATCACCAGACTATGGTGCCATAACCACACTTGCCAAAAACACAAATACATTTCAATTGAACGAACTTCCAAATCCACATCCCATAGTTGGAGTTCCTTACTTTGTGACAGTTAGAACTAGAATAAATGATGACGCCGAATTAAGTTTACCTGGAATAACTTGTAGCGTACAACTAGCTCCTCCTACAACTGTTATCACAAATTCAAACTGTGGAAGAAGTTACAATTATTTAATTCAGGATTCAGTTTTTGCAGTACCAGTATCGGGAGCTCAAATGTATAGATATAGACTAATAGATCAGGAAAGTAGTGCTGTTTTATTAGATACCGTAAATAATAGAACCACGTACAACGGAATTTCATTAGCTAAGTTTCCAGGAATACAATACGGTAGAACATACAGAATTTCAGTTGCAACAAGAGTAAATGGAATTTGGGGAAATTATGGTGATGAATGTACTATAACGACTGTTGCTGTTCCTCTTACTGAACTTCGACCTGGATTCTGTAATACTACCGTCGCTTCTTGTGGAACAAATATCTATGCTAGAGAAATTCTTTACGCAACACAACTTCAATTTCAAATCATAGGAAGTGGAGTAAATGAAGTTTACCAAAACCCTAACGGTAATATTGTATTTAGACTTACATGGCTAAGTCAAGCTTCACAAGTACAATATGGTGAAACGTTCAATGTGAGATGCAGAGTATTTGTTAATGGAGAATGGACACCATGGGGTAATACTTGCGCTGTTACGCTTGCCCAACCAAATTCAAGACTAACCAGCCTATGTAATGGCACTATTCCAACTTGGGGAACAAATGTTGTGACCAGTGCGATAGGTTGTGCTTCTGACTATAGATTCTTGTTTAATGGACCAGGTATGAATGATGTTATTTTCAATCCTACAAATTTTACAAATCAATTTAGACCTAATCAACTGGTTTCGTTGGGAATGGTTGGAAGTTCTACGTATTCAGTGCGCGTTTCTGTATTAGCGTCTGGCCAATGGTCTCCATGGGGTGACGCTTGTAATATAACAACCCCACCTCCAACTTCAATTATTCCAAACAATGAAATTACGGAGTTGGTTTTTGACGAAATCTCTCAACTTAATGAAGTAGCGACAACTACCGAATTGGAAAAAATAAATATAAGTTATCAAATTTCTCCCAACCCTTTTAATAATAATTTTAAACTGATTGGTTTTAACTTACCTATGGAAAAAATCAAAATGGTTGTTGTAGACAATGCTGGTAGGATTGTATTTGAAGAATGTCGTCATTATACTGATTTAACCGAAGGTATTTTAATTGGAGATACATTCTCAAAAGGTATTTACACCATACAATTATCTACGACAAACTCAAATTTGACTTACAAAGTAGTAAAATCCTATTAGGTCATTTAACAACCATCAAATAGATTAAAACCTATTTTGACTACTTCACAAAAGTTTATAACACTCTAAATCTTTCAACTCTATTTTGTCATTTTGGACCTAACCAGCGTAGCTAAAATTTTAGTATACCTGAATGTCCCGTCATGAAAATAGCATTCGTTCCTGACTTTTCAGTTTTTTAAGTTGAATTGAGATGATTAAATAAAAACAAATCATATTTTACTATTTAGCAAAGAAATAACCAATTCTTACGACAGTAAAACAAAATAATTAATTGTAAACTTTCATTCAAACCTAATTGGTAACTATCCATTTTAAACCTAAAAGGCATCTGGAAACACCTCTTAACTTTTCTCTTATACTATCTTTACACCCAACAATTCAATTACCATTATGCCAAAAAGACCATTTGTTGTTGGAATCTGTGGAGGAAGCGGATCTGGAAAAACAACCTTGCTTCGTAGAATTTCAGAAGTTTTTGACACTCATTCTCCCTCTGTTTTTTCTATGGACAATTATTACTTTCCCATTGAAATGCAACAAAATGACTCAAACGGCATTAAAAATTTTGACCTTCCAACAGCTCTAGATGAACAAAAATTAAGCAACGACCTTGAAAAATTAGTCAACGGAGAATCAATTGAAGTTAAAGAATATTTCTTCAATGCTCCACCCGACAAACATGTTTTACTCACTATCAATCCTTCGCCTATCATTATCGTAGAGGGACTTTTTCTTTTTCACTACAAGCGCGTTATTGAACATGTAAATTTCAGTATTTACGTCGATGTTGACCATGACATTCAACTCGATAGACGCATTTATCGTGACCAAGAAACGAGAGGTTACAAACGCTCCGACATCATCTACCAATGGAATAATCATGTGCTGCCGTGCTACGAACAATTTATCGAGCCTTACAAAAACGGAGCTGATTTTATTTACCGAAATGACCAACACGCCGACCAAGATTTTCAACAATTGTGTGTGCGACTGAAAGAACTTTTATCACTTGAGGAACAGGTATGAATACCTTAAAGGCTAATATTTTTAGATTTAGATATTGGCTTTTTGCGCTACTTTCTTGGTTTGCTTTCTTGTTGCTTCTCAATGATCCATCGTTCAATCAAAAAGATTTAAATGAACTACAAAATCGATTTCAGAATAAAGAAGATGCACTCGAAAAACACCTAACAATCTGGAGTCAAGAACGTTTAGATTTCCGTGTAAAATCCGACCAAAAAGAATTTTTTGACTTTATATACCGTGGCGATTCGCTTATTTTTTGGTCAAACAATACTTTGCCGATTGAACGATATGCTACCATTCAATTTCCCGTTAATGGAGTTGTGCGCTTACAAAACGGATGGTATTATGTGAAAACCCTGGAAAACAATGGGTTCACTTATTGCAGTGCATTCTTACTTTCTCAAACCTTCAACATTGACAATGAATTCCTTCAAACGAAGTTCAATTCTAGTTTATCGCAATTTAACCTGAATATAAGTTTGAATCCTGAAGAAGGTCAAGCAATTGAAAACAAATACGGCAAGGCTATATTCTTCGTTCAAGAAATTAACCAGAAAAACGATTCTTCCCTAAAAGATCAGTGGGTGCTTCTGTCATTTATTTGTGGTTTATTCTTCTTGATTTTTGCCATCTATCAAAGCATCAAGCATCAACCTTTGTACGTTTGGCTACTCTTAATTTCTTTATTTTCAGGTCGCTTACTTTCACTTGACGTCAATTGGACAAAAATATTTGGGGAACGAGAATTTCTACAAGTTGAATTGTTTGCTTACAACTCATGGTTCTCTTCTTTCTTCGATTTTTGCTTGAATTTGATTTTAGTTGCCTTTGTTGCTTTGTTGTTGTTCCGTAACTTAATGGCTGTACAACGAAAATGGATGCTTTGGTCAGTTACAATCTTGCTTTTTCCACTTTGGTGGTTCGTCATTACCACAACTGAAATGATTGTTATTCATTCAAAAATCCCACTTGACTTAAGCAATATTTTTAGTCTAAATTTCTATGCGTTACTAGTTATACTTCTTTTCGGACTGTTGTTTTTCACCTATCAAAGAATGTTGTTTGGAATCGTGCGACAGGTTCAACTCACTAAGGTCTCCCCTGCCCTATTCACTGCTTATTTCTTTTTATTTGCTGTAGCATTTATCATTTATCGCATCGTAAATAATGACTCGTTTCTCCTTCCACTCGTTCTTCCTCTTTTGTTGTATTTTCTCAATAGTTACTTTGCAAAAACATTGAATTTAAATCGTTTGTTGGTTTTTAATCTGGCGGTCACAGCTTTATTTGCGGCTTGTTTTGTGGAAGAGCTGCATTTTTTTAATGCTAAAAAGGATGCAGAGCTTCGTTCAATTTATGCGTCTCAATTAGCAATCGACCAGGACATCAATTTGGAATTAGATTTTACATCGGTTCGTCAAAAACTACTTTTAGATCCAATGATAAAAACGGTTTGCAATGGAAATCCCGAAAATATCAGTGCTTCTAAAATGGGTGACGTTTTGGAGAAAAAGCACTTTAAAGGTTTGTGGGAGGCTTACGACTTGCAATTTCTACTGTATGATTCACTTGGAAAATCTCCATTCGGAAATGAAGTTCAAAGGCGAGAATTTTGGTTAAAACTGAAAGATCGAAATGGTCAAGTTTCGGCAATTGATACTACTATTTATTATATTAAAGATGATGTTTCTGCTTTCAATTATTTGATTTTCCAACCCATTCTTTTGGACTCCGCTAAACACGAATTAATAATTGCCCTTAAGTCAAAAAGGATTCCTGAAGAAATTGGATTTCCAAGGTTATTGATTTCGTCTAATGCTAAAGTGTTATCGTCACTTGAAAATTATGCAATTGGAAAGTATTCCGAAGGGAAATTAGTTCGGCACTACGGTGAATACAATTATCCAACAGCTTTGAATGCGCTGCCTTTGCCAAGAAAAGACAAAGGTTTCCTCGACTTTGATGAGTACAACCATCATTTTTATAGGAAAAATGCGTCGTCGTTGATCATACTTTCGCGAAAAAACAGGAATTTATTTGATGAGATTTCTGCTTTTTCCTATGTCTTGACTTTGTGGGGTCTTCACTTGCTTCTTTTCCCTTTCTTTAGAGACAACATGGAGAAAAATCCTTACCGTTTTTCATTGGCTTTCCGATTCCAATTTGCTCTTGTAATGCTCGTGGTTTTAGGTTTAATTTTGTTTGGAACAGGAAGTGGCCTGTTTATTAAAAATCAATTTGAGGGACAAACCAATCGCATTATTGCAGACAAATTACGTTCCATTGAAGAAGAATTAAGAGGAAAAATATCAAGTGTAAAACAACTCGATTCAGATGATTTTACAGGAAAAATGGAATCGACCTTAATACGCCTTTCTAAAGTATTTAAAACCGATTTAAACCTATACACGCCAAACGGTTTTCTCGTTGCAACTTCTCGTCCCAAAATTTTCAATCAAGGACTTCTCAGCGAGTTAATCAATGCACAAGCTTATGACGAATTGCGTTGGAATAACAAAAGTTTTTACTCACACAAAGAATCAATTGGAAAATTGGCTTTTGTTTCTGCCTATCTGCCAATTTACAACGGCGACGGTAATTTGCTAGGTTTCGTCAACCTCCAACACTTCGGACAACAAAAAGATTTCGAGGAACAAATTCAGCGCTTTTTAGTTTCTATCATCAACGTTTTTATCCTTTTACTAGCACTTTCCATTGTATTAGCTCTTTTTGTTTCGAATTGGTTAATCAAGCCTTTACGTTTGCTTGGAACTCATATTTCAAGTTGGCAATTGGGTGGTGAAAGTCAAAAAATCCCTTACGACGGACAAGATGAAATTGGTACATTGATTAAGGCTTACAACTTAAAATTAGAGGAATTGAATGAAGCGGCTCGTCAATTAGCAATTAATGAACGTGAAAGTGCATGGCGAGAAATGGCAAAACAAGTGGCGCATGAAATCAAAAATCCACTGACACCAATGAAACTTAGCATTCAACACTTATCCCGGATTTACGACCCGAATTTGCCTATTGAAAAGGAAAAAATGGAACGCGTACTTCAATCCTTAGTGGAACAAATAGACGGTTTGACCAAAATTGCAAATGCTTTCTCCAATTTTGCTAGAATGCCTGACCCCATTAAAGAGCGTGTGGATTTAATTGCTTTACTCGAAAGTGTTATTACCATTTTTGAAGCGGAAATTGGTGTTAATGTACAACGAGATTATCAAATGGAACAATGCATTTTGATGTTGGATAAAGATCAATGGTTGAGAGTTATAAACAACCTTTTAAAAAATGCTTTTCAGTCTATTACCGAAAATACGATTCCAAAAATTAGTGTTGGTGTGCAAAAATTAGAAAATTCCATAATCATGACAATTACAGACAATGGAGCAGGAATTTCGGAAGAAGTTGCCCAACAAATTTTTCAACCACATTTCACAACGAAAAGTTCGGGTAGCGGAATCGGTTTGGCAATGGTCAAACAAATCGTTGAAAACCACCATGGACATATTCACTTTACCACTCAAATCGGAGTAGGAAGTTGTTTTATTGTGGAAATAACCGCTTAAAGTCTATCGCATTTACAAAACTTCAATTTGATTTCTCAAAATATCCGCTAGGTTTTCCCTTTCGCGAATAAGTTTTGCTTCTCCATTGATAATTAATACCTCAGCTGGTCTTACGCGACTATTGTAGTTGGATGCCATACTAAAGCAATAAGCACCCGCATTGTGAAAACAAAGAACATCTCCTTCTTTAATTTCCTCAATTTTTCTATCCCAAGCAAAGGTGTCCGTTTCACAGATATAACCTACTACAGTGTAAACTCTTGGTGTTCCGTTTGGATTTGAAAGGTTGGTTATGTGGTGGTAGGCATCATAAAACATCGGGCGAATAAGATGATTCAAGCCGCTGTTTACCCCTGCAAAAACGGTAGCTGTGGTATGTTTAATAACATTTACATCTACCAAGAAATAACCACTTTCGCTTACCAAAAATTTGCCCGGTTCAAAATGAAGTTCCAATTCTCTACCATATTCCTTACAAAATGCATTGAACCTCTCAGCCATTTTTACGCCTAAAGTTTGAATATCCGTAGTATAATCATTGGGTTTGTACGCCACTTTAAAGCCACTTCCAAAATCCAGGTAGGATAAATCGGGAAATGAAAACGCTAAATCCATTAAAATTTCAGCGCCTCTCAAGAAAACATCAACATCTAAAATGTCTGATCCTGTGTGCATGTGCAAACCTTCAATTCGCATATTGTTGGTTTTAACAACACGTTCCACGTGGCGCATTTGATGGATGGAAATTCCAAATTTTGAGTCAATGTGTCCTGTAGAAATCTTCACATTTCCTCCAGCCATAATATGAGGATTCACACGAATACAAACGGGAACAGAATCACCGTACTCATGCCCGAATTGATCTAAAATGGAAATGTTGTCAATGTTGATTTTCACTCCCCATTCCACGGCAAGCTTTATTTCTTGCAAGGAAACACAATTTGGTGTAAACATTATTTCTTGAGGTGCAAATCCAGCTTTTAAGCCCAATTCCACCTCTTCTATAGAAACGGTATCCAAGCCTGCTCCTAGTTGTTTTAAATATTTGAGAATGTTGATGTTGGACAGTGCTTTACACGCATAATTCACCCCCAATTTAACTCCTTTAAAAGCTGATGTTAGTTCATTGTATTTTTGCTTAATCTTATCGGCATCATAAACGTACAAAGGAGTTTCAAACTCTTTAGCAATTTTCAATAATTCAACAACACCAACTTCAAAGTGTCCATTCTCATTCAAATTCATAAACTTCTATTTTTGGGAAAAGCGCAAAAATACGAACAGAATGAGTTTTTTGCTAAAGTTTACTGTGTTTCACTACTTAGAAATCTTTCCACTGCCATCGCAACAATTCGTTTATCGAAGTCCGAAGTGTTTTTTACATAGCTATCATATTCCTCAAGTTTCATTAGTCCCACGGTTTGTCCGATTATAAAACCACGAAAAGTTCCCTTCAATAAGTTCTTGAGTAATATCTTTTTTTGTTGTTTGTTGGTGGTTGTAAATCGCTCATGAAGCTTCAATTTCTTTAACTCAATCTCAAAACTTCGCACAATTAAGGAATGCTGAAACTTTAAGATTGGACGCAACACTTCATTCTGAAAAGTTTCAATTTCATTTGAATTCTCATTTTTAAGTTTCAAGTCTGATCGGAGTTTAAGCAGTAACTCCTCCTTGCGGTTAGGGTCAATATTCATACATTTATGGTCAACAAAACTAAACTGCTTTGGTTTCCATTTCTTAATTAATAGGTATGAATTTATCGAAAATCGTTGTCCTCTCCGTTTTATCAATCATTTTCTTGAAAGTGAACAATTCAATCGCTCAAAGTTTCACCACATTCAATCATGACGGGCAAACAAGAACATACACCTTTTACACACCCACCAATTGGACAAATGATCAAAGTGTTCCATTGTTGATGGTATTGCATGGATTAACTCAAACAGGCTTGGGAGTAATGAACATCACCCAATTCAATGTAATTGCAGAGTCGGAAGGTTTTATCGCTGTTTATCCCGACGGACTTGAAAATGCTTGGAATGCAGATATGAACGTAACGGTTTCAACTGCAGACGACAAAGGCTTTTTGGAAAGTTTAGTTCAACATTTCCTAAATAATTTCAATGTTGATGAATCACGAATTTACTTTACAGGCTTTTCTAATGGTGGATTTATGAGTAATAAAATGGCTTGCGAATCCGAATTATGTATTGCTGGAATAGCCACTGTTTCTGGAAATATGAGCTCAACGGTGTATGAAAATTGTAGCCCACTTCGCCCAACTTCTGTTCTTCATATTCATGGAACAGCCGATGCAGTTGTTTCCTATTTTGGAAGCCCAACAACTGGGGTAAGTGTTGATGCTTCAATGGAAAAATGGAGAAATTACTTAGGATGTTCAAGCGCACCCATTACGGAAAATATGCCAAATCCCGATTTATTGGATTTATCTAGTCCTACCCTTTACAAGTACTTGAATTGTGTTGGAAATCACGAATTACAACTAGTCAGAATCTTAGGTGGAGGACATCAGTGGCCTGGAATTAATACCCTTGTTGGTGGCGTAGGAACAATAAATATGGACTTTTATTCTCCACAATTTATTTGGGAATTTTTGAGGAATAAAACGTGCTCTAAACTAAAAACTCCAGAATTGAGAATGTTTGAAACCAACATTTATCCTAACCCAAGCAATGGAATTTTTGTCCTTGAATCAAACTTCACAGGAGAATGGAAAGTACTCAATCAATTAGGACAAGAAGTTAAACGATTTTCAACCAAATTTGGAAATAATGATATAAATATTTCCGAACTAGAAAAAGGTGTTTATTGGATAGTATCTCTAAACAGTAAAGTCGAGACATACAAACTTATTCTATCCCGCTAAGGGCATAGAAGACTGAACGTTATTTAAACCGTTATTCAAATTCATTATGGGAAAATCAATCATCCAACAACATCCAAAGGAATCTCGACACGAACCGTAATAAGAACCCCAAGCCGCTACTTGCATTTTTTGAAATACTCGTCCGTCTTTACTCAATCTTTCAAACCAATCCAGTGCTTGGAATTTGTCTTTAGGTCGCAATTGAACGAACACGTTGTTTCCAACTTGAAAAGGATAAGGCCAATTTTCTGGTAAATCAGAACCGATTAGAAGCATATTATCAGGCAACTTCAGCTCGATGTGCTTAATGCGTTCAGGAAACGAAAGACTTTGACTGGCAATATCACCAAATCGTGAAACTTCACCGACGAATTCGCCATTGAAAACGTCTTTGTAATAGTGAAAAGCCCTCTCGGCTACACCATTAAAATTGAGGTAAATTGCTGTTGTCATGTAACTATAACATTTATTTAACATGAATGTTACTTTTACCTTAAAAAACTTAATATTGAATTAGCAAAATTTGGGAAACTAAATGACATAAAAAAAGCCACACTAGGTGGCTTCAAAAAAAATAATTAACCAAGTTTAGATATTTCCTTTGTCACGGATAGCGTAAGCAATTGTAAGAGCATCAATATCTTGAAGTTGTTTACGAATATCAAAAACTATTCCTGTAGGTGCTGTCTTATCTGCTTTTACACAAGTAATTACTTCTTCAAGAGGCGCAGTCATTCTGGATGGTTTTTGTGCAAACTTATCTTTCTTCCAACGAGACACAGCAGAAGTTGAATACAAACCATCAGCTGTTGCTTGAACGACATTATCCAATGAAAGTGCATAACCAAACTTGAACGCAGAAGCTCGAGCTGGATTTCTCGGAGCACCTAAATAAAGAAAATCAATTTCTGAACGCTGCTTGTATGGTGTTAAATCTGTACTTTTCGTTCCTTCTGGTGGATCTACTTGAACAGTTGGGTCTGTTTCTTTAGATGTGGTTGCAACCATGAAGAAGAACAATAACATGAAAACGATATCTGGAAGGGATGCCGTATTCATTTGTGGTGAGGCTTTAGCACCGTCTTTTTTAAACTTTGACATAATTGTTTAGTTTTTCGGCGTTACTTCTATAATTCTACCTGGGTAGAGAATTTCCAAAAGATCCAGTTTACTTTTATCCTTTGGATCAGAATCTTGCGCATGTCTTCTTTTCAGAATACCATAAGACTCTCCAAAGAGTTTCATACACTCCTTGTCCCTCAATTCAAAAAGTGCTTCCTCTATTTCATTATGAATCTGAGAAAAAATTGAATAAGCTGTCTGTTCTTGCACTTCAATTCGGATGTGTGCCTGAACAGCCAATTCTCGCATTTCATTTTTTCCATATAATTTTAAAGCTTGTTTTTTTTTATTCCACTCGTCATAAGAACTTAAAAAGAACTCAGCCAACTTTGAATTACCAACGCGCTCTGCTTCTTCAATCTGACGATCCAACTCATTCATTTGTTGTTCACAAAGCGCCAACGTTGTTGTAGAATACATCGGAAAATTATTAGAAGGGTCATTCACCTTTTCATTCGTTTGGTAAAACTTAAGAATGAACTCTGAAATTTTGGAAGGGTCAGAAAAGACCTCTCCTCTAACCATCAATTGATTTTGGTTATTAGCTTTAATTGCAAGGATATTTCTTTTCTCAACTTCAACATTTTGATCAATAGGAACATCAATTTTCTTAGGAATTTTCCTCACATAAGCTTGGTCGCGATCCATTGTTGTGGTAACCAAGAAAAACAACAAAAGTAAGAAGGCGATGTCCGCCATCGAACCAGCATTGATTTCGGGAATATCTCGTTTTGCCATTGTTTACTATTTTCTATATCGCCCCATTAAAGGACCTGCAATAATAACTAGAACACCTAACAAAAGACAGACAAAAACTGTATAAATCCCAGCAGTTGTGTTGTTAACTACCCCTTGAGAAACAGGATTTTTAAGTTGAAGTGCATCAGAAGTATCCGGTGTTCCAGCAAAATAAAACACAACATAAATTATAGACGCAACAAGTAAACCGGAAATTGAAATCAGGGTCTTTTTAGTTTGTGTAACTAATTGAAATAAAAAGAAACCAATAACAATTAGCATTGCTGCAGCCAAAATTCCAAGGGTGTAGTATATGGCCAGATTCATTTCAGTACTCTCACGAAATTTTTCTAAAACCTCTTTACCAGCTGTTACATTTGGTCCTCCAATAACAGCTAAACTCGCTCCTACACCTATAACCACTAAAAGGATTCTAACTACGTTTATTATGAGATTTGTATTCATCACAAAATGGATTTATTTGAAAATAAATTACTTGATGACTTTATTTTTAAGTATCATATCAATCAACGATATAGATGCATCTTCCATTTCATTAACCAAACCATCAATTTTTGAAGTAATGTAATTGTAAAAAATTTGAAGAAACATTGCAGCAATCAAACCAAACACAGTTGTTAAAAGAGAAACCTTAATACCGTCTGCAACAGTCGTAGGAGAAACTTGGCCGTCTTTAACAATTTTGTCAAATGCTTGAATCATTCCAATAACCGTACCTAAGAACCCCAACATTGGCGATAAAGCAATAAATAACTGCAACCAAGACAAACCTTTTTCTAGGTTGCCCATTTGTACACCTCCATAAGCAACAACCGATTTTTCAACCATATCTAAACCTTCCTCAGTTCTATCCAAACCTTGAAAATAAATAGAAGCGATTGGACCTCTAGTGTTTCTACATAACTCTTTTGCAGCTTCAACACCACCAGACTTAAGAGCTGCTTCAACATTATTTAAAAATTTTGTTGTATCAATGGTTGCAAGATTTAAGTAAACTACTCTTTCAATAGAAAGAGCCATTCCGATAATCAAACATATAAGTACTGGAGTCATCCAAAGTACATCACCCTCAATGTATTTTTGTTTAAGTGTTTGAACGAAAGTTAACTGAACTTCCTCCTCCTCGGCAGCTTGTGCAGGAGCAGCATTTTCAGTGGCAGCATCAACTACTTCGGTTCCAGCCTCAGTATTTTCTTGTGCATAATAGTTGGACGTAAATCCAAATGTTAGAGATACGGCAATCGCTAGAGAGCTAATTATTTTTTTCATAAGGAAAAAATTAAAAATTTTCGTTTAACGGTTTATAAATTGAGGCTCAAAAATAGTGTTTTTTTATTTCTACGCAATTTTTTGTTTTTAATAATCATTTTATTCAATTTGAATAATTGTAAAAACTACACTTTCCTTATCGCATAAACAAAAAAGGCACCGAAACTCGATGCCTTTTTCGTTCATTTGTATTACAATTATCTTTTAACTACATTGAATTTAGCAGTTTTTCCGTTTTCAAGCACAACATTGAAAATGTATAAACCTGAATCAAGATTATCAATATTTAATTCAACATTACCGTTGTTCAAGATTGATGAAGATGTTAAACAAACTTTTCCAGAAAGATCCAGAGCAGTGATACTTGCCAAACCTTCTCCTTCAATGGAAATAGTCAATTTATCATTTGCAGGATTAGGAAATGCTTTTCCTTCAAGTGTTGCTTCTTCACCAAGACCGATAGTATTCACATCAATTAAACGAATTGCCAAAGAGTTAGGTACATCTGCACCAAAACCAGCAGCGAAATAAGTTCCATCACTTTCATTTGGGGTTAGCGGTTGCAAATAATAATCCAAGTTCCAAGTGTAATCAGTTCTTGACTCATGACCTAAAAATACATTCAAGTTTGTGGTTTGTGCACAAGCTAAATAACGTGTGTTGTTTTGTAAAGCAATAGGGGTATTGAATACACCATAAACGGTCTCTCCTTGTAAATCGTTACTTGGGAAATAATAGAATCCAGATGCAACCTCTTCTAGCGATGTGAATCCAAATCCAGGAGAGTTTAAATCTGCAAAGTCATCATTCCAACGATATAAATATAATGCAATCTCCTCTCCAGCTAAGTCAACATCATTATTAGAAGTTGCTGCAAAATATAATCCTGTTGCTGCTGCTCTCGAAGCATTAGCATCGTTTAAAACGGAACAAATAGAGAATGTTTGATTATTGGTAGAAGGACGATAGAAGTTTCCTGGTTCTGGCAAACCAGAAGGATTGTTAACCTGACCAAAGGAATACACATTTTGTGTTATTGTAAATGTTGTGGTAATAATATTGTCCGCATCATACTCATCAGTAGTTCCGTCGGCTAAATTAATAGTGTACGTTAAGGTGTATGTTCCAGCAGGATAATTGGACAAAGAAAACTGAGGCAATGATTGTCCGCTTGTTGGATCTACATCTAAACTATCTCCAGCTGCGATTGATAAATCATTTATTGTTTGGTTATACACAACAGTACTTGAAGGATTGGTAATTACAGCACTAATCGAAACACCTGATTGCGCCAAACTACCGGGATTGTAAATTCTCGCTCCTAAATCAAAGTTAAACTCTGTGCCATTTTGAGCCAACATTGCTGGAATAGCACCATATTTTGGACGAAGAACTGCTGATGACAAAAGTGCAATATCGTTATCAAATAATCCTGTTTTGTTTCCAATAAATACCTCAACATCTCCATTGGTCATTTCAGCAACTAATGCCGCACCATCTGTATTGGTTAACATTACCACAGGAATAGTAACATTGGCACCATCTGCACCTGCACCCATGTTGATTACTTCAGGATCGCGGTTAATTACAATCACGCCAATTGCTCCAGCATCTTGTGCATTTTTAGCTTTAGCGCCGAATTCACAAGTATTCCTGTAAACTACTGCTATTTTTCCAGTTAAATCATTTGTCAACGGACTGCACCCCTCCTGAGAAATTGGATGACCTTGGTCATTTGTTCCCGGTGTACCATCTTCAACTATCTTCAATGTTCCTTGAATAAATGTTCCCGGCGTATTGAAGTCAGGACTTCCCCAACCTGCTGACGGCGGCGCCCAACTAAAGTTATAGTTTCCAGCAATGCTTTCAGGAGAAATTCCAGAGAAAATCACCTGTCCAAAGCTCCATGTGGCTAGGCATAAAGCCATAGCAGAGAATAACAGTTTTTTCATATACGTTTTGATTATAGTTCCCACAAAAATAGAAGAAAATGTGAAAGAACAATTAAACGTATGTTACTTAAACAGCAAAATAGTGTAATAAATCAATGCGGCAAGAAACGCAGAAACAGGAATTGTAAGCACCCAAGCCCACAATAAATTAATAGTAACTCCCCAACGTACAGCGCTTAAACGCTTGGTTGCTCCCACCCCTATTATTGAACCTGTTATTGTGTGTGTTGTTGAAACTGGTATTCCGAATTGGGAAACTGTAAATAATGTTAAAGCACCTGATGTCTCAGCACAAACTCCTTCAAGCGGAGTCACTTTTGTGATTTTCGTTCCCATTGTTTTCACAATTTTCCAACCACCCATTAAAGTACCTATTCCAATCATTAAATAACAACCAAAAGCAATCCAGAAAGGCATTGTTTCCGATTGAACTTTAGTTTTGAGTTTGAATTCTGGAAGAACTTTTAATGATGATTTGTCCACGAATGGCATGAAAGCAGCACTGTATGCATAATTTCTATTCAATACTTTGTCATTAAAAATGGTGTCTCCTAATTTGGCGTCGCACAAGGCATGACCAGTGTAAAAAACTTCAATTTTATGAAATTCATTCTTAATTTCCCTAAGTGATGGAACATCAGCACTTGTAATTTTTTTGCCTTTTTTGTTATAGACTAGTTCATGATTTAAAGTTTTTACCTCGTCATGATCTTTCAAAAATATTTGCCCGTTTACTAATGCAATTTCAGGTTTGAATTTATCTAATTTTCCCTCTTCATCATGAAACTCAATTTGTACCAATTCAGAAATTTTAAAAGATTCCGGGATTCCTTTTTCTATTTTACCTTCTCTCTCAAGATTTCCATAAACCAGTAGGGCTGCACAAATAATTCCCATTACCTTTTGAGAATCAGCACCTCCATGTCCGAGTGAAAAAGCAGCTGAAGAAAGAAGTTGTAATTTCTTATGCATATTAGCCTCGCGTAATGCCGAAGGTTTTTCACGGTTTCTAACTTCAAACCAGATATAAACTATTACAAAAACGGCTATCATAGCAATAACAATATACATCATGATTGGCTTCATGTCCATAAATCGAATCATAAAATTCATGGAATATATGGTGATTGCAGATAAACCCAAGATAACAGCCATTTTACCCCAAAAATTTCTACTAATTGTAACAATAGCAATGAGATAGGCTATAAATCCACCGATGAAGGGAGCAAGAAAAATAAATAAAACAACCTTCAAGATTTCACCTCCAGCTATCACGTCAAATCCCGCATGAGCAACTGCTGCTCCCGCAAAACCACCAATTAATGTATGAGAAGAACTCGAAGGAATTCCCAACCACCATGTCAACAAATTCCAAAATGTCGCTGCAATTAATCCTGCTAGAATTACCCAAAGATCTATCGCTGTATTGTCGACAGTTTTTGCAACCGTGTTTCCAACACTCATATCAAAAACCCAAAAAGCCAAGACATTAAAGCTTGCTGCCCAAACTACAGCCTGAAGAGGAGTAAGCACCTTGGTAGAGACTACAGTTGCAATTGAATTCGCTGCATCGTGAAATCCATTTACAAGGTCAAATAAAAGCGCAACGGCAATTACGACAATTAATAAAGTAAACATGCGATTTGATTAGGCGTATTTCACAACAATTGACTCAATAACATTCCCTGCATCTTCACATTTATCGGTTGCAGTTTCCATTACCATATACAATTCACGGCGCTTTATTAATTCTTTAGCGTCAACATCGGATTCGAATAAACGCTCGATACTCATATCGAAAATGTCGTCCGCACTATTTTCTATACTGTTAATTTTGATTACACACTCAATAATTTTTTGAGTGTTTTTCAAATTACGTAGTTCCATAACAGCCGATTTCACAGCCGCAACCGCTTCTTTGATTGCTTCGGCAGTTTTCTGGATACCTTGGTCGGAAATCGGGTCAATTTTATAAAAGTTAATCTTTTTTGCTGCAGCATAGATATAGTCCGCAATGTCATCTAATGCAGAAGCTAAGCTGTGTATATCTTCACGGTCAAAAGGCGTAATGAAGTTTCTACCTAGTTCTATAAAAACTTTGTGTGTAATCTCGTCGTTTTGATGTTCAATGTCTTCCATTTCTTTTATCAGAGAAGCTCTTTTACTGAAATCCGGTTCGTGAACTAACTGTACAAGTTTGTGAGCGATGGTTTCAAGGTTATTACTTGCCTCTTCAAAAAGAGAATAAAACACTTTGTCTTTTGGTAGAAAGTAGCTTAAAATGCCAGCCATAATGTGAAAATTTTAAGGCAAAAATAGAACCTTCGGATTGGGTGTAGCTGAAATGCCCTTTTGTTAACGTAAACATAACATTCGACACCTAATAATGTAAGAGAAGGCGAATCGGAAAACCCCAAAAATCACCAATGTTAATTTAATGTTACCAAATTTAATCTTACGTTAAGTGTTTATTTATTTGGTATTACCCCAATATTAAGCGGATAGTTTTGCAGCTCATTAAAAACATGAAAAAAGCTATTTTAATTCTAACTTTTGTCTTTCAAATGCTTTTAGTCATTGCACAAAAAGACTCTTTGAATAATTCAAAAGCCTCACTTGAAGGATGGTACAAAAAAGTTAATTTACGAGGCTACGCTCAAGTACGTCTCAACGGACTTTATCAAAGTAATCCAAATCTTTCATGTGAACAATGCGATAGAAGTTGGGGAACAAACAATAGTTTTTTCTTTCGTAGAATTCGATTGATATTTTTTGGACAAATTCACCCAAGGGTTTATCTTTATATTCAACCTGATTTTGCTAGTTCTGCTAGTTCTACCGCGCTTCATTTTGCCCAAATTCGTGATGCTTATTTTGATGTTTCATTGGATAAGAAAGGAGAATTTCGCATACGGCTTGGGCAAAGTAAGATTCCATTTGGTTTTGAAAATATGCAATCCAGTCAGAATCGTTTGCCTTTGGACAGAGCCGATGCATTAAACAGTGCACTGAGTAATGAAAGGGATTTAGGTGCAATTTTTTATTGGGCACCATTTGAAAAAAGAAAACTTTTTGCTGACTTAGTTTCTCAAGGATTAAAGGGTTCAGGTGATTATGGAATTCTAGGTTTAGGTTTCTACAACGGACAAACAGCCAACCGACCAGAATTAAATTCAAATAAACATTTTGTGGCAAGGGCTACTTGGCCATTTAAAGTGAAAAGTCAAATCATTGAGCCTTCTATCCAGTTTTACACAGGTCAATACAGTTTCGGAAATACCTTTATTTCCCCTAGCACAAAATTGAATACTGACAATCTTTACCTAGACAGACGAGTTGCAGGTACTTTTGTTTTATACCCAAAACCATTCGGAATTTTATTGGAAGCAAATTATGGTAGAGGACCAATATTCAACGCGCAAACAGATTCCATAGAAGTGAAACCATTAGCCGGTGGCTTTTTGACCATGAACTACAAAATAGATTTGAAAAAACAAACGATTATTCCCTACACACGCTTACAGTATTATTCTGGTGGTAAAAAACATGAAACAGACGCTCGCTCACATCTAGTTAAGGAAATTGAAGCTGGTGTTGAGTGGCAACCCAATAAAAACTTTGAACTTGTAACCGCTTTTGTTTATTCCGACCGTGTAACACAAGACTTTGTAAGGAGAAATTATATGGAATCTGGATTTTTACTGAGAATTCAGGCGCAGGTAAATTTTTAACTCGAACTTTTTTAGTGCGAAACTTGTTAGTTCTTCCTCAACATCGCTTAGGCTTAAATGTCTAAATTTGCGGCTTCAAATTTTCAAAATGATTCAAACAGATATTATTATCATCGGCGCAGGTCCTGTGGGTTTATTCACTGTTTTCGAGGCAGGACTTCTGAAATTAAAATGCCATCTTATAGATTCTCTTCCTCAACCTGGGGGACAATGTTCTGAAATTTATCCTAAAAAACCAATTTACGATATCCCTGGTTTTCCATCTGTTTTAGCTGGAGAACTAATCGATAATTTGATGGAACAAGCAGCACCTTTCAAGCCTGGATTTACACTTGGTGAAGCGGCGATGACCATTGATAAAACCGAAGATGGAAAATTTATTGTGACCACCGTAAAAGGCACAAAACACGAGGCTCCAATTGTAATAATTGCAGGGGGACTTGGCGTTTTTGAACCTCGTAAACCACCTATTGATAACATCACTGACTTTGAAGATCAAGGTGTAGAATACATTATACGTGATCCAGAATTCTATCGCGGAAAACGATGTGTGATAGCTGGTGGAGGAGACTCTGCTTTGGATTGGTCAATCTTCTTAACAGAGAAAAAAATTGCTAAAGAGGTTGTATTAGTTCATCGAAGTAGCTCTTTCCGCGGTCATTTAGACTCAGTTCAACGCGTTATTGACCTTGCTGAAAAAGGAGAAATTAAACTAATCACAGAAGCTGAGGTTACTGGATTAAAAGGCTCAAATCAATTAGAACAAGTAATTATTACACATCAAAAAGACGGAGAAATCATACGTGATACTGACCATTTCATACCACTTTTCGGCCTAAAACCAAGTCTAGGTCCGATTGGAAATTGGGGATTAGAAATTGAGAAAAATGCGATTAAGGTCAACACCTTGGATTATTCTACCAATATTCCGGGAATTTATGCTGTGGGAGATGTGAATACCTATGAAAATAAACTGAAATTAATTCTTTGTGGATTCCATGAAGGAACATTGGCTGTTCAATCTGCTTTTGCTAGAATCCACCCTGACAAGAAGAATATTTTGAAATATACTACTGTGAATGGTGTGCAAGGGTTTTAGATAATTGGAAAAAACTTATTCCATTACCAACCCTTATCACTATTTGATAAGAATGTAACTACCAAGATTGAAACACCTGGTTACAATCAATTCAAAGTTTTAAGAATACTGACAATTGGTCTTAGCTGAAAAAATTGTGTAAGCCTTATCAAATTGTCCGTCCAACTAATTAGAATTTACCGACCACGAAGCGTTGATCCTCAATTACGAATGAACAGCCTAATTGGATTGGTGAATTGAAAATTTATACCATTACGAGGTTGTTTTAGTAAGTCTACCTTCTCAACTTTTTCCTTAATACAAATTGAATTTCGGCATAACGAAATCCTCCAATTTTCCAATAAATAATATATTTGTGTCAATTGTACACTTAATCCTATCCGCCTATGAAAGCGCGCAATCAAGAACGTGTCATCATCGAACGCATTCAACCTTGTATTGATGGTGGAATTTTTGCTCTAAAAACCATCGTAAACCAACCAATTTTAGTTAGTGCTGATATCCTTGCAGATGGACACGATGTTCTTCGTGCTCAACTTTTTTTCAGAAAAGAAAAATCTAAAAAATGGGAAAAAGTTGATATGAAACCCACAGTAAATGACCGTTGGGATGCTAAAATGTCTGCAACGGAAGAAGGTGCTCACGAATATTTCCTTGAAGCTTGGGTAGATTGGCCTTTAAATTGGTTGTATGGAACACGCAAAAAGATAGCGGCTTCTCAAGATGTTAAAAGTGAACTTTTGGAAGGCGCGGAATACGTGAAAGCACTCTTGTCAAAAGCCAAAAAAACTGAACATAAAAAATTAGATTCCTACCAAAAGATATTAGTAGCGAACGATAACAAATCCATTGAATTGGTTATTGGAGATTCGTTGGAAGAACTTTTTATCGCATTTCCTTCGAATGAATTATCTACAAAATCCACGATTTTACCTTGGCGAGTAGAAAGACAAAAAGCATTGTTTTCCACGTGGTATGAATTCTTTCCTCGCTCTTCTTCTCGTGAGGAGGGACGACATGGAACTTTTAAAGATTGTGAGGCCTTGTTGCCAAGAGTTGCCAAAATGGGCTTCGATACCTTATATTTTCCTCCTATTCACCCGATAGGCGAGGTGAATAGAAAAGGGAAAAACAACGCCACAGACGCAAAGGAAGGCGATGTAGGAAGTCCTTGGGGTATTGGTTCTCGTTTTGGTGGCCACATGAGTTTACACCCCGATTTAGGAAATGAAAATGATTTTCGTTCATTGGTGAAAACAGCGAAAAAATTGGGTATTGAAATTGCAATGGACTTTGCTTTACAAGCAGCTCCCGACCACCCGTGGGTGAAAGAACATCCGCAGTGGTTCAAATGGCGACCTGACGGAACCGTTCAATATGCAGAGAATCCACCGAAAAAATACCAAGATATTTTACCGATTTATTTTGAAACAGAAGATTGGCAAAACCTTTGGAATGAATTGTTAAAATCCGCTCTTTATTGGGTTGAAGAATTCGGCATTTCTGTTTTTCGTGTTGATAATCCACACACCAAACCGTTTCATTTTTGGGGTTGGTTGATTCAACAAGTTCAACTCAAGCATCCCGAAGTCTTATTCCTTTCAGAAGCATTTACACGACCAAAAATAATGGCTCAACTAGCCAAACAAGGATTTACGCAAAGCTACACTTACTTCACTTGGAGGAATAATAAACATGAATTAACTGAATACTTGACTGAGTTAACTCAAACTGAAAGTCAATATTTTTTCCGTCCAAATTTTTGGCCAAACACACCAGATATCAATCCTTGGCATTTGCAAAGCGGAAACGAAAGCATTCATTTACAACGATATGCCCTTGCTGCAACTTTGAGTTCAAACCTTGGTGTTTACGGACCTGTTTACGAATTGTTGGAAAGTGCTGCTATTCCTGGTAAAGAGGAATACATGGACAGTGAAAAATATGAGTTTCGTCATTGGAATTGGGACAAGGAAAACAACCTTACGCGAATCATGACTGTTTTGAATCAAGCTCGACACGCACATCCTGCTTTACAACAAACTAACAATATTCGTTTCCTTTCCATTGAAAATGAACAATTATTGGCATTCCATAAATGGGATTTTGAAGCAAAAAACCACGTACTCGTTGTTGTTAACTTAGATCCTCACAGCATGCAAAGTGGATGGGTACAAACGCCTCTAGAACATTTTGGCGTTCATGAGGGACACCCTGTTCGCGTACATGATTTAGTTACAGGTGATTCTTATGTTTGGGATAAAGCCTGGAATTATGTTGAATTACATCCAAGTCTTCCTTTTCATGTGTTTCATGTAACTTTCTAAGTTATGGCAAAAAAACTCAACCTACCGGAAATTGAACCGATTAAGCGTCCAGTTTACCCTTGTATGTGGAAAAATGCGCTTCAGTGTGATGCTTTTGTGCAACAATTTCCTAAAGATATTTTTGAAGATTATATCGTCGGAAAACGTTGGTACGGCGGAAAGGTTTCAACAATAAAAAACATTGAAATCATTGATCATCTTCATCTATCGAGTGAGCAGCACAATTATTTTGGAGTGTTGATTGAGGTGAACTATGAAGAATCTTTTTTCCAAAATTATTTCGTGACCATTGCATTTATGCTGGAACACGAGCTCACTGACGCAAACAACATTATAGGTGCCGCAACATTCGACGATGGACCAGGTTATCTCGTTGAGGCTTTGGATATTGAAGATTTTAGAAAACTTTGGTTTGAACACACAGTTGGTTCGAAAAAATGTCAAAACACCCACCTGACTTTTCATTGTGATGACTCAGTAAAAAATGAGGCTTACGAAAGTTCGCGTTTTATGGGTGGCGAACAAAGCAACACTAGCATTATATATAATGGAAAGTATGTAATGAAATTTTTCCGACGCATTTTTATTGATGTCAATCCAGACTATGAAATCAACCGTTTTCTAACGCAACAACAAGGTTTTACGGGTACACCACCCTACCGAGGAAGCGCAAATATGGCACATTTCAAAGATGCGATTACGCTTACTTTAATGCAAGAATTGGTTCCTAATAAATGTGATGCTTGGACGTATTTCAATGACCTTTTATTACAAGCTTACCAAAATTTAGAGCGCAAAAATGTGGATATCAGTCGTTTACCAACCACAAAGCTTTTTAGTCATTTATCTATCCAGCAAGTGCCACATGAGTACATTGATTTCGTTGGATTGGAATTTTTCTTCAAGGTGAAATTGTTAGGTGAACGTACAGCTGACATGCACATAGCTTTGGGTAGCAATTATACAGACACTAATTTTACGTCAACAACTTTTAATGGCGATTACAGTGTTTGGCTTAAAAATCGATTGATATATCAAGTTCAAAATCGACTAAATCTTATTGAAAACAATTTGCATACCTTGGATGGAGAGGCTTTTGAACTAGCACAAAGTTTCTTACACAACAAAAAGGCTATTCGTAAATTTTTCCTGGACATTGATTGGACCAAATTGAAAGGTGAACGCATTCGTATTCACGGCGATTATCACCTCGGACAGATTTTAGTAACCGATAATGATTTTGTAATCCTCGATTTTGAGGGTGAGCCTGAAAGCACCATTCGCGATAGGAAAATCAAACAACCGCCACTTAAAGATGTGGCTGGTCTTTTCCGAAGTTTCCATTATGCTCTCTTCGCGGCAATATTGAACAACCGCGATAAATTGAATTATAAAACTGAACACCTTTTTGAAGCAGGTGAAAAGCTATTCAATTACATCGTTGCGGTTTGTTTGGAAGCTTACATGCAACGAATTTACTCCTTCGGAACACTTAATTTAGGTTATCACAAAGAACAAGAATTCATCTTATTATATCACCTAACTGAAAAAGCTGTTTACGAATTGGGTTATGAATTAAACTCTCGTCCAGATTGGGCAATTATTCCACTGAAAGGAATAAAAAGTATTATGAACAATAAAGAATAAAGCATGGAAAACGTTATCGCACATAGCTTTTTAACAGAATTCGACATCGAACTTTTCCGTGCTGGAAAACACTTTCGTTTGTATGAAAAATTGGGTGCACACACATGTGAATTAAACGGTATTAAAGGAACTTATTTCGCTGTTTGGGCTCCGTCTGCTAAGGCAATTTTTGTCATCGGAAATTTCAACCATTTTTCTGAAAATCATCCGCTTTTTGTTCGTTGGGACGGCTCAGGAATTTGGGAAGGATTTATTCCCGAAGTGGGACACGGCGAAATTTACAAATACCGTATCCATAGCCACCATAACGGGGTAATTACCGAAAAGGCAGACCCTTTTGCAAGATATTGTGAACATCCACCACGTACAGCATCTATCATTTGGAACGCAGATTACAAATGGAAAGATAAAAAATGGTTGAATGCCCGCAAGAAAAATAATGCGCTAGACCAACCCTTTTCCGTTTACGAAGTTCATGCAGGTTCTTGGAAAAGGAAAATCGAAGAAAATAAAAGTTTATCTTACAAAGAATTAGCTGACGATTTAGTGAGTTATGTTGCGGAAATGGGTTTCACTCACGTTGAATTTATGCCCATCATGGAATATCCTTACGATCCTTCTTGGGGATATCAATTGGTAGGATATTTCGCGCCAACTTCTCGTTTCGGTTCGCCACAAGAATTTAAGTACCTAGTGGATGCTTTTCATCAAAAAGGAATTGGTGTGATTTTGGATTGGGTACCGTCTCATTTTCCTGATGACGCACACGGGCTAGGATTTTTTGATGGATCAAATGTTTACGAGCACCCCGACCGAAGAAAAGGTTATCACCCCGACTGGAAATCATTGATTTTCAATTATGAACGCCCAGAAGTAAGGTCTTTTTTAATCAGCAATGCGCTTTTCTGGCTCGACCAATATCATGCAGACGGATTGCGTGTTGATGCAGTAGCTTCTATGCTTTATTTAGACTACAGTCGCAAAGACGGAGAATGGGAACCTAATGCATTTGGAGGAAGAGAAAATCTTGCAGCCATTGAATTTTTGAAGGATTTGAATTACGCGGTTTACACCAATTATCCAGATGTTCAGACTATTGCGGAAGAAAGTACAAGTTTTCCAATGGTTAGTCGTCCAACAGGAATTGGTGGTTTAGGTTTTGGAATGAAGTGGATGATGGGTTGGATGCACGACACTTTGCAATACTTCAAAAAGGAACCTGTTTACAGAAAATACCACCACAACGATATAAGTTTTTCACTCACCTACGCCTTCACAGAAAATTTCATGCTTCCATTGAGTCATGATGAAGTAGTGTATGGAAAACGTAGTATAATGGGCAGAATGCCAGGCGATCATTGGCAAAGACGAGCGAATTTACGTTTGCTTTATGGTTGTATGTTTACACACCCTGGGACGAAGTTATTGTTCATGGGAAGCGAATTTGGACAAGAAAGTGAGTGGAATTTTGAAGGAAGTTTGGATTGGCATTTACTCGAATATGCAGATTACCAAGGCATACAGAATTGGGTGAAAGCACTGAATGGACTTTACCGCGAAGAACGCGCCCTTTCAGAATTGCAGTTTGACGCAAACGGATTTCAGTGGATAAGTTATAACGACCATGAAAACAGTGTTTTGGTTTACCTTAGAAAAGGCAAAAAACCAAAAGACGACTTACTCATAATTGCCAACTTCACACCGATGGTTCGAGAAAATTACCGGATAGGTATTCCGTCTAAAGGAAAATGGCAGCAAATTTTGACCAGTGATGATACGCAGTTTGGAGGTTCAGGAGTTGTTGAAACCTCTGCTCGATTTGCAGATGCTGAACCTATGCATCACCTACCCTTCTCTATGGAATTTACTCTAGCCCCATTGGCAATAAGTATTTATAAATCAGTTAAATAAACCAAGAAATAAAAGATGATAATTAATACCGAACTTGAATACAAAGGTAATCTATTTCCGAAAGCAGTTGTTGGATTTGAGAAGGAAGTGGATACCTACACCTTTCATACCAAAAACGACGTAGTATTAAGATTAACTATTCTCAGAGACAGTGTTGTACGTTTTCGCTACGCGACAGAAGGTGCATTCGAGGATGATTTTTCGTATGCGCTTGCGGACGACTACCCTCGAGGATACAATGACTTGAATTTCAGTGAAGACCAAGATTATTTTGTTATTACAACAGCAAAAGTTAAAATTTACGTTGCAAAAGAAAACCTTAGAATTGGGATTTATACCCTTGAAGGTCAAGCTATATTGGAGGATGAACTCGGATTCCATTGGGAGGAAAATTTAGAGTACGGTGGAAACATCGTAAAAATGTCGAAACACAGTCCGAAGGGAGAGAATTTTTATGGTTTAGGCGACAAACCTAGCCACATGAACCTAAAAGGAATGCGTTTTACAAACTGGAATACAGACGAGTACGCCTTTGGAAAAGACAAAGATCCAATTTATAAAACTGTTCCATTTTACATCGGATTAAATCATAACACTGCTTACGGAATTTTCTTTGACAACACCTTTAGAAGTCACTTTGATTTCGGACATGAGCGAATGAGTGTTACTTCATTCTGGGCCGATGGTGGAGAATTGGATTACTACTTCTTTTATGGACCTTCAAGCAAGGAAGTGATTAAAAATTACATTCAATTGACTGGAGTTCCTGAAATGCCGCCAATGTGGGCGTTGGGTTATCATCAGTGTAAATGGAGTTATTATCCCGAAAGTACCTTCCGAGAAATTGGAAAAAAATTCAGAGAACTTTCCATTCCTTGTGATGCCTTGTACCTAGACATCGATTACATGGAAGGTTTCCGTTGCTTTACTTGGAACAAATCTTATTTTCCTGACCCGAAAAAAATGGTTGCAGAACTAAAAGACGAGGGTTTTAAAGTCGTTGTAATTATTGACCCGGGAATAAAGGTGGACAAAGAATACAGCGTTTACAAAGAAGCGATGGAAAAAGGTTATTTCTGTAAACGTTCCGACGGCCCATTAATGCGCGGAAAAGTTTGGCCAGGAGAATGTTATTTCCCCGACTTCACCAATCCTGAAGTGCGGAAATGGTGGGCAACTTTATTCAAAGAATTAATTGAAGATGTTGGAGTTAAAGGCGTTTGGAACGACATGAACGAACCTGCTGTAATGGAAATTCCAGGAAAAACCTTCCCTTTAGACGTTCGACATAATTATGACGGACATCCGTGTTCGCACCGCAAAGCACATAATGTTTATGGTATGCAAATGGCACGTGCAACTTATGAAGGTGTGAAGAAATACGCTTACCCAAAAAGACCATTTATTATCACTCGTGCGGCATACAGTGGAACGCAACGCTACACGTCGTCTTGGACAGGCGATAACGTTGCAACTTGGGAACACCTTTGGATAGCAAACATTCAGGTTCAACGCTTGAATATTTCAGGAATGGGTTTTACTGGAACGGACATCGGCGGTTTTGCTGAACAACCTACAGGTGAACTTTTCGCTCGTTGGGTGCAATTAGGAGTTTTTCATCCTTTTTGTCGTGTTCACAGTTCAGGACATCACGGAGATCAGGAGCCTTGGTCATTTGGGAAGGATGTTTTGGATATCGTTCGCTCTTTTATTGAATTGCGTTACCAATTGTTGCCTTATTTGTACACTATGTTTTGGGAGTACAGACAATACGGTACACCCATGATTAAACCATTGTTTTACTTCGACCAAGAGGATTCTCAGACGCATTTCCGTACAGATGAATTCATTTTTGGAAACCATATTCTAGTGTGTCCAATATTAGAGCCCCATTCTCAAGGTAGAAGAATGTATATTCCTCGGGGAAATTGGATTAATTTCTGGACAGGTGAACGCATTTTGGGTGGTGAAGAAGTTTGGGTTGATGCTACAATGGAAACAATTCCAGTGTTCATCAAAGAAGGTGCTTGTATTCCAAAATACCCTATTCAGCAATATGTTGGTGAAAAGAAAATTGAAGAACTCACGATTGATGTTTATTTCTCCAACGAGCCTACAAAATCGCGCATTTACGCAGACGGCGGAGATGGTTACGACTACAAAAAAGGACGTTTTTCACTTCGAACTTTACAAGTAATTGGTCGTCACAATGATTTTGTTATCAACCAACACAAAGAAGGGGATTACGATGCAGAGTATAAGACTTTTAAATTGAGGATTCACAACCTTCCATTTGCAATTAAGAGTATCTACGTCGATGATCAGCGCTTCAATTCTGAATTTCAAACAGAGGGTAACTTAACGATAATCACTGTCGATAAAAACTTTAGTCAATTCCATATTACAGGGGAGTAGGTTTTTGATGTTAGAACTTAAGGACTCCGCCGCGGCGGAGAGACTTTCGGATTTTAGGCCTCGTTTTTGGAAGGAAGGACATTAATACATTAGCACTCCGCCGCGGCGGAGAACCTCTAGCACATTAAGACTTTAGGACTCTCTTAAAGAAAGAAGAATATTGTGTCAATATAAGATTGATTTCAATATCTATTTCTTCATTTAATACTTAAAGTTGAAAAGGTGAGAAACAACTCGTTTTGTGGCTCCAATATTTGACGCGAGGAAAGTATCGATTTTGAAATTGAGCTTGTCTTTTTGGCGAAGCCCTTCAATTACAGACAAAAATGTGTTTACATTTTGGATTTCAAAACCAATTCCAGCTTCTATAAATTGTTTTGCTTCTGGAAATTTTTCATGTTTAGGTCCAAATAAAACAGGTAAGCCATAAACACTTGGTTCCAAAATGTTGTGAAGTTGCCCACGGAATCCTCCACCAATTAAGGCTAATTCCCCATAAGCGTAAGCCGAAGCTAAATGTCCAATGGTGTCAAGAATTAAAATCGGTTTGGATGAATCCCCTGCTTTAAATTTTGTGTATCGCGCTGCTGAATTTTCAAATTGTTTCATCAACCGTTCACAGTTTTTTTCATCCACGTTATGGGGAGCCAAAATGATTTTACAACCGTTTAAATGCGGTTTAAATGCCAATAAAATTTCTTCTTCTTCTCGCCAACTACTTCCAAAAATTATAGCTTTTTGTCCTTGTAAAAAGGCTTCAATAATGTCGTTTTGAGGAGAAATTTGATTTTTTCGTTGTACAACAGTATCAAAACGTAAATCACCAACAATACTAATATTCACAATACCAATTGCTTTTAACAGTTGTTCAGTCTCCGAATTTTGGACAAAAAAATGATTCACCAAATTGAGGTGTTTGCGAAACCATGAACCATACCATTGAAAATAAATTTGATTCGGTCGTAACAAAGTCGCAACTGAATAAATCGGCACTTTTTTTTCGTGAAGAACGGCAAGCAAATTTGGCCAGAACTCATATTTTATAATAAAACAACTTTTTGGAGAAAGTTCATTCACGAATGCTCGAACATTTGATTTGCTATCAATTGGTAAATAACAAGAGAAATCGACAGGGTGATTTTTTCGTTTTTGATAATGTTCTTTTCCTGAGGGAGAAAAAAAACTGACCACCACCTCCGTATTCGGATATTTTTCTTTGAGTGCGTTCATCAAAGGCAATCCTTGGTCAAATTCTCCAAGAGAGGCACAATGGAACCAAAAAGCATTTTTAGGGGCTGAAGAAACAATTGAGGTTAAATTTTTCCGACCATCGTACCAAGCTTTTGCTTTCGGATTGAACAACCCAGCCACACGAATTAGTTGGGTATAGGCATGAACAAAAAAAGTGTAAATCGACCTAATCAATTGTAGTAGAAATCTTTTGGAAGTCTTTTATAAAAAGGAATGTACCAACCCAGTCTAAACCCAACTTGCCAATCAAGTCGTAAATCTTTGGAAACAACCTCATTCGGGCGGTCAAAGAAAACTTCCCTCCTATTTCTAGTCAATCCTTGTTGGGCATAAAATCCACCGTAAAAGTTCCATGCTCCACCGTTGGCCAAAAACGAATAGCCAACAAATTGATGAAAATTCACTCCTGAAGTTAGACGGTCGTAACCTTTGCGGTAATCCAGTTCAACCTGAGGAATAACTTGGTCATTGGTTTCAATCCTTATTCGGTGAATCAAAAAGCCCATTCCAGCATGAACTAAAATTCCCGAGTTCTTATTAGGCGCAAAAACGTTAAACAATCTTCCTCCACTCAAATTCACATTCAACCCTCGAGGGTAAGTCATTATCACACCAATATCCCCATTGATATCTGTTACTCTTCCGAATTCGTCTTCAAGGTGGGTAAAAAGGCTATCCACTTTGAGATTGTTTCCGAACATAAAATTGGCATCGAGTCCATAATACCAATTCTTTACTGTTTTATGTCCTACACTAATTCCAACGTGGTTCCAAAACCCATAGCGTTCTGCTAAATCGCCTCCCGGCCACATTCCATTGTAATGTAAACCAACAAGGGCAGTTGAAATAGAAGAGTCTTTCACATTGCGCTGTGAGAAGAAAATTGACGTAATTCCCATCAACCAAAAAAGTAGAAAGTGTTTCATTTGAGGGCAAAGATAGGACTTTAGGATGTTAGGCATTAGAACATTAAGCAATTAGCACATTAGTCATCCGCGGCGGAATCACATTAAGAAGCAATCACATTACTCTCTTTCCCATATTGCTTGTATGACACAAAAACGGACAACATTGCCAATGTCAACATCACACCAAAACTCAAGGCCAAATATCCCCATTCAAGTGTTCCAGCAATTAATTCTTTGGATGATAAAACAACGTTTACAACTGGAATACATGCCGTAATTGCATTCAATTCAATACCTGGAAAAAAGCCAACCATGGCAGGTAAAACCACCACAATATTAAGAGGGGTAATTATACTTTGTGCTTCTTTAAACGTTTTCGCGTACACAGCAATCGGAATCATAACCCCAGCGAAAAAAATGGTTAGAGGGAAAAGTAATAAAAACAAGGTCAATATGAATTTTACACTCAAAATACCTTTTACAATAGCCATGATTTCAGCATTTTCAACGACATTCATAAATTCTATCGAAAAGTAAAGCCCTAATAAAGCACAAGTGGCAGCTGTTAATCCGGATAAAACAACCACGATCATTTTTCCGAACAGAATTTGCCAACGTGCAACAGGTGTTGTGAGTAACGTTTCAATAGTACCACGCTCTTTTTCTCCAGTAAACAAATCAATAGCTGGATACATACAACCAATAAATCCAAAAGCAATAAATATGTAAGGCAAAAACCCTCCAGCCAATTGACCAATCATTTTTTGGTCGGAAGCCACATTGGAGTAAACCGTGAAAAATGGCTTCACTTCAACAGGATTTATTTTTAAAGCTTGATAGCGTGCGTTTTGGTATTTGTCTTCCAAATAGCCCATGTACAATTCGGCGCGTTCTTGCATCCCTAAATCTGTTCCATCAAACAACCAATTTATGGCGATAGGTTTGAAGGTTTCTAACAATTTAGCGGCGTCGTCATGTACGAATAAGCCCAATTGAACACTGTCTTTTTCAATGTCTTTTCGCAACAAAGCAGTGTCTGTGTAAAAAACAACTTTCTTTTTCCCTAATGCTTCTGGTGCTGCAATTAAATCTTTGACGATTGGATTGTCTTTACTTCCTAATACACCAATATTCAGCGTTTTGCTTGCTGCTTCCTTTTGAAACGAGGCGGAAATTGTTACAAAAAGATTCATAATAATAGGGAAAACCAAAACGGGAATCACTAGCATCATCATTAGTGTTCGTCGGTCGCGGAGGGTGTCTATTAACTCCTTTTTGAATATTGTGAAAATCATTTTGTTCGATTTAAAGGTTAACAATTTGGATAAATTCGGCTGTTAGATTTGGTGCTTCCATATTGCTTCTGAAATCGTCCATTGTGCCAGAATACTTTAATTTTCCTTTATGAATAATGGACAAATCATCACACAATAAATCCACTTCACTCATAATGTGACTTGAGAAAATGACAGTTTTGTTTTGGTCGCGACAATCTTTGATCAATTGAATAATATTTGCAGCTGTAATCACATCTAATCCGCTTGTTGGTTCGTCAAAAATGACCACCTCAGGATCGTGAATCATCGTGCGACAAATCGAAACTTTTTGCTTCATTCCTGTACTCAACTTTCCTATTCGTTTCCCTAGAAAATCATTCATTTGAAGCAGGTTGAACAAATATTTTTTTCTTTCTTCCCTTTCATTTCTAGGGACTTGGTATAAATCTGCGAAATAATCAACCACTTCAACAGGGGTTAATCGTGCATACAAACCTGTTGAACCGGTTAGAAATCCAAGCTTTTTTCGCGCTTCTTGAGGATATTTTACTGCATCAATTCCTGCAATTTCAATTGTCCCTGAAGTTGGCGTAAAAATAGTGGAAAGCATACGTAGCGTTGTGGTTTTTCCTGCACCATTTGGTCCGAGTAGGGAGAAAACTTTACCCTTTTCACAAACGAATGACACATTGTCCACGGCAACCGAAATTCGGTCATCTGTTCCCAATTCTTTTCGTTGTTGACGGGAAAGTTCGAATTCTTTTCTGAGGTTTTCTACTTTTATCATAGCTGAAATATGCCGTAAAGAAAAGTTTTCAATGGAATAGAGTCAATCAATATAATGTTGAACGGAAAAATTAATCGTTAGGTGGACAGAGGATTGACTTACAACAGTTGTTTTCGATACCTTCTTAAAATTATGAAAAGATTAATTGAGACAACCTTCGATGGATCAAGGATTCTGCGGAGTGTAAAATTCACCAACTTCAACGACATTTTGAACAGCATTAGCGCGTTTATTAAGAGAGAAAACCCGCATGCAGAAATAAACGAATAGATATGACGAAACTTAAAGAGAAAAACAAATGTTCTATTTTTTAAATTGAGTGGGCTCATACGTACCAGTTTTTTGTTTTGTTAGCTGAAATAGTG